>CAYGBP010000001.1:0-2493 GCA_964348105.1 uncultured Nitrospirota bacterium
CATTCTTTATATTGAGAAAAGGGGCTTTATCGTGACCCTATTCGAAGTGGTCTCCGGGATGGCCACGATGGGCCTTTCAACGGGAGATGGGGGCTCCCGGAGCCTGGTGGCGACGTTTTCGGATTTCGGGAAATACCTCATGATCCTTGCGATGTTTATCGGGAGACTGGGGCCCCTGACCATTGGGATCGGGGCGATCGGCACCCCCCGGCACGAGCGGTACCGGTATCCGGAAGAAAAGGTCATGATCGGTTAATGATGCAATACGGGAGGAATTCATGCGCCAATTTGCCGTGATCGGGCTGGGCCGTTTTGGATTTAACGTCGCCGAAACCCTGATCAAGAAGGGATACGAGGTCTTGGCAATCGACAAGGACGAAGACAAGATCGAGGCCGTTAGCGATTTCGCCACCTATGCCGTTCAGTGCGACGCGACGGACGTCAAGGCCCTCAAGACGGTGAGCACGCAGAATGTGGATGTCGCTGTGGTGAGCATCGGAGAGGGCATCGAGGCCAGCATCCTGATCGTGATGACGCTCAAGGAGCTGGGGATCGGCCAGATCATCGCAAAGGCCGTGACCCCGTTGCATGGCAGAATCCTGATGAACCTGGGCGTCACGGAGGTGATATTCCCGGAGCGGGATGCGGCCGTTCGCCTGGCCCACCGGCTCATTGCCCCCAATGTCCTGGAATACTTGGAGCTCTCTCCGGGATACAGCATTGAAGAAATTGCGGTCCCTTCCAAGATTGCCGGAAAGAAGCTGAAGGAGAGCCAGATCCGGACCCTTTTCGGCGTGAACGTGATCGCCGTCAAGAAGAAGGTGGCGCGGGTGGTCAAGGGGACGGTCAAAACGGAGGAAATCTTCAATGTCAGCCCCGCGGCGGAGGATGTGCTGGAGAAAGGGGACGTGCTGGTGATCGTGGGCAGGGAAGAGGACCTGGAACGCCTGAGCAAGCTGGATTGATCAGGATCCTAAGGATTTGAATGCCCGTCGCGCCGCGTCGATCGTCCGGTTGATATCCTGGTGAGTGTGGGCTGTTGAGAGAAAGAGGGCCTCGAACTGGGAGGGGGCGAGATAAAATCCTTGCTCCAGCATGAAGGCGAAGAACCGCTTGAATCTTGTTGTGTCCGATGTCTTGGCCGAGGCGTAATCCGTGACTTTTTCAGCCGTAAAGAAAAATGAGAGCAGGGAGCCAATCCGGGTCGGGCACACCGGCATGCCGACGCCCTGCGCAGCTTCGATCATTCCCTCGAACAGATGTTTTGCCTTCTCCTCCAGCTCAGCGTAAACCGAGGGCTCGGACAGATGCTCGAGGGTGGCGATGCCCGCCTGCATGGCCACCGGGTTTCCCGACAGCGTGCCGGCCTGGTAGACCGGGCCGCAGGGTGCCACCCTCTCCATGACTTCCCTTCGGCCGCCGTAAGCCCCAACCGGAAAACCGCCACCGATGATTTTTCCCAGGCAGGTCAGATCGGGCTGGATGCCGTAAAGCGCCTGGGCGCCGCCGTAGCCGACTCGGAAACCGGAGATGATTTCATCGAAAATCAGCAGGATGCCGTGATTTTGGGTAAGCTCGCTCAAACCTTCGAGAAAACCATCCGCTGGAGGGATGACCCCCATATTCGCTGCGATCGGCTCGACGATGACGCATGCCAGTTGCCCGCCTTCCTTGGCGAAGAGTTGTTGGACGGCCTTGAGATCGTTGTACGGGAGGGTCAGGGTGTGTGCGACTGTTTCCCGCGCCACCCCCGGGCTGTCCGGAATGCCCAAGGTGGTGGCCCCGGATCCCGCCCGCACGAGCAGGCTGTCCACATGCCCGTGATAGCAGCCCTCGAATTTCAAGACCTTGTCCCGTTTCGTGTAGGCGCGGGCCAGCCGGATGGCGCTCATGGTGGCCTCGGTGCCTGAGTTGACCATTCTGATCATTTGGATGGAGGGCATGGCGGCGCAGATCATCTTCGCCAGCCTGACTTCGCCTTCGTTGGGGGCGCCGAAGCTGGTGCCTTTGGAAACGGCCTTCTTGACGGCATCGACCACTGCGGGGTGGGCATGCCCCAGGATCATGGGGCCCCAGGAAAGGACGTAGTCTATAAACTCATTGCCGTCGGCGTCCCAAAGTCGATTGCCTTCTGCCCGCTCGATGAATATGGGCTGCCCGTCGACTGCACGGAAGGCGCGTACGGGGCTATTGACGCCGCCGGGAAGAAGCTGTTGGGCTTGCTGGAACAGCCTGCTGGACTCCTGGCTTTGAAACACGGCCAACCCCTGCTATAATTAAACATGGCTCACGCAAAGAGTGCGTGGGTTTGCGATATTGTAACATAAGGACTTTTCGAGTCAAGGGATGGGGCCCCGCAGGGGCGGACGGGAGGAGTGGATGAGATTGTCGGATCGGATGGCGATCGTAACGGGCGGGGGCAGGGGCGTCGGGCGGGCGATTGCGCTGGCCTTGGCGGATGAGGGGGCGGATGTGGCCGTGGTGGCCAGAACC
>CAYGBP010000001.1:2519-6900 GCA_964348105.1 uncultured Nitrospirota bacterium
ATCAAGGCGGACGTGACGGATGAGTCCCAGGTGCGGGAGGTTGTCCGCCAGGTGGAAGGCTTTCGCGGGCAGATCGACATTCTGGTCAATAATGCCGGCGTGGTCCATATCCAACCGCTGATTGAGACCTCGCCCGAAATTTGGGACCGGACCCTGTCAGTGAATCTGAAGGGTGTCTTCCTGGTCACCCGGCAGGTTCTCCCATTCATGATTCGCCGCCGGTCCGGTTGCGTTGTCAATGTCGTTTCGGAGGCTGGGTTGAAGGGTTTTTCCAATTTTTCGGCATACTGCGCCGCGAAATTCGGGGTGATCGGATTGACCCAGGCGCTGGCGCAGGAAATGGAGCCTTACCACATCAACATCAATGCAATCTGCCCTGCGCTGATCGGGACCAAGATGCCGATGCCGGCAAGGTCCGTGAAGGAATGGAAGATGACCCAGCCTAAGGATATCGCGGACGTGGCCGTATTTCTGGCGACGCCGGAGGCGCGCGCCGTCAACGGAACGGCAATCGAGGTACTGTGGAGGACGTTGTGAACCGGATCACCGGGGGAAGAGGCGGCGCGGAATGGCGACGGACCTGTTGATATTTGATTTCGACGGAACATTGGCAGACACTAAATCGGATATCGCGACCGCCGTGAACCTGACCCTTCGACAATTCGGCCTTCCGGATAAGGACCCTGAAGTGATTTACGGGTATGTCGGCGACGGGGTTCGCATGCTTCTTCAACGGGCCTTCCAGGACGAGGGGCCCTCGGTGTATGACGAAGCCCTGCGTGTCTTCCGGGGGCATTACCTGGAGCACCTTTTGGATACGACACGCTTCTATCCCGGCGTGGAAGAGGCGTTGGAAGAATTCAGGTCCAAGAAGAAGGCCGTGGCGACGAATAAACCCATGGAGTATACCCAGAAAATCATCAAGGGACTTCAGGGTGAGGACTACTTCGACGTGGTGTTGGGAGGGGATAGCACGGATCATCTGAAGCCCCATCCCGAGATCATCTATCGCGTCTTGGAGCGGACCGGTTCGGATGCGTCCAAGGCGATCATGATCGGGGACAGCGTCAACGATATTCTGGCCGCGCGAGCGGCCGGGATCAGATCATGCGCTGTGGGGTACGGTTTTGGAAAGAGGGAGGACTTATTGGCCTCCGACCCCGATTATTTCTGCGAGCAGGCGAAGGATTTGCCCCGACTGCTCTGTGACTCCCGCTGATCGAGTCAAGCCCCATGTCATCGGAAAGAATCGATTGATGAATGCAATCAAGCAGATCATGGCCATCCTTCTTCTGGCGGCAGTCTCCTTTCCTTTCCTGCCAGATGGAGCCACCGGAAAGGATCGGGACACGGGATTGGCCGAGCGCGTCGTTGAAAGGAGCCTGGAAAACGGGATCAAGGTCCTGATGGTTGAGCGCCGCCAGGTTCCAATCGTGTCGTTCAATTTGACCTATGGAGTGGGCTCCGTCCATGAGCGAAACGGGATCACGGGGGTCGCCCATCTTTTCGAGCATATGGCCTTCAAGGGGACCCGATCGTTGGGTACCACCGACTACGCCGCAGAGGAGAAAGTGCTGGCCGAGCTGGAGCGGGCTGCGGAGGCGTTGCGACGCGAAGAATCCAAGGGCCGGAATGCGGACCCGCAGGAGATCCTTCGCCTCAAGGCGCGGTTCGAGCAGATCCAGGATGAGGCCCAGAAGTTCGTGATCAATAATGAGATCGGGCAGATCTACGCGCAACATGGCGGTGTCGGCTTCAACGCCAGCACCGGTCGGGATTACACGCGGTATTTTATCAACCTTCCTTCCAACCGCCTCCCCCTCTGGGTTAGGCTCGAGTCCGATCGGATGGCACATACCGTTCTCAGGGAGTTTTACAAGGAGAAGGATGTGGTTCGTGAGGAACGACGTCTGCGGGTCGAAAACCGGCCGGCCGGTCTTTTGTACGAGACCTTTCTGACCACGGCGTTTCAGGCTCATCCGTATGGTCTGCCGACGATCGGTTGGGCCTCCGATATCGAGGCCCTGACCTTGGACGAGACCCGCGATTTTTTCGAAAGATACTACACCCCTCGCAATGCCGTTCTGTCGATCGTGGGCGACATCGACCCCGATGAAACCTTCGAGCTGCTGCAGGAGCATTTCGGATCGATCCCGGCCCGCCCGGAGGCTACCCACCACTTCACCCGGGAGCCTCCTCAGGTCGGGGAGAGGAGGGTGGAGGTCGAGTTCGATGCCAACCCGGAGGTCTTGATCGGTTATCACATTCCTGAGATCGGAACGGAGGATTGGTACGTTCTGACCGTCATTGACGCCCTGCTCTCTCGGGGAAGGAGTTCGCGCCTGTATCGCGCCGTGATCAGGGACGCCCAATTGGCGGTTGATGTCTTCTCGTCCACCGGAATTCCCGGGGCCCGTTTTCCGAATCTTTTCGTGGTCGGCGGCGTGCCCAGGGCGCCGCACACGCCCTCGGATCTGGAGAAGGCCATCTATGCGCAGCTGGAGCGGCTGAAGGTTGAGGAGGTCGGCGAAAGGGAATTGACCCGCATCCTCAACCAGATCGATGCCTCTCTCATCCGTTCATTGGCCACCAACAGCGGCTTGGCCGCCCAGCTCACCTATTATCAGACGGTGGCAGGGGACTGGCGCTATCTGGTCAGCTTGAGAGATCGCGTTGCGGGCGTGACGGCGCAGGACGTCAAACGGGTGGCCGGCCGGTATTTCCAAAAGGAGAATCGAACCGTGGCCACCCTGGTTAAAAAGGAGAAGGAGCAATCCGAGTGAGCGTTTCCCGCCCGAAAAAGCGTCTTCGGGGTGTTGCGGCCCTTATGATTATGATAATGATTCTCGTCCTGGCGGCGGCACGAGGGGAAGCGGGCAAGCCCGCGGGACTTCGCGCGGCCGATTCCGCCGGTCAGGACGTGAGAAGTATGACCTTCCCCCCCGTGGAGTTCAAGCCCCCGAAGGCCGAGCGGATTCAGCTTTCCAATGGACTGGTCCTGTATCTGCTGCAGGACCATGAGCTTCCGATCATCCGGATCAGCGTGATGATCCGGACCGGCGCCATCTATGAGTCCTCCGACCGTGTCGGTCTGGCGGGCCTGACCGGCACGGTGCTTCGAACCGGTGGCACGCGGCGATGGAGTGGGGACGAGATTGACGAAGAGCTCGAGTTTCTGGCGGCCAGTATCGAAACCGGGATCGGAAACGACGCGGGTTATGCCTCGTTGGACGTGTTGAAAAAGGATTTCGACCGGGGGCTGGAATTGTTTCATGAGATTCTTCGCTACCCAGTCATGGATGAACAGAAGCTGGATCTGGCCAAGAAGGCCGTCATCGAGGGTATCCTGAGGCGAAATGATTCTCCGTCCAACATTGCCCGGCGGGAATTCAACAAGCTGCTCTACGGAGAGGGGCATCCCTTCGTGCGCGAACCCACGATCGTCGGGATTTCATCCATCGAGCGGGAGGATCTCCTGGCATTTCACAGGGACTATTTCCATCCGAATTCAATGATCATGGGGATCACGGGTGACTTCGACCGGAAGAGTATGATCCGTCGGATCAAGAAGAGTTTCGGAAAATGGAAGCGCGGCCAGGTCCGGCTGCCCTCGGTTCCTTCCGTTGAGGATAATGTCGCGGGATCGGTGAACTACATTGAGCGGGATCTCACGCAGGCCTATCTGAGGATCGGCCACCTCAGCATCCGCAGAGACAATCCCGATTTCTTTGCCCTGTCGGTGCTGGATGATATTCTCGGCGGCCGCCCCTTCACGAGCCGCCTGTTTCAGGAGATCCGGACGCGCCGGGGCCTGGCCTATTCGGTCGGCACCTCGTTGAATCCGGGGAATATCGATCGGGGTTACTTCGTGGCCTATGCCCAGACGCGGGCGGATGCCGCCCACCAGGCGATCACCGCCATCACCGATGAAATAAGGAAGATTCAGCGGGAGCCGGTGACGGAGGAGGAGCTGGAGCGCGCCAAGGAATCATTCCTCAACGGTTTTGTCTTTTCGTTTACGAGTCCGGCCCAGATCGTTAACCGACAGATGCGGCTGGAGTACTATGGCCTTCCGGCCGACTTTCTGGAGCGGTTCCGGGACAACGTGGCCGGGGTGACCCGCCAGGATATTCAGAGGGTGGCGCGCCAGTATCTTCGTCCGGATGGATTGGTGATCCTGGCCGTGGGCATCCAGGAGAGATTTGACCGTCCGCTATCCGCCTTGGGCCAGGTCAACACGATCGTCTTGGAGGAGGAGAGGCTGGATCCGGAGAAGATCGAACAGAAACCGGCAGCTTCAACGGGACAATCCGGTTCCGCCCCGTAATTCGCGTGGCTATCGCGCAATTCAATCGGATTCGGCGTCGGCTGATGTAATGCC
>CAYGBP010000001.1:6910-11495 GCA_964348105.1 uncultured Nitrospirota bacterium
GTGTTTCGCGCAGAACCGACACGTCTCCACCAGGCGCTCGCGAAGCTGCTGGCGTGCACGGTGGTGTCGGACTTTGAGGTTGCCTGCCGTGATGCCGAGCGTTTTGATCTTGCGGTGCAGGTGGCTGCGCTCGACCCCGAGGCTTTCCGCCGTTTTGCTGACATTCCAGTCATTTTCTTTGAGGCGCTGATAGATGAAGGCCCTTTCAAATAACGAGCGCGCCTCCTTCAGAGATCCGGGGGGCTCCAGCGACATGGGCGCACGACCTTCGGAGGGCCTCCGTCCCAGGAATGGGGAGAGATCCTCGGCTTCGATCGTGTCACGCGGAAACAGGATCAGGATTCGCTCAATCGCGTTTTTTAATTCCCGCACATTTCCCGGCCAGTCGTGCTGCATCAACAGGCCGACCGCTTCCTTTGAAATCTCCTTCCGGCTCGTTCCCGCCTCATGCGGGACTGAGTCCAGAAAGTGGCTGACCAGCAAAGGGATATCTTCTTTCCGTTCCCGAAGGGAAGGGATGCGAAGCGGAATAACATTCAGACGATAATAGAGATCTTCCCGAAAGCTTCCCTTTTTGATCTCATCCGGCAGATCCTTGTTTGAAGCCGCGATGATCCGGACATCCACCGCGATGGATCGCGTCCCGCCCACCCGCGCGAATCGCTGTTCTTCCAGCACACGGAGGACCTTGGCCTGGGTGGCCAGGCTCATGTCGGCGATCTCGTCCAGGAAAAGGGTACCCTCGTGCGCCAGCTCGAAGCGTCCTTTCTTGGATACGGTTGCGCCCGTAAAGGCACCTTTCTCATAGCCGAACAATTCGGCCTCGATCAGGGTGTCGGGGATGGCCGCGCAATTGATGTCGATGAAGGGGCGATTCGCTCTGGGGCTGAAGGCGTGAATTGCCTTTGCCACGAGCTCCTTGCCCGTTCCGTTTTCGCCCGAGATGAGGACCCGGCTGTTGGTCGGGGCCGCGGTGCGAATTAGCTCCTTGAGTTGACGGATGGCGGGGCTTTCACCGATGATTTCATGCTGGCTCTTGATCTTTTCTCTCAACCGGAGATTTTCGGTTTCAAGCCTTTTTTCATGAAGGGCGTGTCGAATCGTGAGCGTGATCTTTTCCAGGGAGATCGGTTTTTCGATATAATCATACGCGCCGAGCTTGGTGGCCTTGACGGCCGTTTCAATGGAGCCGTGGCCCGACATCATGATCACAATGACGTAGGGGAATTCATTGCGGATGCGGTTCAGGACCTCCATGCCGTCCAGGTCGGGCATCCAGATGTCCAGGAGAACCACCGTGGGCGGGTCCTTCTTGATGAGTCTGAGCGCTTCGGCCCCTGTTCCCGAGGTGGTGACAGGGTAGCCTTCATCTTTCAGAATGCCGGTCAGGGTCTTCAGAATGCCGGGCTCGTCATCTACAATGAGAATATGTTCAGGCATAGACGTGTCGTGGCACGTGCTAATATAGTCAGGCGATTACTTGCCGATCGCGGTGTCGACCGGGAGATCGATGATGAATTTCGTTCCTCTGGGTTCGTTTTGAACGACGCGGATCAGGCCGTTGTGGTCAGAAATGATCCGATTGACGATTGCCAGGCCCAGGCCGGTTCCGCTCTTTTTCTTCGAAAAATAGGGCATAAATAATTTCTCAAGGTCCTCAGGCTGAATTCCACCCCCTTCGTCCGAGACCTCGATCCGGACCTTCTGCTCGGTCGGCTCATACACGCCCCTGACCCAGATCCTCCCTTTCTTGTTCAAGGCTTCAATGGCGTTTTCGAAGAGATTGACGAAGACCCGCTTGATGTGATCCCGGTCGAGACGGAGGGTTGGAATTCGAGGATCGAGCTCGCATAGGATCCGGACATCCTTGTGCGCCCCCTGGTAGAGGGGGATGACCTCTTGAAGGATCGCCTCGAGGCTGGTGGGTTCCGGTTGTGGTGAAGGCATGCGGGCGAATTGCGAAAACTCGTCCACCAGGCTCTTGAGGCTGTTCACCTCGCCGATGATGATTTTGGTCGCCTCGTCAAAGATGTCGTTAAAGTCCCCGGCCTCCTCGAAATATTTCTTGCGAAGCCGCTGGGCCGACAGCTGGATGGGCGTAAGGGGATTCTTGATCTCGTGCGCGATGCGCTTCGCCACCTCCTGCCAAGCGGCCACTTTCTGGACTTTGATCAATTCCGACAGATCATCGAATACCATGACGCTGCCGATCGGCCGGCCGTCCTCTTCCTGCAGCTTGGAGAGCGTGAGGTGTAGCGTGATGGCCTTGCCCTTGAGATTCACGGCCACCTCCTTTTCCAGCGTGGATTTGGGGCCTGCCCGCAACTCATCCACGGCTTCAACCAGGGCGTCAAGGCCATACTGCTTGAAGGGTTCGGCGTACGGTCTTTCCTTGAACTCTTCCGGCTTGATGCTGAGGATTCTCTCGGCTGCCCGGTTGAACGTGGTCATGAAGCCCTGGGAATCGATCGAAAGCACGCCCGTCGTGATATTGTCGAGGATGGTCTCGATATAGGCGCGCCGGCGGTCCAGCTCGGTATTGGATAACTGGAGGGACAGGTTTGCGGTTTCCAAATTGGTTTTACTGCTCTTGAGGTCTTCCGTCATCTTGTTGAAGGACTTGACCAGGATCCCGATTTCGTCCCGGGCCTTGACGTCGATCCGAAAATCCAGATTTCCCTGTGCGACGGCGTGCGTCCCTTCGGCCAGTTTTTGGATGGGGATGGTGATTCCCTTGGCGATATAGAATCCAAACCAGGTCGCCGAAAATATGATCAAGAGCGTGATGATCAGAAAGGAGAGGATGTAGCTGCCCTTGATTGGATTTTTGAATGCCTTGAGCTGCTTGAAATCTTCGAACGAGCGGGTGATCTGGTCCATCTGACCCAGCAGGGCGCCGGGCAGATAGAGATCCACGACCACCAGGCCCCCCGTCTGAGCGCTACCCGGCACCGGGGCAACGCTGCGCATGATTTTTCCGGTGTCTGCCCCATGGTTGAAAGGAATTTCCTCAAAACCCATCGTCCCGGTGAAGGCCGTCTTCAGAAGCTCCGCCGAGGGGCTGATGAAATGATCGCTTTCGAAATCGGGAGCCGTCACCCGTACGAAGGGTTGCCTCGGATTGCGGTAGACCTCGATGCCGGTCAGCCGCAGCTCACGCAGCTTGCCCTCGAGGTAGCGAGATACTGTTCCAGGATCTGTTCCGTCCAATAGGCGCCGCTCCCAAATGCCGTTGGCCAGCTCCCCGGCAGAATGCATGGATCGGTCCTTTGCGCCCTGGTGCACATCCTGGGCGATTTTCAGGGAGGATTCCAGCGAGCGGTCCACCTGGATGGAGAACCAGTTTTCGATGCTGCTGGTCAAAAGGCCGGTGGCGACGGCGAACAGCAAAACGGATGGGATCAATGACAGTCCCACGAACGCAACGATCAACTTGGTTCTGAAGCCTGAGCCCAGGACCCGCAAACGGCGTTCGAAATAGGCCTTGATCAGATTGCGGGAGAGGAGCAGGATCAACAGGATAACCAGGATGATATTGACGTTGACCAATGTCACGACCAGGATATTGCTGGGGAAAAGCTCGGAGCTTTCGATGCCCTTGTAGTATCGGGTGGTCAGATACAGGGAGAAAACCAAAAGGAGGAATGTGACCCATGCCGGCTGATACTGGCGCAAGAGACCGCGGGGCTTACCCTCGCCGGATGTTTGAGTCGTCTTCGACACGGAATTCTTCATCGATCATTCACGATTCATGGAGCATCGTTCGATAGATCGGACCCGAGTTGGCCCACGGGGTATCCACCTCCAGAAAAGGGATGAAAAAAAGGAAGTATTCCAGGTAGAAGGGCAGCTTGGTGGCCCGCATCTCGGCCTTGATGCTGACGTAATAAGTGTCCCGGGCGTCCAAGAGGCTCGTGTTCGCAATTTTAACATTCTCGATGGTGGAGATCAATCGCTTCATGGCGATGAAATCCTCGGCGGTCTGCTGGGTGGTGGTACCAGCGATACGCTTGCTGATCAGGTACTGCTTTTTCAATAAATCGTATTTGACCGTGAATTTTATCGTCTTGGAGAGAATCTCCTCGTCGTACCACAGGGTCTGTTTTCTCTTGAGAAGGATATAGTAAAAAAGGTCTTTCGGGATGCCGTTTTGAATGTCCTCTTCCGTGCTCTGACTGAATCCCCGGATCAGGTTGGCCGAGACCAGGATTTCGGAGTCATTGATCCTCGTGCTCAGATTGGCGATCCGCTCGCCGCTCGCGAAAGCCCCGCCGACAAGCACCAGGGTTAACAGCACCCCGATGAGCATGGCCATCAACGTCCGGGGGAATAGAAAGAATGCGGCCGGTTGCCTGCGGAAAGCAGCGTGTCCCATGAGGGAACGGGGCCGGGCCTTTGCGCACGCTCCTTCCTGCTCACGCCGTCGGTGACCCGCATGCGCAACTGCTCGCCGGCGGGGAAGGTCTCGTGGCTGGCGAGGTTGCCGTCCGAGTCGGGAAGGAAGATGAACGTGAACTCGGTGACCAGGTCCGACGAGCCCTGGAAGGAGCTCACCGACTGCGTTCCCGGGAACCCCCAGCCGGGG
>CAYGBP010000001.1:11505-18738 GCA_964348105.1 uncultured Nitrospirota bacterium
CACGCTCCTTCCTGCTCACGCCGCCGGTGACCCGCATGCAAGCCAGTCCAGCCTGAAATCTTATTCCTCATGGTCAGAAAGTGTGCCCGAGGGTGAAATGTAATTCCCAGGCGCTTTCATCTTCCTCTCGATTCAGTTTGTAGCCCCAGTCCAGTCTGAACGGTCCGACGGGGGTGTTGTACCGCAATCCCGTGCCCACGGAGTACTTGAAATCCGAAAGCTGGACCTCCGGATATTCCTCCCAGACGTTTCCGCCGTCCACGAACAGCACGAGGCCGAACCGCTTCGGGAGGGCCACACGAAATTCGGTGTTGAAGAGCAGCATCGCATTTCCCCCGGTCGGGGTCAGATTGATGAGCGTTTGCCCGTTCACCCCTACCGTGTCGAGGCTGTAACCCCGAATCGTGCTCCGCCCGCCCAGGAAGAACCGCTCACTGCAATGGATCGCCTCGGTTTCCCCGAATTTCTGGGCGAAGCCGCCCCGCCCCGAGAGGCCCACCACCAGCCAGTCTGTTAGTGATTGATACCAGCTGCTCTGCAGCGTTGTCTTGACGAACTGGGTTTCGGAGCCCAGGAGCTTGGCGCTGTCCTTGATGATTATACCATTCACGGACCCGCGGGTCGGGTTGAACGGATCGTCGCGGCTGTCCCTCACCAGCGAAGGGATGATGCTCCCGACGGTGATTCGCTGCAGATCCTCCTGCGTGAGGACTGCATTGGCCTCGATTTCCTCGCATTTGTTCTGCTCGAACCGGTATTGGATGGAACCTTTCGTATAATCGCTGAAGCTTTTGTCCAGGCCGACCGTTCCTCCGATTGTCCTGCGGTCGAAGCTTTTCAGCTCCTCCACCTGGTAGATCAACGCAGCCTGGCCGTCCATGGCAAATGAGAAGACCCACGGCTCCTTGTAGCTCATCACGTACTTCTCATCGATCTGGCTCAATTCGGCCCGAAGGCTGAGCCGGCGTCCCGTCCCGAAAAGGTTGCTGTGCGAGGCCTCGACGAAGCCCCTGAATCGCTCGACCTCACCGTAGCCGACGCCGAATTCCAAAGCGCCGGCTTTGCGTTCCCGCACGGACAGAAGAAGGTCCCGGACATACTCCTTTTCTTCCCGGATCGGCCCGATCCGGACCTCGCTCAGGAACCCGAGACGATAGAGCCTCTGCACGCTCAGTCGGATCTTCTCCTCATCGTAGGGATCGTCCGTCCGGATCAGGAGCTCGCGGAGGATGACGTGATCCTCTGTATAGGTGTTTCCCTGGGGAAAGATCCTGCCGATGAATGCCGGCTGATCTTCGACGACGGTATAGGCGAGCACGACGCCGTGACGATCCTCGCTGAAGGTGGGGGACAGGGCCACGGTGGCATAGGCATACCCCACGCTCGAATAAAGAGACAGGATCTTGAATTCGGCCTCTCGGGCGCGGACGAAGTTGAAGGGATTGCCGGCGCTTAATTCGCTGACGGACAGCAGCTTCTCGTCCGTGAAGGTGAGGTTGCCGTTGAACCGGATCTCCTCGATAAAGGTCTGAACGCCCTCTTCGATCTTGAAAAGGAGGTCGGCACGGTCTCCCTTCGGATGAACCATCAGCTCGCTTTCGACCCGCACATCCAGAAAGCCCCGGCTGCGGTAGTATGAGGCCAGGGCCCTGAGGTCGGTTGGGTCAATGGTCTTGGGTTGAATATAACGAGGCAGCAGGATGCCGGTTTCTTTGCTCGTCAGGACCTTGCGCAACTCCTTGGCCTGAACCGATTCATTGCCTTTGAAACGAATATCCATCAAAAGGACCTGGCTCCCCGACTGGATATCGAAGGTGATATTGACCCTGTTCTCGCCCTGGAAATCCTCCCGGCGGTAGGCCACCCTGGCGAATAAATACCCCTGGTCACGATAAAACTGCTCCAGCCTTTCACGGCTTTCTTCCAGGACGTTTTGGTCGATGCTGCTTTGTTCCTTGATCAGGAGTTGATTCTCCAGGGGTTTTCGCCAGAAAAGACCCTGTTTTTCGAAGGATCCCGTAAAATAGATTCTAACCTGCGTGCCCGCCTCGAGCGGGATAACGAGGGTAATCTCCTGTAGCGCTTCGTCGTAGCGTATTTCGGGCGGCCCGATCGTTGCCTGCAAATATCCCCGCTTCTCATAGAGCCGCACGAGCTTTTTCATACCTTTATCGATATGGTCTGCATTGTAGTAACCTTCGGCGATACCGAGGGTCAGATAGAGAAGGACGTCGGGCAGCGCCCGGTTTCCCGTGAATCGTATCGAGCTGAGGCGGACGCGCGGCCCCTGCTGGACGCCGATTTCGAGGTCAACCACCGTCTTTTTTTCCTGAGGAATGGTATCCAGGGTGATCTGGGGCTGGAAATATCCATTGCGGTGGTAAAAATTCATGAGCCGTGTGAGGGCCTCCCGCCACGCATCGGTGGAGAACTCGGAGCCCTCCGGGAGTTGGAGCGCGTTTCGAATCTTCTTGGTCGAAAAGGTGTGTCCCGAAATGTTCACCTTCCCGACGAAGATTTTTTCACTGAAATGATAGAGGAGCAAGATGCCGGCTTCGCCTTGCTGCGCATCGATCCGGATGTCCCTGAAGAGTCCGGTCTGGTAGAGGGGCTGCAGCGTGGCCCGCACCCTTTCGACCGAAAAGGGCATCCCCTCTCTCAATCCCGTCATCCTTTTGACATCCTGAGCCGTGAAATCACGCGCCGTGACGGAAATGGATTGGATGGGCCTGTCTTCCAGCCCCGGATCCGGGATCAGCGCTTGGGCCACTGTGGGGGAAGACATTACCAGGAGGAGGATTGAATAGCGCAGGAACCGACTCAATGGTTTTTCCTTGAAGAAAAATCGCGGCGCTCGTCCATTCGATCCGTGGTTTGGTGATCCTAGCGAAATTCCAGCCGAAACTTCAAATCGCCACCGACCCGCCCTTTATCGTCCCTTTCGCCTACCAGTGCGACGCTGCGACCCAACTGGTACTCCAGCTTGATGACCTGTTCCTCAGTGGGGTCCACGGCCGAGATATAGGTCACGACGAGTTGGTCGTCCATGAGTCTCTTCTGAACCGTGAGTCGCGGGCCGCCGGAGGCCTTCGTCCCGGCCGAATAAGGATCGATCTGAAAACGGTCGATGCCGGTCAGTTCCTTGACCTTGTCGTCGACAAAGTCACCGAACAGCAGCATCGTTGGAGGCCGTATCCGGTGGCCTGATCTCCCGAAATCTCCTGAAGCTCATCGGTGGTCTTTCCAACCGTGAGCAATGCCAGGATGTCCGTCTCCGTCAGGGGGGGGTCGGAAGTCAGACCCAGATCAAATCCCTTGTCCAGGCGGCCGCTGAGGTTCATCCGCACATCGTAGTTTCGGACGCGCGTGTTCGCCCTTAGATCCACGACGGGCGTGATCCGCTCGGGATTGATGAAGTCCAACGTGCCCGACTCCACCTTGAAGACATGGCGCTGGAAATAAATATCACCGGTCCGGCTTTCGACATGCCCGAAGATCAGGGGGTGATCCACCGTTCCCTTGATGAACAGGTCAAGTTCAAGGGGAAGCTTGGCCACATTGTTGTTGATGCGGATGTTGTTCTTTCCGGAGACATGAATGTCCAGCTTGGCATCGCCGATCAGCGGGGTGGGAGGGGCTGCAATTTCCTCCCTCTTCTGCAATCTGAAGACAAGTGACTTCACATCCACGCGGTCGATGTAAGAGGCGCGTTCGATGAAGGCCTCTCCCCGGATGGTCTGCGATTCGGGGTCTCCCTGGAACAGGAAGTTTCCGCTGAAGATCGCGGATGAGTCCGTGCCCAGCGCGGCCCTCACGCCCGCCAGATCCAGAATCATGCCGAATCGAGATGGCGCCAGATTTTTCAGCTCCAATTTTCCAGTGGCGGTCAGCCGTCCCCCGTGGGTTTCGGCATCGAGTGTTTCGAGCAGCACCTGCCTCTGGTTGAAGAAGACGCCCATCGTGGCGATCTGGAGCGTCTGCCCCAGCGTTTCAAACCGGATCGTTCCGTCCTGCACGGTGAGGCCGCCGTGAATGCTGGGATCGTTCCAGCGCTCCGTAATCTTCAAAACCAGGTAGGCCTTGCCCTTGCCATAGGAGATCTCATCGGTCAGGAGCCTGAAGACATCCAGGTCCGCTTCGCCGTTTACGAAAAGGTTGAGGCTTTCTTGAAGATGGGCTTCGCCGCTTAAGGAAACCGAAGTGCCTTCGCCCCGCAGATGGAAGGATTTCACCCGCAGGAAGCCGTCGTCGAATTCCAGGATACCCTCCCCCTGGTTGGTGACGGTATAGCCCGCGATGTCGGCCGAGAGATGCGAGATGGAGCCCTCGATATGCAGCCCGATCGGATCCAGCAGCTTCCCCGAGACCGACATGTCCCCCGAAGTTAGCAGCGTCACTTTCTCGAGCGCCTTGATGTTCTGCGCCTGCAGAAAGGGGTCGAGGGGCAGGTCCCTGAACGCGACGGTGGCCTTCAAGGGTATCCCGGTCTCCAGCCGCATTAGGCCGTTGATCTGGGTCTGCTCCAGGTTGCCTTCAAAGGCCAGATTTTTCCCCAGCATCGTCATGTGCAGCTCGCCCTTCCCGAGGGATTGCTCCGCGACCACGAGATCACGGACCGTGACCTGCCCCCGGAATTCCGGAGAGCCGAATTGCCCCGAGCCTGTGATCGAGGTCGCAAGATGGGCCCGGACCTGTGGCACTTTTTCCCGAAACGCCTGCAGGTCCTGCAGATAGAGGTCCTCCGATTCCATCCGTGCGTTGAAGGTGCGATCCTTGTATCCGATGCGCCCATCGCCGCTCAACACGCTGCCCGCCTTTCGAAGATGGACCCGGGAGAGGAAGATTTCCGATTCAGTGACCTCCAGGACGATCTCTCCGCGTTCGAAGGCGATGCCGTATAGCATGATTTCCGCCAGTTCGAGGTGCGCCTTGACCGAGAGCTCGCCCTTGGAGCCTTCGACCGTTGCCTCGCCGTTCACCACCGCATCCAGGGCAAGCCGGTCGAAAAAGGGCATGAGGAACTGCTCGGGACGCCCCTCGATGCTGCGTACTTTGAGATCAAATCGGGGCCGGGCCGGTTTTGACAGGTCGATGCGGCCGGAAAATAAATACCGGGCCGCTCCCTGGGTAATCACGGCTTCCCTCACGAGGACCCTCTTTCGCTCGAACGCCATATCGAGCGATAACGCCCCGATGGGGGTTTCCCGGAGCAATGTCCGATCGGCCGATAGCGATCCCTGAAGGTACGGGGTGATGATGGGCCCTTTCAGGCTTCCGTGAAAAGAGAGCGGTCCCGAGAAATCGAGCAGGCGGGGTTTTTCCGGATCCGGGTCGATCCCCCAGCTTTTCTTGAGTTGTTCAAAATCATCCGAGACGGCCCCGACGGCCAGGTCAAGCTCCCCCGCGGTCGTGGAGGTTCCGGTCAGATCCACCGTCAGCCCCTCGGCATTCATCCTAGATCGGATCTCGATCAAGCCTGGGGTCGGCGCCTCAAGTCGGGCCTCCATTTCGTGAAACGGCTTGAGAAGGGAAATCAAACGGCGAACAGGCTCGGGGAGGCCCGCAGGACGGGTCTTTGGATCGACTTCGGAAACAGGCTTTGCGTTCTCGTCCCGGACGGCCTTTATGCGCCCCGTGACGCGCAGGGAATCGGACCGCATCCCCTTTCCCGAGATCCGAAGGTCGGTTGAAATCCTTTTGCCCGTTCGCGGGATCGTGTCCGGAAGGAGGTCTGACAACGAGTCGAGCATCACGTCCTCGGTCTGAACCACGGCCTGATATGGAAAAGGAGTCCCCTTCAAAGTAAGGTCCAGTGAACCTGCCAGGCTTCCAATGATAACTTTGCGTCCTTGTAGGAAAAGTTGAGTTTGCCCTTGAAAAGCTGCGTTTGGCCCAGACTCAAAGCATCGATGCGTGCCCTGCCATCGGCCTGTGGATCCCGGATTCGCCCTCCCACTTTTCCTTGGATCGTGATTGTCGAGGACAATCCCGCCCATGCCGGATAAAGGATCCGGATCGGGGTTCCGTGGAGTTTCGCTTCCGCGACAAGGTCCAGGCTGGGATCGGGCGAACGGATGTTTCGGATCGTGCCGGCGAGCCGAGCCGTCGACCCGTCCAAACTCACCTGCAGTGCGGAAATCCGCACCTCATCCTCGTGGAGGGAAAGGGTCCCTTGGGCGGTCAAGGCGGACTCCGTCAAACCCGAACGTGTCCATGTGCCCTCAGCTCCCTCAAACTCGATATCGAACCTTTTCATCCTTAGATCCGGGGTCACGGATGCCTCCAGGCGGGGAAATCTCAAGCTCCAGTCCTGGAACGGATCAACGAGCGTGATGCTTGCCTTTTCCAGGAGGATGCGCCGCACGAGGACAAATTGATGGGGGCCGGCCCTGGGAGCATCCGGGGACACAGCCGGAAGCGTGACCCATGCAAATTTCCCGTCCCGCTGTCGGGAGACGACGATATTGACGCCCTCCAGCCTCATCCTTTTGATGACCAGAATTTCGGTAAGCAGCGAGCGGGGGCTCAGCGAAAGCTCCACGCGATCGATCGACAATGGCGTGACGTCAGTCCCCTCCTCGACCGCGGGAAATTTCAGGCCTTGTATGGTGATTGAGACCGGAAATAGATCCAGGTCAACGCCGTCCACCCGAATATCGCTCCCGAGCGAGCCCCTCAGGGACTCCACCACGAGCAGCTCCACCTTGGCTGAAAGCACTTCCTCGTAGTAGATCATTGTGAGGGCCGCGGCCGCGATCAGGACGGAGAGGAGGGACCACCAGAAGAGCTTTTTTCTGTTGCGCGGTTTTTCCATCAGGAGGGGCTTCCTATTCCCTAAGTCATTAAAATATCATAAAGAATTCCTAATTGCAATATTGTCAGCGGGGTCTCCTCGGGCTTGGAATCCCGGCTGGGGCCGCGTATAATGATAGGGGGGTAGCTGGGGTGGCCAGAGTCCGATGCACCCTGGGCGGAATCGAGGGTGGCATGGAAGAAAAATTTGGCGAGTTGCTCCAAATTCTGGAGAGGCTTCGCGGAGAGCAGGGATGCCCGTGGGACCGGCAGCAGACGCGAGAGTCGGTCAAGCCTTACCTGTTGGAGGAGGCCTACGAGGCCGTTGAGGCAATCGAGCGGGGTGATCCCGGCGGGATCCGCGACGAACTCGGGGATGTCCTGCTGCAGGTTATTTTTCAAGCCCAGATTGCGAAGGAGCGGGGAGAATTCGATGCGGGC
>CAYGBP010000001.1:18748-24773 GCA_964348105.1 uncultured Nitrospirota bacterium
GAAGCTCTGTTGAACGAGGCGGTCCGCATGGAAGCCGTCGATGCGGGCGGGGTCGTCCAGTCCTGCATTGACAAAATGGTGAGGCGCCATCCGCATGTCTTCGGCGATCAGCGGGTGCAGGATGCTCGCGAGGTACTGCAGCGCTGGGAGGATCTCAAGCGGGGAGAGCGGGGGGATCGCCCGCATGACTCCCTGTCGGACGGTATCCCGGTCACGCTGCCCGCTTTGCTGCAAGCCAAGAAGGTCCAGGAACGGGCCTCCCGTGCCGGCCTGGACTGGCCGGCTTCCCAGGAGGGTCCATTGGCGGATCGCCCGGGGGTTCAGGGGGCGTTGGCGAAGGTAAGCGAAGAAATCGAGGAGCTGCGGCGCTCCCTGATCCGCGAGGACCGGCAGCGTTCCGAAGAGGAGCTGGGTGATCTTTTGTTCAGTGTGGTTAACCTTGCCCGTTTTATCGATGCCGATCCGGACGGAGCGCTGCGCGGGGCGACACGGCGCTTCACCCGGCGATTCGCCGAGATGGAGCGCGGCGCGAAACAGCAGGGAAAGGCGCTGCGCGATCTGAGTCCGGAGGCGCTGGAGCGCCTTTGGGAGCAGGCCAAGGACCGTCCATGAATCGGCTTGCTTTATCGGGGGTATTCCCCTATACTAGAAAATATAAAGATAACAATAGATTGTGGCAATACTAACTGGTCTGGTGAGGATCTGCCTTGCCTAATTTTGAGTGCCGGGTCGCCCGCTCCGACGGGACAATCACCCGGGAGCAGATCGAGGGGATCGATGAAAACATGGTGCGCTCCCAACTGGAGGCCAAGGGCTATCTGGTCTTTTCGGTTCGCCGTCCCCGGGATCTTTCCTTTGTCCGCTGGAAACACCTGCTCAACCGGCGATTGCCCGCGACGGAATTCCTGATCTTCAACCAGGAGTTTCTTGCCCTGATCCGGGCGGGCTTGCCGATCATACGGGTCCTGGACATTCTGGTCGGACGGGCCGCCAATCCAAATTTCCAAACCGCCCTGACGGGGGTCAGGGAGGGCATCAAGGGGGGGTTGTCGATCTCGGATGCCTTTGCAAGATATCCGATCTATTTTTCGGGCCTGTATGTTTCGTCGGTCCGGGCCGGGGAACGCAGCGGCAACCTGGTGGAGATTCTTCAACGCCACACCGTTTATCTGAAGCGGATGCTGGCCGTCAGAAAGAAGGTGGTATCGGCCCTGGCCTATCCCGGGTTTCTACTGCTGATCGGGGTCGGCGTCATCTTCTTCATGCTGACTTACGTCATGCCCACCTTCATGGAGATTTTCAAGGATTCGCAGACCGAGCTTCCCGTCGCCACGCGGCGATTGATCTTCGTGGCGGAATTTCTTCAGAACTATCTGGGCCACATCGTGATTGCGGTCATCGGATCGGCTTTTCTTGTCGCCAGGGGTTATCACATGCCCTGGGGCCGGCGTTTCATCGATTCCTTTCTATTGAAGATCCCGGTCGTCAGTCGGGTGGTGGAGCGCCATTTCATGATCACCCTAAGCCGGACCCTTTCCACCACGCTGGCGGGCGGAATTTCATTGGTGCCCGCTCTGGGAATGGCGGCGGAGGCCATGCCCAATCGCATCTGGGTGGCCAAGGTCCTCCAAACCCGCGAACGGGTTCAGGAGGGCGTGTCGTTGGCGGCCTCATTGGAACAGGCGCAGACGTTTCCAAAAATGAGCCTGGAAATGATCGATGTCGGCGAGAATTCGGGCGCCTTGGTGGAAATGCTGGGGGAGGTGGCCGAGTTTCACGAAGACGAGTTGGATCTTTACCTCGGCAGGCTATCGACGTGGGTGGAGCCGATCATGCTTCTCTTCATCGGGGTCATCGTGGCCCTGATCGTGATCAGCATGTACCTGCCCATCTTCCACCTAGCGGGAGCGATTCGCTAGCGCGCGGGAAATCGGCGAAAGGACCATAAAGTGGCGGCCAAATGAAGGCATTTCTCAGACGAAAGAGGCTGGGCGACCTGCTCCTGGAAAAGGGTTTGATTAACCAGTCCCAGATGGATCAGGTTCTCGAGCGGGTGGAAAGCGAGAAAAAGCGCCTGGGGTCCGTCCTCCTGGAAATGGGCCTACTGTCGGAAGAGAGACTGGCCAGGCTCTTGGCGGAGCAGTACGAGATCGCGTTTTATCCCCTGGATCAATTTCGCATCGATCCGTCTTACTATCAGACCATTCCCGTGGAGCTGATGTACCGCTATCCCTTCGTTCCGATTGAGGACCGTCAGGGGGACCTGACGGTTGTGGTGGCCGACCCGACCAACCTGTCGGCCATCGACGAGCTGGAGCTGGTGCTTCACCGGCCGCTGAAGTTCGGCGTATCGACGCGGACCGCCATCCTGGAGGCGCTTAAAAAAAGCGAAGGATCCACCCAGGTCCTCCGCAAGATGGAGGCCGACTTCAAGCCCATGCTGGTTCGGGAGGATGAGCACGGCGAAGAAGTGCTCTCCGTCGAAAAGATCTCCAAGGACGCCAGTCCCGTCATCAAACTGGTGGACACCATGATTCTCAATGCCCTTCAGAAGCGGGCGAGCGATATCCATATCGAGACGTCGGACCGCCAGGTGGTCGTCAAATACCGCATCGACGGGGTTCTCTACCCGATGATGGAGCCGCTGGACGGACAGTACCACGCGCCGCTCATATCGCGCATCAAGGTGATGTCCGAGCTGGATATCGCCGAGAAACGGGTCCCCCAGGACGGGCGCTTTAAAATGCGTCTGGAGCAGAAGACGGTGGATTTCCGGGTTTCCATTCTGCCCAGTATCTTCGGGGAGGCGGCCGTCATCCGAATTCTGGACAAGGAATATATTACGGCCGGCATTGATCAGCTCAGGCTGGACAGGCTCGGGTTCAATCCGGAGGATCTTCGCCGCTTCAGGCGCGCCATCATCGAGCCGTACGGAATGGTCCTGGTCACGGGTCCCACCGGAAGCGGCAAGACCACCACCTTATACGCCGCCATTTCCGAGATCAACCATGACGAGGACAAGATCGTGACCATCGAGGACCCGGTGGAGTATCAGCTCAGGAACGTGGTCCAGATTCCGGTCAATGAAAAGAAGGGCCTGACCTTCGCCAAGGGGCTTCGTTCCATTCTGCGGCATGATCCCGACAAGATCATGGTGGGGGAGATCCGTGACGCCGAAACAGCCCAGATCGCGATTCAGTCGGCCCTGACCGGCCACCTGGTCTTCACCACCGTCCACGCGAACAACGCATTCGACGTGATCGGGCGGTTCGTCAATATGGGCATCGAGCCCTATAACTTCGTCTCCTCGCTGAACTGCATCCTGGCCCAAAGGCTCGTTCGGGCGATCTGCCAGCAGTGCAGGATGCCGGCGGAGGTGAGCAAGGAATTGTGCGAGGCGTCGGGACTGGATTACGAAAAATATCGCAAGGTCCCCTTTTACCAGGGCAAGGGCTGTCCGGATTGTAACGGAACGGGATATAAGGGAAGGATGGCCATCACGGAATTTCTGGATTTGTCGGACACCATCCGAGAGATGATCGTGGCCCGGCGGCCCACCTCCGATCTCCGGAGGCAGGCCATCACCGAGCACATGACGACGCTGCGTCAGGCGGGTCTGGAGAAGGTCCTGCGCGGAGAAACGTCGCTCAAAGAAATCAACCGGGTGACCTTTATCGACTGAGCTCCGCCCGGGCCCCGGGCGGGGATGGAGAGTCCGTTGAGGCGTTTTAGGTCGGCTAGAGGATAGATGATCGGATTTCAACGACGATTGGCCGGAATCACAATTGGATCACGCCATCTATCCGCGGCCGTGCTTTCGCGACGGGGGGCGGCATTCCGGATCGAGACTGCCCTCGCCGTTCCGTTGCCCGAGGGGCTCGTGCAGCCCTCACCGGCCCAGGTCAACATCCCGGATCCTGCCGCATTGATCGGGCGGGTGCAGGAGGTGATGAAGGCCCTGAGAGGAATCAAGCGCATATCACTCGGGCTTCCCGACCCGTCGGTTCGCGCCACCGTTCTATCCGTCGACACGGGCTCGGTTCGCGGCCGAGATCTCGAACCGCTCATCCGATGGCAGATGGAGAAAAAGTTTTTGTCCTCGCTGACGGATACGCGGGTCGGACACCAGACTGTGGCGGGAAGGGGCGGCGGTGTGCTGGGCGTCGCGATCCGCGCCCCAATCCTCCAGGGCTACGAGGAGGTCATCCGACAGGCCGGGGCGGAGCCGGTCCGGGTCGGCGTCTCATCCTTTCAGCTTTACAATCTTTACCACGATCTCATGCAGGAACGCGCCGGGCGCGCGGGCCGATTCATCGCAATGAACATTTTCGAGGGAAATTTTACGATGATGATTTTCACTCAAGGGATCATGGAGTTCGTCCGGATCAAGGGGCTTCGGCCTCCTTCCGGTGCTTCCATCTCCTCCGGGGATGTGCAGCGCTCCCTGTCGGAGCTGATCCTGGAAGAGATGAACCAGAGTCTGAAGTTTTACGGGCAGTACATGGATCCCACGGATATTACCCACCTGTTCGTATTCGGGCGCAGTGTTGCCGAGTTCATCAAGAAGGCCCATGATCGCTACCACCTGGAGGTGGAGCCCCTGGAGCCGGAGAGGCTGGGAAACCTGCAGGGCATGGAAAAGATCCGTCCGGAGGAGATTCCCATGCTCACCCCCGCCATTGCCGCGGCGCTCGACGGGGTGGGGCGTTGAGGTCGACCGCAACCGAGGCATCGGCGGGACGGTTCCGATGAAGCTGCAAATCAATCTGGCCACGCGAAATGATCGCAAGGAGAGACTGACTGCCCTCGCCCTGTTCTCCCTGCTGATCGCCCTCGTCGCGGTCGGTTCGTTTCAGGTGCTGGTTTTTCTGGAGGCCCGGGCCGAGCAGCGCGACCTGATGCAGATATCCCGGAGTGTGTCGGACAGTCTCAGCGCGGTGGAGGCCGATCTCAAGGGACGCGGGCTGGACATCAGCCCGGACGGACTGGACAGATGGGCGCAGCGGGTCGGAGTCATCAATGAGCTGTTGTCCCGCCGTGCCTTTTCATGGACACGGCTTCTCAACGACCTGGAGGCGGCGGTGCCCCGCAACATCTCGATCATCCGGTTGCAGCCCCGGTTCTCCGAGGGGCGCATGGCTTTGAACGGGCGTGCCCTTTCCCTCAAGGACCTGACCCGTTTAATGATCCGGATTGAGGACAGCTCGGCATTTCAAGACGTTTTTCTAAGGGATCAGAAGACGGACCGGGAGGGGTTTATTGAGTTCACCGTCGAGTTCACCTACCATCGCGACCGCCGGCCTGCCTGAGGAGGGCGGCCTGCAGGTCTTCTTCCGGCGGCACCGGTTGATTGTTTCCCTGCTGCTGGTCGCCCTGTTGGTCGATCTGGTCTTCTTCATTTTCTTTTTCGATCCAGCGCGAAGCGGACTGGCATCCGATGAATCCTCGATTGAGGCCGCGAGGTCCCGGATCGGCCGGCTGGCCCAGGTTCGTCAGGCGATGGATGCGCTGTCCGGCATCGAGGCCGCGTTTCTCAATCAGGAATCCCTGGCTCGCCTGGCCGACCGTCTGCCCGCCATGGCGAAGCGGTATCGCCTTGCGCTGCCGGGGGTAAGTTACCGGCCGGAGAAGCAGACGGCGGAAGGAATCAGGACCATCGCCCTCGAATTCAAGCTGGAGGGACATTATCGCAACGTCCGCCGGTTCATCCACGCGGTGGAGCGGATGGAGCAGTTTCTTTTCATCGACGACATGGAATTTACCTCGGCCGGCCGCGATTCGAACCGTCTGGATCTTCGCGTCCGAATGATCGCCGTCACGAGCTAGGTCTTGATCAATGGTCGGCGGGATCGGGTCCCGGCCGACGAAAGGTCCGAAGCGGAGGAATCGGTGGACCGAAAAACGACGATCCTGATTTCACTTCTGCTCCTCTGGGGACTGATTATCGTCTATCGCGTCTCCACGCACGAGGAGCCCCGCCGCGCCCCGCCAGACCTCGCCGGACCCCATGCCTACCTCACCCCAC
>CAYGBP010000001.1:24783-34173 GCA_964348105.1 uncultured Nitrospirota bacterium
CGCCGCGCCCCCCTGAAGCACGTCCAGGGGCAGACG
Organism: uncultured Nitrospirota bacterium; assembly: GCA_964348105.1. GTDB lineage: Bacteria > Nitrospirota > Nitrospiria > DATECO01 > DATECO01 > CAYGBP01. The sequence continues at coordinate 24,820 of CAYGBP010000001.1, forward strand.
GTCGATCCGAAGGAATCGGTGCGGCAGTACCGGTCGGAATTCATCGTCCGCCTGGATCTGCTGGAGCCGGGCGATGGCGTAGCCCTGAAAAATCCGAAAAATATCTTTGCCCCGTTGAGATCACACCTGCCGCCTCCGCCTCCACCCCCGAAACCGCCCGAGCCGCCTCCACCGCCACCGCCACCCACCCCGGAGGAGCTGGCGATCGAGCGCGCCCGCCGGGAACTCGGCCAGTTTCGCTACCTGGGCTATATGAACAAGGGGCCGGGGATGGACCAGGCCTTCCTGGCCCGGGGCGAAGAGCTGTTCATCGTGAACCAGGGCGATACGGTGTCGGGATCGATCCTGCTCAAGGAGGTCACCAGCGGCTACGTCACGCTTCAGGAAATCCACACCCTCATCGAGATGACGCTTACCATTTCGGGGACTTAGCGGGTCCCGGAGACCTCCCCACGATTTCACTTTTTTTGACAGTCTCCTGATCATCGGCTATATTTTAAGGAGCGAAAAGCAAAGGTTTTTTTCTCAAGGGCCTTTGCGCGCCTCCGGTAATCGAGGTTTTCACGGATATGGTCCAACCCCAGCAGAGAAGAAAACGATTGGGAGAAATGCTGATCGAGGAGGGCCTGCTCAGCCCGGCGCAGCTTGAGACCGCACTGAGCGAGCAGCGCAAGACCGGTGGTCGCCTGGGGTCGATCCTGAAAAAATTAGACTTCGTCACGGATCAGGACATCATCAAGGTGTTGGGAAAGCAGATGGGGATCGAGCACCAGCCGCTGGCCGGCGTGGTCATCGAGCAGGAGGCGGTCAACCTGATACCCGAAAACCTGGCCAGGCGGCATCAGGTCATTCCTCTTTATAAAAAGGATCGCTCCCTCGTCGTGGCGATGGTGGATCCGCTCAACGTCTTCGCAACGGATGATATCCGTGAGATGACCGGACTGGAGATCCACCCGGTGGTGAGCACCGAATCGGACGTACTCAAGGCAATCGATCGTTTCTATACGGCCACCTCCAGCGTCGAGGATGTTCTCAAGGATATGGAGGATTACCATCCCCGGACGGAGCGCCGCGCCGGCAGGGACCGGCGCGCCTCGGGGGACCGGATGACGGTGCAGAAGGACGCTGAGGAGGGTCCCTACTGGATCGACGCGCAGGGCCAGAGCGTGGTGGCGCCGAGGCCAGCATCGGGCGCGGGGGCGGCCCCGGTGGCGGAGGATCCGACCCAGGAGTTGGAGCGGGTGGCGGAGGACGCGCCCATCATCAAGCTGGTGAATATCATGATCGCCCAGGCGGTCCGGGAGGGGGCCAGCGATATCCATGTTGAGCCGGAGGAGGAGGTGGTGAGGATCCGCTACCGGGTGGACGGCATCATGCGCGACGCGATGTCCCCGCCGAAGAACCTGCATGCGGGCGTCACCTCCCGGATCAAGATCATGGCCGACCTGGACATCGCGGAGCGGCGAATCCCGCAGGATGGGCGCATCCGGATGCGGGTCGGGGAGCATTCGATCGACATCCGGCTTTCCACCCTGCCCACGGTCCACGGCGAGAAGATGGTGATGCGAATCCTGGACAAACAGAGCGTCCTGCTCGGCCTGGACGACCTGGGATTCGAGGCCGACACCCGCATGAAATTCGAGAATCTGATCCGAAAGCCTTACGGCCTGCTCCTGGTCACGGGCCCCACCGGCAGCGGAAAGACCACGACGCTCTACGCCGCGCTTCACAGCATCAATTCCCGGGACAAGAATATCGTGACGGTCGAGGATCCCGTGGAGTATCAGCTCAAAGGCATCAATCAGGTGCAGGTCAATCTAAAGGTCGGGGTGACCTTCGGCGGCGGGCTTCGGGCCATCCTGCGGCAGGATCCGGACGTCATCATGATCGGCGAGATCCGGGACCGCGAAACCGCCACCATCGCCGTTCAGGCCGCCTTGACGGGCCACCTGGTCCTTTCCACCCTTCATACCAATGACGCCCCTTCGGCCATCGCCCGGCTGATGGACATCGGCGTGGAGCCCTTTCTGATCTCATCGTCATTGACCGGCGTGCTGGCCCAAAGGCTGGTCCGCAAGGTCTGCCCGAACTGTCAGAGCTCCTACAATCCGGATGCGGACCTCCTCAAGGTCCTGGGCCTTCAGGGCAAGAAGCTCAAGTTCGTGAACGGCACGGGGTGCCAGGAATGTCGGGGGACCGGCTATCTGGGCCGCGTCGGACTGTTCGAGCTGCTGCCCATGGACGAAAAGATCCGGCAGATGACGGTGGCCAGGGCCTCGGCCGCCCAGATCCGAAGCCACGCGCGCGGCGCCGGGTTCCGACAGCTCCGGGAGGACGGCCTGGTCAAGGCCATCGGCGGGGGCACCACCCTCGAAGAAGTGATCCGGGTCACGCAGGATATCGAAATCTGATCGCTTCGCCCCTGGTTCCTTCCTTATTTGGGCTCAAAGTGATGACCCGCAACATGCGTATCTTTACGCCCTCGCCCGGTGACAATTTTTGTCCGCCCCTATAACCCCCACTCCACAAATATAAATTTCTACGGTTTACCCACGATCGGCATATCTTTCCATAAGATACTGAATTTATTGTTCAATAATGGGATGGTTGGTTTTACCGCCGCGCGGCATGGGATTTGCTACCTGGTTTCTTGATCAAATCTTTCACTGGGCAGGGGGATGATGCCGGTCTATCAGTACAGGGCCAGGGACAAGGCGGGAGGGCTGTTTACGGGCGAGATCGAAGCCGGCAGCTTCGACGCCGTGGCGGCCCAGATCGATCAACTGGGCTATATCCCGGTTCAGATCGATGAGAAAAAGGCGGATATCCTGGCCGGCGCCAGGGAATATCTGGACTCCATTCTTAACGGGGTCTCGCTTGACGATCAGATCATCTTTACGCGCCAGCTTTCCACCTTGGTCGCGGCCGGGATGCCCTTTATCACCAGCTTCGATGCCCTGGCAGACCAGACCGAGAACAAGCGGCTCAAGGAAATCATTCTCCAGGTTCGAAACGATGTGGAATCCGGAAGCTCCATATCGGATGCCTTTGCCAAGCATCCCGCCGTGTTCAATGAGCTTTACGTGAACATGGTGCGGGCCGGAGAGGTGGGAGGCGTCCTCGACGAGATGCTGGACCGGCTCGCCCGCCTCTCGGAGCATGAGGCCGAAACCCGGGCCCGGATCAGTGCTGCGACCCGCTACCCCATCATCGTGATTCTTGCTTTGTGCGCGGCCATCGTCGTCCTGATGACCTTCGTGGTACCGAAGTTCGCCGCGATGTATGCCAATTTCCAGGCCGATCTGCCCCTGCCCACCCGGATGATGATCGGGGGGAATCATATCTTCGTGAATTACTGGTACCTGCTGTTGATCGGCGTGATCTTGATGGCGGTCGGCATCAAAAAGTACATCAACTCCTCGGGAGGCCGCGTCCGGTGGGACCGCTTCAAGCTGCGGATGCCGGTGTTCGGGAAGATCTTCTTGAAGTCGGCCCTCTCGCGGTATGCGCGTGTCTTCGCCGCCCTGAACCGAAGCGGCCTACCCATCCTGCAGACGCTGGAGGTTACCTCCAAGACGGTGAACAACGTCATCATCGAAAAGGTGATTACGGGGATTCGGGACAATGCCCGCCAGGGGCGCGGCCTGGTCCAGCCGATGAAGGCGAGCGGGATCTTTCCGCCCGTTGTGGTGAACATGGTGGCGATCGGAGAAGAGACCGGCCAGCTGGATGAAATGCTGACCAAAGTCTCGGAGTACTACGACCGCGACGTGGATTACAGCCTGCGCAATCTGTCCACCTCGCTGGAGCCGCTGCTGCTGGTTCTGATCGGCTCCGTCATCCTGTTCATGGCGCTGGCCATTTTCATGCCGTGGTGGAATCTCATCAATGTCATGAAAGGCGGCGGCTGATGGGGGGCCAACGACTAGTGGGACGCCGGGGGTTTACGGTTCTGGACACCCTGCTGGTTTGCATCCTGATCTCGGGTTTGACGGTGGCCTTTATGGACTATTATCAGCGGGCCATCCGGGAGGCCAGGGAGACGGCGCTCAAGACCGGCCTGGAGAACATCCGCCTGTCGATGGCGCTTTTCAGCTCGGTCAACGGTCGGTTTCCGGATGACTTGAGAGAACTGCTATCAACCCGATTCATCGTTCCGACCCGGGAGGGCACGATTTTTACGGATCAGTATCTGATGGGACAGGCCATTGATGCCGAGGGATACCCCACCGATCCGTTCGACACGCGGTATCGATATGATCGGGCGGCTGGAACGGTCCGTTCCGGCACCGAAGGCTATGAGCGCTGGTAATGAAGTGATCGGAGGGATTCGATGGGTTACGGCGAGGGACCGCCGTATGGCAACACGGGAGTTAGATGAGCGATGGGCTGAAGATCCGTGTGCAGGATCTTCGCGTTCAATCCGGGGGGTCGGGATGAGCCGATCGGAACGGCCCCCAGATGCAAGGAGGAGGTTAGATGAAGATACTCAAGAATGAGTCCGGTTTTACCCTGATCGAGCTGGTCTTGATCATCGTCGTCCTTGGAATATTGGGCGCGGTTGCGATGATCCAGTTCGGGACCATCACCACCGACGCCAAGGACGCCAGCCTCACCGGCCTGGCGGGCGCCTACGGCGGCCAGCTGGCCATTGCGGTGAACACCCTGCGCGGACTGCCCACGGGCGGCGGCGGGACGACGCCGGGCGGGGACGATGGGTGCGGCGGCGGCGAGACGGCGTTCGAGGATTGCGTCTATTTCGACGTGCCGAATCCCACGACGAACGGAATCACCCGGAGCACTTACGACGCCGCGGCGAACGCCTTCAACATCTGCTCGGATACGGATGCGGTGGCCTGTACGAATGCGGCCGTGGCGGGTGGTTGCGGATCGACGGCGGAGCGCTTTGTGAGGGTGACCTATACGCCGGCGACTGGCGCCTTGACGATTGCCGCGCCGGCGGCCTGCGCCAGCTAACGGATCGCTCCGGGCGGCGCCTCGCGCCGTGACGGCGGGACGCCGCGCGGGATCGATCGACAGGAGGCTGTCGAATGTCATTTCACCGAGCCGACCGCGGGTGGACCCTGATCGAGCTGGTGGTGATCATCCTGGTGATGGTCCTGCTGGACAACACCGGGATCTCGGTGCAGGGTTACTCGACGATCAAGCTCAACAGCGCGGCCCGTAAGGTGGCCGCCGATCTGGAGTACGCCAGGCACCTGGCCACGGCCAAGCAGGTCCAGAGCGGGGTGTCCTTCGCGGGCAGCTCCTATTCCGTGTACGAGGACTACGGGCTGCTCGATTTCGCCCGCGACCCCGAGCGGGGCGGAAACTTTGTGGTGGATTACACCACCACCCGCTACCAGGACTTCTCGGGCGTGACCCTGGCCACCACGATGCCGGGCAATGTGGTGCAGTTCAATTCGCTGGGCGCCCCGCTGGACAACACGGGGACGGCTTTTGCCGCCCAGCAGACCGTTACGGCCACGCTGGGGGCTTCGAGCGTCAATGTCTGCATCGTGCCGAATACCGGAAGGGCGGGCGTGTGCTGACGGGGGAAGGTGTCTCATGACGGCGGGAGATGACAGGGGGATTTCGCTGATCGAGGTGATCCTCACGATCGTCGTTCTGGCCGTCATCATTCCCGGGCTCTTTTTCGCCATCACGCACGGAACGACCGACGGTGTGCATACCGAGGTGGTGACGACGGCGGCCTTCCTGGCCCAGGAGAAGATGGAAGAGCAGATCGCCGCGAAAAAGGGGCCTCTGGGTTATGGGGGGTTCGCGGCCGTTCCTGTTCTGGTGACCGAAAACCCGGTGACGGGATATCCTGGATATACCAGGATCTTGGAGGTCTGTTATCTGGACCCCGGACCGCCTCCGGTGAAGACCAGTCCCTGTGACAACGGGGGGACGGATACAAACTACAAGATCATCACCGTGACGGTACAGTATACGAATCCCCTGCCGTATACGTTCTCGGACCTGGTGTACGAAACGGTGGTGACCAATTATTGAGGGTTGAATGGCCTCAAAGGATGAAAAGGGATTCACGCTGATCGAGGCGGTCCTGGTCATCATCCTGATGGCGATCATCGCGGCGGGATTCGGCCAGATGTTCATCACCAGCGCGACAACCTATGCGACGGCCGACAGCCGCAAGGAGGCCCTCCAGGATGTGCGCTGGGCCCTGGACCGGATGAGCCGGGAGATCCGGCTGGTGAACGACAACACCGTCGTGACGACGGCCACCGCGACCACCTTCGCCTTTACGGACGTGAACAGCAACGCCGTGACCTTCAGCTACGACGGCGCGGCGAACCGGATCAACCGAGGGGCGGATGTCCTGGCCGAAAACGTGGATGTCTACAGCTTCACCTATCTGGACAACACAGGGACGCCGTTGGCCGACTGCCCGCCGCCGCCCTGCGCATCGCCCACGGCGATCTGGCGGGTGCAGATGAATGCCGAGACGCTGGTCAACGGGGAGCGGGTGATTCTGCGGACCGAGGTTCACCCGCGCAATTTCTGACGGGTGGGGAGGAGATGGATTTGATGTTGGGAGAGAACGGGGTATCGCTGATCGTGGTGGTGGTCACGATGCTGGTGTTCGCCGTCCTGGGCGTGCTGGTCACCTCCATTGTTTCGAGCGACAGCGACGTCTCCCTGAGTCTTCTCCAGTCCCAACAGGCCTTTTATCTGGCTGAGGCGGGGAGGGAATACGGGATCAGGCAAATCGTGGATTCACCTCCTCTTGCCGGATGTCCGGCCGCCTTTCTGTCACTTACGACGGGGGATTTTCAAGTGTGCGATGCCGACGCGGGTCCGGCGGTACGGGTTCAGGGGACGGGAAGGGTCACCTCGCCGATCGTCACCACTTCTCAAAGAGTGGTGCAGGCGGAGTACGGGGCGGGCGGTTCGACGGAGGCCCTCACGGACGGAGATTTTGAGGACACGCCCAATGAGCCGACAAACTGGCCCGAGACCTTAACACGTACTGATGGGCAATCATTGTATGATCCCGCTCCACCGGCCCCCGTGCCGTCGGGTGCCCAGGCCCTGAGGGCCGAGAATAATCTCGGGGCCGGATTCAGGTTTCAAGGCTATCGCGAGCAGACGCTGGGAACGATGATACCTACCGGGACCAATGTTACCCTTTCGCTCTATTTCCGTAAAATCATTGCGGGTAGCACGGCCGGCAGCAGTCGCGCTGATATAGCTATAGAACTCGTGCCGACTGCCGGTGGACCGATCCAGATCTGGTCAGATACTACTCAGCCACCAGGCGATTCGGGCTGGATCCAGACTGGACTGCCGTTGACCACGACAACGACCAAAGACATCGTCGGGGTCCGCGTTACCTATAATCTTATTAATCGTGGGGGCGGCGCTGGTGCCGGCTCCCAGAAACAGGTTTGGTTCGATGCCGTATCGTTGACCTATCCGGGCGCGACCGGTGTGAGCAGTTGGCAGGATGTCTACAACTGACATGGATGTCATCATCGATGAGAAAGGGTAATGAGTTGCAGGGGGCCGGCGAGGCGAAGGCCGGAGTGATCGGGATCCTCACCCGCCGGGGCCCGGAAAAATCAAGGAGGATGACATGAATTGGATCGTGGTGGTGGCCTTGCTGGCCATGGTGTTCGGCGTGATGCTGGTGTTCGCGCCGCAGAGGGTTCTGCGGATGAATGAGAAGATGACGCATGTGGTGGCGCGGGTCGACGCCCAGGTGGTGAAGTATCACATCGGCGTCGGCGTCTGCCTGGTGCTGGCCAGCATCTTTCTGTTTCTGTATGCCAATGCCTTGAGCCGTTTCTAAGGATCGAAGCAAACGGCGCCGGCTGCTTGAAAGGAGGCTTCAAATGGAAAAGATCATCCTGGGCATCTCGGCCCTGTCCCTGGCCTTCGGCGTGACGGTCATCTTCGCGCCCCAGGTTTTGGTGAGGGCCAGCGAAGCCGTCGACCGGCTGGTGGTCGACCTGGACCGGCAGATCGCCCGGTATCACGTCGGGGTGGGCGTCTGCATGATCCTGGCCGGGATCTTTCTGTTCGCCTACGGGTTTTACCTGGGGTGGCGATAGGTTTTTTTCCCGGGTCGTCCTTAGAAAGATGGATTTAAAATTCATGGACCGCCGAACAATATGAAGACTGCAGAAATTCTGGACCTGATCAAAATTCCGAGACACAAGCTCTATTACCTGGAGCAGAAGGGCTATATTACGCCCCGGCGGATTCCGATGGGTGACCTCGAGGCCCGCGATTACAGCCCCGAGGACGTCGCCAAGATCAAGCTGATCTGGAAATACCTGAAGCGCGGTTTTCGGCACAAGGTGGCCTATCGCAAGGCGATGGAAGAGATGAACGGCAATCATCACGAGAAGGGTGGGGAATGATCATCCCGGGCTTCAACCGATCGCTGCTGGGAATCGATCTGGGCAGCAGCTCGCTCAAGGCCGTCCGGCTGATGCCGTCCCGCAAGGGGATCCGCCTGGAGTATGCGGGGCTCGTCGAGTTGCCGCGGGCCGACGGCTCTAACGGGGGTCGGGACGTGGGCGTCGCCCTGCAGGCCCTTCTGCCGAATCGCGAGTTGAGGCGGTCGCGTTCGGTGATCAATGTGGCCGGCAAGCCTCCGCTGATCCGGTACCTGACGCTGCCCTATATTCCGAAGGACGAATTGAAGGAGGCCGTCAAGTGGGAGGCCAAGAAGCTGATGGCGCTGCCGATCGACGAGATGGTCCTGGATTACCTGGTGGTCGGGGAGCAGGCGGAGCGGGGGCAGCGACGGTATGAGATCGTTTTGGTGGCGGCCGAAAGGGTTGCGATCCTGGACGAGGTCCGGGCCATGCAGCGGGCGGGTCTGAAGGTCGCGGCTGTGGATGTCGGGCCGTTGTCCCTGCTGAATTCGATTCGCTTGAATTATCCGAAGGATGTCCGAAACAGCGTCGTCTTCATCGATATCGGGGCGTCCAAGACCGAAATCAACATCGCGCAGGAGGGGATCCTGAGATTTACGCGGACGGTTCAGGTCGGAGGCGAAGACCTCACAGTGGCGCTGCAGCGGGGTCTGACCCTGGATCCGGAGATGGCCGAGCAGGTGAAGCGCGAGCGCGGGGTGTGTCCGGAGGGCGCCGAGGTGGTGGAGGGCGTTTCGCACGAGCGGTATCTTGAGACCATCAAAGAGGCCGTGGATCGTCTCATCCTGGAGGTTCAGCGCTCGCTGGATTATTATCGGGCGCAGTTCCGGGAGGGCGGCGTTCAAAAGATCATTCTAATGGGGGGCACGCCTCTGATGCCGGCATTTCCTGAATACTTCGCCTCCTATTTCGATGTCCGTGTGGAGGTGGACGACCCCTT
>CAYGBP010000001.1:34203-37720 GCA_964348105.1 uncultured Nitrospirota bacterium
CTGCCGGAATGCGGCCTTCGGGCGGCTCAAGATGATGGCGCCCCGGTTTTCAAGCTGTATGGGACTGGCATTGAGGAATTTGATCAAATAAGGACTCGATGAAGACGCACGTCAATCTATACTCCGCGGAGCTTTTCGGTGGGGAGCGGTTTCCGATTCAGAAGGTGGCCGTGCAGGGCGCTTTCTGCGCGCTGTTGTTGGCAATCCTGGTCGGAACCGGATGGGAGTGGTTCCGGGCGCGCGCATTGACGGCCGAGGTCCAGGAGATCCGCAACCGCCAGAATTTCGCCCTGCAGTCCCTGGTGGCCTTACAGGCCGAAAATGAGGTGATCTTCCTGCAGCAGCGCCAGGCGGCCGACTCCGCCAAGGCCCGGGAGCGCCTGCTGGCCGAGCTGGCCCAGACCCGGATCGTCTGGTCTTCGCTGGTCCGGGAAATTAGCTTCCTGGTCCCGGGAGACCTGTGGCTGACCGATCTGGAGGGGATCACGCAGGAAGGCAAGCCGGCCGCGAAAGGCGGCGAGGCGACAATCCGGGGGGTGCGACTGAAGGGTTTCGCGATGTCCTATCCGGACATTACTCGGTTCATGTCGGAGATGGAGCGGTCGAGGTATTTTCGGGACGTGGTGCTGCTCGTGGCGGAAAAGAGCCATGAGAGCGGACGAACCCGGATCGAGTTCCAGATGAATGCCTCATTGAGGCGGGGGTAGGGCCGATGGCGAAGTATGACTGGGTCAAGAAGATCGATCTTTCCCGGTTTTCACAACGGGAGCGCGTGCTGCTGCTGGTGACGGCCACCGCCGTGGGGATCTTTCTCCTCTTCTTTGTCTACCTGCCGGCGCACCGCCATGCCGCCGGCCTGGCCGCCCAGCGCGACCAGATCCGGCAGGAGGTCCTGGAGCTGGAGCAGCAGGTGGAGGAGTCGCGCCGCGTGGCCAAGCGGCTCAAGGCCGACCCGTCCTCCGGCCCGGACGATTCGGGAGAGGTGACCGGACTGCCGACGGCTCGAGGGACCTACGGGCCGAGAAACCAGCGCCTGTCGGTCGTTCTAGATGAGCTTCAGCGCCTGTCCAGGCCGACGGCCGTTGATTTCATATCGATCCGGCCGGATCAGATCGTCGATCAGGGGGAGTTCTGGACCCAGTCGATGCTCCTGAACCTGCGATCCACATTCAAGGGGCTGGGAAAGTATCTTCAGGTCCTTGAAAATCTCCCGCGGATCGTGGATGTGCGGGACGTGAAGGTGGAAGCGGATCCGTCACAATCGGCCTATGTCACGGCCGATCTTTATATTACCGTCTATCTGGAGAAGAATTGAGGGGATGAGCCATCTGATGAAAATCATTCCGGCCGTGCTTTTGGGTCTTGCCTTCCTGGCGGAATCGCCCTCGGAGGCGATTGCGGAGGAGGCGACGCAGCCCCTTTCGGGCGTGAACCGGTCCTGGCTGGATGCCTCGACCGGACCGGCCGTCTGGGGGCGCGACCCGTTTCATTACCCCCGGGGCGAAGGGATTCCGGGCGCTTCGGTGGAGACCGAGGAGGCCGGCGGCCTCCGGCTGAGCGCCATCCTGTTCAATGAGGGCGGGGGGCTTGCAATCATCAATCACAAGATCGTCCGGAGGGGGGACCGGATCGGGAGTCGGAAGGTGGTCTCCATACTGGAGGATCGTGTCTTTCTGCAGGATCTGAGCGGCGTCTATGAGCTGAGACTGGATCGTTTCGGGGCCGAATGATCGGCCCGGGCCTGTAAAGGAGCCAACGGTGGATAAAAAAATGAAATTTTCGATTGCGGTCTGGGTGGCCGGGCTCTGGCTGGGGATCGGCCCCTGCATGGGTCCCGGCGGGGCGGCCGCCGCGACGCTCGACAGCTCTTCGATCGTTCTCAGGCATATCGGCTCGGACTCCCGGCTGTTCACGATGGAGTTTCGGGACGCCGAGATCAAGGATGTCCTTCGGGCGATCGGACAGGAGCATCGCTTAAACATCATCGTGAGCGATGATGTTTCGGGCCGGTTGACCTTGAGCTTCCAAAAGGTCACGCTCGCGGAGGGCCTGGAGGCCATCCTGAAGGTACAGAACCTGATCGCCTTCCGCGACGGCGAGATCATCAGGATCGTGAAGTCCCCCTTCGTCGAGGGGGAGGAGCTGCTGGTGACGCGGATGATACCCATCAACTTCGCCAGCGTAAGGGAGACTCAGGAGACGGTCAAGGGACTGTTGAGCAAAAAGGGCACGCTGTCGGCCGATGAGAGGACGAATACCCTCTTGATCCGGGACGTGCCGGACAATGCCGATCGCATCGCGGAGGTGGTCCGGCAGCTGGACAGCCGCACGCCCCAGGTGATGATCGAAGCCAGGATCGTGGAGGTGAACACCAACTTCACCCGCGACCTCGGCGTTCAGTGGGGAGGACACCGGTCGATCGGAATCAGCGACACGAAATCGCTGTTCTACGGCTTCGCGGGCACGCGGGAGTCGGATACCAGCCCGATCGAGCCGCTGACCGGTCCGGTGAGCATCAGCCCCTCAGCCTTTGTGGTCAACCTTCCGGCAGCCGTCGGGCCGGGCGCCGGGGGCGCCTTCAATGTCAGTTACGGTACGCTTTCCGGAACGCTGGGACTGGACCTGCAGCTCTCGGCCCTGGAGGACACCGGAAAGGCTGAAATTCTGTCCAATCCCCGGATCCTGACGCTGGATAACAAGGAGGCCAAGATCTCGACCGGCACCGAGATCCTGATTCCCACCACCACCATCGTAACGGGGGTCGGAACGGGCGGTGATTCGGACGCGGGCGGCGACGTGACATCTGGCGTGACCACGATCGACGCCAAGCTGGAACTGACGGTGACCCCCCACGTGACGCCCGACGGACAGATCCTGATGCATGTCAAGACCGACAAGAAGGATCCCGACTTCAGCCGTGCGGTCCAGAATGTGCCGCCCTTGAACACGCGCACCGCCGAAACCGATCTGCTGGTCCGGGACGGCGAGACGATTGTGATCGGAGGGATTTATACCCGTACCGAGGGGAAAACGGTCAACGCGGTTCCGTGGTTTCACCGCATCCCGATCATCGGCTGGCTGTTCAAAAAGGAGCTGAGGGTCGATACGCAGAATGAACTATTGATTTTCATCACCCCGACGATATATAAAAGCGGCTGAAATCCGGTGGGGTGATGCATGGGAACGAAGAAGCGGTTGGTCCGTCGCAAGCCGGCGGAGGAAGCCGTCATCCTGATCACGGTGCCTTCGGAGGCGGAGGCGCGGAAAATCGCCCAGGCCCTGGTCGGGGAGCGGCTGGCCGCCTGCGTGAATATCATCCCGGGCGTCCGGTCAATCTATTTCTGGCAAGGGAAGGTTTGCGACGATTCGGAGTTTTTGCTGGTGTGCAAGAGCCGCGGTCCGCTCCTTGTCGGGCTCCTTCGTCTCGGGGTCGCGGGCGTCGTTCAGCTGGACGGTGACCGCAGCCGGATCGGCATGCTCCCGCACTTCGCCGAGGCACTCGCGGCGTTCCGGCACT
>CAYGBP010000001.1:37730-45371 GCA_964348105.1 uncultured Nitrospirota bacterium
GAGCCTTCACAGCTACACGGTCCCCGAGTTCATCGCGCTGCCGATTGCCGCCGGTTCCTCCGATTACCTGAGCTGGATCCGGGAAGTGACCGCGGAGCCCCGACCGAACCCGGGCTGAGGAGTCATGGCGCGGGAATGACTATTTTTGTACCGGTTTTCACAGATTTGTACAATTTTGTAATTCATCGAAGATGCCGGTCAGACAAGAAATGAATATAAAAACAATAAGTTACATCACTATGCCACCAATGATCCATTCTGGTATATTTATTGCTTGCAAATCAGTGAGTTGACCCTATGCCCGTCTCTAAGGACAATGGACGACCTCCAGAGCTCATGCGCGTCTATGGCAGGCTGTATTCGGCTTACGGACCGCAGGGCTGGTGGCCGGTGGGTGGACGGAGGCGCTCCTCACCGGATGAAACGCCGTCCCCCGGGACAGCGTTCGAAATCATGGTGGGCGCCGTGCTGACTCAGAATACGGCCTGGGTCAATGTCGAAAAGGCGCTCCGCCGCTTGAGAGGGGCCCGATGTCTGAGCCCCGGGGCATTGCGGCGTATCAGCCTGAAACGCTTGGCGGGGCTGATCCGGCCGGCCGGATACTTCAACGTGAAGGCCCGGCGGCTGAAAAACTTCACCGAATTTGTCTGGAAAGAATACGGGGGGAGCGTACGGCGGATGTCGGCCGAACGCCCGCAGGTGCTTCGGGACCAACTGCTTTCGGTGAACGGGATCGGGCCGGAAACGGCCGACTCGATCCTTTTGTATGCGATGGGTCGTCCGTGGTTCGTGGTGGACGCCTACACGAAGCGGATCTTCGCTCGGCACGGTTGGGTGGGCAGCGACGCGAATTATCACAGGCTTCAGACCCTGTTCATGGGGGGGCTCCCGAGGCGCCCGGGCCTGTATAATGAGTATCATGCCTTGATCGTCAAGCTCGGAAAAGAGACCTGCCGGCCGAAACCGATTTGCGATCGGTGTCCGCTGTTGGAGGTACTGGGAGAGCCGGTGAACGTCCCTTGACTTCCACCGGGGGGCGTGATAGCATGGCCAAACTTTTTCCGACCCGTGAAGGGGGAGGGGGGTAATGGATAAGAAAAAAAACCAGACTTATACGGTCATGATCATTCCGAATCCGACCTCGAAGACCTACCGGTTTTCGATCGGACGCAGCGCCGTCAAGCGCCTGGTGGCGGCGGGTACCGTCTTGTCGATTCTGCTGGTTGTCTTCATCGTCCATTATGCCCTCATGAACGGGAAAATGCTGGAGCTGAGCTCCCTGAGGCAGGAGACCAAGTCCCAGAAGGTTCAGATCCAGGCCTATGCGCAGACCATTGCCGACATCAAGCAGCAGATGGCGCGTTTGAAGGAGTTTGACGCCAAGCTGCGGGTGATCACCGACTTGGACGTGCCGAATGAGAATAAGCAGGTCATGGGAATGGGCGGAACGCAGGAGCCCAGCATCGAGGAGTTGCTCGATGCCACAGAGCCCAACCAGGGAGCCCTGGCGCGGGGAATCGAGCGGGACCTTTCCATCCTGAAAGGCGCGGTTTCCCGCCAGGAGGTCAGCTTTCAGGAATTGGCCGAGGCGGTGAAGGGCAAGCAGACCATGTGGGCCTCCACCCCCTCCATCTGGCCCGTGCGGGGCTGGATGACCTCGGGATTCGGCAAGCGGGTCTCCCCTTTTACGGGCACCGTCTCGATGCATAAGGGGATTGACGTCGCGACGCGGATGGGCACGCCGGTCGTGGCCCCGGCCGCCGGGATCGTCTCCTACACCGGTTATCATAACGGGCTGGGCAAAATGCTCCGGATCAACCACGGGTACGGCATCCAGACCGTCTACGGGCACCTCTCGAAATTCGGAGCGAAGCCCGGACGGCGGGTCAAACGGGGTGACGTGATTGCATACGTCGGCAACACGGGGCTTTCTACGGGCCCGCACCTTCATTATGAGGTCCTGGTCAATCGGGTTCCGGTCAACCCGACGAAGTACATTCTCAACTAGGCCCTCGATCCCAGTCGATCCGTATCGGTCGAGCCTCCGGACGGAGAATCCGACCCGTCCCTCTCTTTCCAGCATCCGGTTCTCGCGTCTTCGTCATTTCCCTGCTTTGTCCCCTTGGGAGATCGAACTTCTTGTGATATAATTATATTTTAGGCTTTTTGAGGGCTTGCCTGCATGCTGAATCTCATTTTGAGAAAAATTTTCGGCAGCAAGAACGACCGCGAGCTGAAAAGAATCCAGCCCCTCCTGCAGCAGATCAATTTCCTGGAACCCCCGTTGTCGGATCTTCCCGATTCAGGTCTTTCCGACAGGATCCGCCAGCTTCGCGACCGGCTTGCCGGCGGAGCGGATCTGGACGGGCTGCTTCCGGAGACCTTTGCCGTGGTGCGCGAGGCCGGAAAACGCTTCCTGAAGATGCGGCATTTCGATGTTCAGTTGATCGGCGGCATCGGTCTGCACCAGGGAAAGATCTCGGAGATGAAGACGGGGGAGGGAAAGACGCTGGTCGCGACCCTGCCGCTGGTCTTAAACGCCCTCGGTGGGAAGGGCGCTCACCTGATCACGGTCAACGATTATCTGGCCAAGCGGGACGCCCAATGGATGGGTCCCCTCTACCATGCGCTCGGCCTTCATGTCGGCATCATCCAGCACGATGCCAGCTACCTGTTCGATCCGACCTACGAAGCATCGGACCAGCGGCTGGCCTATCTCAGGCCGGTCAGCCGCCGCGAGGCCTACCATGCCGACATCACCTACGGGACGAACAACGAATTCGGGTTCGATTACCTGCGGGACAACATGGTGGTGGACCCGGGGTCCTGCGTTCACCGGGAGCTTAACTATGCCATCGTGGACGAGGTGGACAGCATCCTGGTCGACGAGGCCAGGACCCCGCTGATCCACCGATCTTTACTATCGCATCGACAAGATCATCCCCTATTTGAAGAGCGGGTTGGATTACACCGTGGAGGAGAAGACCAAGACGGTGGCGCTGACGGAGGAGGGCAACGCCAAGGTGGAGCGGCTCCTGGGCGTCGACAATCTGTATGATCTGTCGAACATGACACTGATTCATCACACGCTGCAGGGTCTGAAGGCCTACGTGCTCTACAAGCGGGACGTCGATTATGTGGTCAAGGACGGCGAGGTGGTCATCGTCGACGACCGTGACCTTTCAGAATTATTTCCGAATGTACCAAAAACTGGCCGGGATGACCGGTACCGCCGACACCGAGGCCGCGGAGTTCAACAAGATCTACAATCTGGACGTCCTCGTGATACCGCCCAACAAGAAGATGATCCGTCAGGACTATGCCGATGTCGTCTATCGGACCGAGCGCGAGAAATTCAATGCCATCACCGAGGAGATCGAGGATTGCCATAAGCGCGGGCAACCCGCCCTGGTGGGAACCATCTCCATCGAAAAATCGGAGCATCTCAGTGCCCAGCTAAAAAAACGGGGCATCCGCCATTCCGTGCTGAACGCCAAGTTTCACGAGCGCGAGGCCGAGATCATCGCCCAGGCCGGCCGGTTTCAGGGAGTGACCATCGCCACCAACATGGCCGGTCGCGGTACGGACATTCTTCTGGGAGGCAATCCGGAATTCCTGTTCAAGCGCCTATTGCTTCAGGAAAAAAATCTCTCCGACGAAGAAAAGCAGCGCCAGCTGGAGAAGATCAAGGCCGAGTGCGAAGCCGAAAAACGCCAGGTGGTGGAGGCCGGAGGACTTCATATCATCGGGACCGAGCGCCATGAAAGCCGGCGGATCGACAACCAGCTGCGGGGCCGATCGGGCCGGCAGGGGGATTCCGGCTCGTCCCGGTTTTATCTATCGCTCGAGGACGACCTGCTTCGCATCTTCGGATCGGAGCGCATCTCGGGGCTCATGAGCCGGCTGGGGATGGAGGAGGGGATCCCGATCGAGCACCGGATGGTCACGCGCGCGATCGAAAACGCCCAGAAGAAGGTGGAGGCCCATCACTTCGATATCCGAAAACAACTTCTGGAATACGACGACGTCATGAACAAGCAGCGCGAGGTGATCTACGAGCTGCGGCGCGAGGCCCTGACCGGCGAGGACCTGACCGAAGAGATCTCCCGCATGATGCAGGAGAATGTGGACCACATCCTGGGCCAGTTCTGCAGCGAGGACGTCTATCCCGAGCAATGGGACATCCGGGGGCTGTGCGAGGCGCTGAACAAGCAGTTTTCCCTGACGCTGGATGAAAACACCGTCGAGTTCCGGGAGATGGGCATCGATGCCATCCGGGAGGACCTCTACGCCCGCGTCAACGAGGCCTATCGGCGGAAGGAGCAGGAGTTTGGGGCCGACGTCCTGCGCCAGGTCGAAAAGATGGTCTTCCTGCGCGTCATCGATACGCACTGGAAGGACCATCTGTTGGCCATGGATTACCTCAAGGAGGGGATCGGGCTTCGCGGATACGGACAGAAGGATCCGTTGGTGGAGTACAAGCGCGAGGGTTTTGAAATGTTTTCCGGCCTCATCGACCGGATCTCGGCGGATGCCGTCTCCCACCTCTTCCGGATTCAGGCCGTGCGGCAGGATCCCCGCGCGATGGCCGCGGCGGCTCCCCGTTCCCCCGCCCTGAGGACGCATCGAGGGGCCGATCTGGCCGCCCGGCCCGCCCAACGGGATTTGAAGAAGGTCGGACGCAACGACCCCTGCCCGTGCGGGAGCGGCAAAAAATACAAGAAGTGTTGCAGAGGATGAGGCTCGACACATCCGGCGGTCGTCGAGCCCCGGCATGAAATCCAATACGGACATACATCGGCTGAAGATGGAAAACACGCTGCTCAAACAGGAGCTCAGGCAGCGGACCCGCGAGCTTTCCTTTTTCATCAATTCAGGCAAGGCCCTCACCTCCACCCTGGAATTCAAAAAAGTCCTCAAGATCATCATGGAAAAGGCCCAGAAACTGATTAAGTGCGAGGATTGGTCCCTCCTCCTGCTGGACGAGGATGCGCAGGAGCTGTACTTCGAGATGGCCAAGCACAAGAAGGGCAAAGAGGTCATGAAGCGCCGGATCAAGCTCACGGAGGGATTGGCGGGCGGGGTGGCCCGCAAGGGCACGCCGCTGATCATCACCGACGCGGCGAAGGATTCCCGTTTTCAGAAGAGCATCGAGCGGAAAAGCTATTCGCGCGCCAAATCGTTGCTGTGCGTCCCGATCATCAACAAGCGGCGCACCATCGGCGTGCTGGAAATGGTGGACAAGGTCAACGGGGAGCCCTTCGAGGAAAAGGACCTGGAGCTTTTGAGCAAGCTGGTGGACCAGGCGGCGATCGCGATCGAGCGATCCACGCTGTATCAGAAGATGGCCGATCTGGCCATCACGGACGATCTGACCAAGCTGTTCAATTTCCGGCATCTGGATCAGACGCTGGATCTTGAGATACGGCGCTGTCAGCGCTACGGGGCGACCGTCTCCCTAATCTTCCTGGACATGGATTATTTCAAGCTGGTCAATGACAGACACGGCCATCTCATGGGCAGCAAGGTCCTGGTCGAAGTAGCCCAGATCCTGAGCAGCAATCTCCGGGATATCGATGTCATCGCCCGCTACGGCGGGGATGAGTTCGTCGTGGTCCTCCCCGAGACGGACGTGGACACCACCTACCGGATCTCGCAGCGTTTGCAGCAAGCCGTGCGGGAATACGATTTCCTGACCGAGGAGGACCTGAAGATCAAGCTGTCGGCGAGCTTCGGGATTGCCGGCTACCCCGTGCATGCCAAAAACAAGAAAGACCTCATCCTCCTGGCCGACAAGGCGATGTACCAGGCCAAATACGGCGGCCGGGACCGCATCTGCATTGCCAAGGCCGAATAGCCGCGAATAACCATTCGGAATGTCCGGCATTTTTTCGTACCCCCCATCTTTCCCCACACCATCTGACCTTTCTATCTAAATTCTCTTGCAAGATGGATTGATTGCATTTTTTTGTATTGAAGCCGTCATTCTTCGCTCTTAAGTGCCGAAGGGTTAATGTATCGGCCGCTCTTACTCGCTAGTCCGCCGACAGGGAGCAGTTGCCCGGACCGGTCCGGGGGGCGACTTCGATTGGCGGCCGTGGCACCGCCATCAACATGGAGTCCACGGGGATTGACATAAGGACGCAAAGCGCGTGATAATGGCGGCATGGACCCGCTTCTCCTCTCACTGTTGGGCGCCGCGATCGCCGTGGGCATCGTCTTTCTGGCCGGCGCCGCCGGGTTTTTACTGTGGCGGCGCGTGACCCGGGACGAAGCGCAGCGGGGGGAGCAGACCCTGATGCTGATGCAGCAGATGGAGGGGCTTCGGCAGCAGACGGCCGAGAGCTTAAGTCAGAGCGTCGGTCTGCTGACCCAGCATTTGGGCCAGGTCACCACCCAGGTCAACGCCCAGATCAACGCATTTTCCCAGCAGCTCTCCCAGACGACCGGTCAGATCGGCGTCAGGCTGGACACCGCCGCCAAGGTGGTCGGGGAGGTGCGCCAGAACCTGGGCGAGCTGTCCAAGGCGGCCGAGCGGATCTTCGATGTGGGCCGCGACATCTCCAGCCTGCAGGAGATCCTCCGGGCCCCGAAGTTCCGGGGAACCCTGGGCGAGCTCTTTCTGGGAGAGCTGCTGGGCCAGATTCTCCCTCCCACCCATTTCACGCTGCAGCATGGCTTCAACACCGGCGAGGTGGTGGACGCCGTCATCCATCTGGGACCCGGATTGGTTCCGATCGACTCCAAGTTTCCGCTCGAAAACTTCAAGCGCCTGATCGCGTGCGAGGCCGAGGATGAGAAAAAGGCTGCACGGAAGCGCTTCGTGACCGACTTGAAGCGGCACATCGACCATATCGCCTCAAAATACATTCTTCCGGACGAGGGAACCTTTGATTTTGCATTGATGTATATCCCGGCAGAGAATGTCTATTATGAAACTATGATCCGTGACGACGCCTTCGGCGAGGACAAGAGCCTGACCGGCTATGCGTTGTCGCGGCGGGTGATTCCCGTGTCGCCCAACAGCTTCTACGCCTATCTGCAGGCGATCGTCCTGGGGCTCAAGGGCCTCAGGATCGAAAAAGGGGCCCAGGAGATGATCCGGCATCTCGGGCGGCTGCAGGGGGATTTTACGCGATTCCGGGAGGATTTCGAGGTGGTGGGCAAGCACCTCGGCCACACCAAGAACCGGTATGATGAAGCCGCCAGGCGCCTGGAGCGCTTCGGCGAGAAACTGGACCGAATGGATCCGATGCAGTTGGGGGAGGACTCCCAGGCCGCTGCAAAGGATCCAGCCGCTACCCCGCCTCAAAGGATCCCGGACCTGCCGGACGAGCGTGCCGGCGCTGAGGAACCCTCCGCCGTCACCTCGGAAAGCCCCCAGTCCAAGCTGATTTGAGCCGGCCGTCGCGGCCAGGGAATGCGATCACATGAGCGAGCTCGGAAAACCCGCTTTGGTGAGGCGAATCGCCGATGTCATCTCCGAGAAGGGCCGGATCACCTTCGAGGAGTACATGGAGCTGGCCCAATACGCGCCGGGATTGGGATATTATGACTCCGGAGGCGAAAAGATCGGAGCCCGGGGTGATTATTACACCAGCCCGGATCTTCACCCGGTTTTCGGCGGACTGATCGGACGGC
>CAYGBP010000001.1:45381-50385 GCA_964348105.1 uncultured Nitrospirota bacterium
CCAGGAACAGGCCGGGCAGGTTGCGCAGGCGGCGGCGATCATTACACCCGGGCCCGTCGCGGTGGTGGAGATGGGGGCCGGGAAGGGAAGTCTATGCCGGGATATCATGACCGAGATCCGGGATCGCGCGCCGGAAGTCTATTCAAAGTTGACCTATTGGATCGTGGAGCGCAGCGCGGCGATGAGAGAAAAACAGCGCGGCCTGCTGCAGCCGTCCTTCGGCGCGGAGCGGATCCGATGGGCGGCCGGACTGGACGATGCGGGCCCCGCCGGGGGGGTGACGGGCATCTTCCTATCCAACGAGCTCTTCGATGCATTTCCGGTTCACCGGGTGGTTCAGACCGCCGAGGGGATCCGGGAGATCTTCGTGACGATGGAGAACGGCAGGCTGGTCGAGACACGGGACCGCCCCTCCACACCCCGGATCGAGGCCTATTTTCGCCGTCTGGGGATTGTCCTCCCGGCGGGGCATCAGGCGGAGGTTAATTTCAGGGCCCTGGACTGGATGAATCGGGTTGCCGACCGCCTGAGCAAGGGAATCGTGATCACGATCGATTACGGCTATCCGGCCGCCCAGCTATACGGCCCCGACCGCCCCCGCGGCACTTTCTTGTGTTATTTCAAGCATCGGGTGAGCGAGGACCCGTACGTGCGGGTGGGACTTCAGGACATGACCTCCCACCTGGATTTCACGAGCCTGGCGAAGGCAGGCGAGGAAGCGGGACTGGAGGTTCTGGGGTTCACCAGCCAGGAGTACTTTCTGATGGGCCTGGGGATCGCACAGGCCATCGAGCGGCGCCTGGAAGGCCTGGGGGAGGCGGCTCGGGAGCGCGAGCTGGCTTCGATGACCGCTCTGATCAGTCCGACTGGCATGGGCCGCGTTTTCAAGGTTCTCATCCAGCACAAAGGACTCGGGGACGCGAAGCTGGACGGTTTAACCTATCGGTCTTACGGACCGGATGCATTATTTTCCCTTTGACAGAACCGGGTCGAAAGGACTATGATATAGCCTTTATTCCCGAGGACTTCAGTGATTTGGGAGCCGGGATTTTCGGACCCCAGGCCAACCCCACCCCCCGGCGGTGGGTCCTCGTCGTGATATATAATAATAATTAATAAGGAAGGCCCGAAAGGATCGCATGGAACCCGGATCATACCTCCCGAGCCCCTATCTCCCGGTCGTCCTCTTTCTGGTGGTGGCCACGGCCTTCGGGTTGGGGACGGTGATCGTCGGGTATTTCCTCCGGCCGCGCCGTCCCTACCGGGAAAAGCTGATCGCGTATGAAAGCGGGGTTCAGCCCTTCTCGGATGCGCGGATTCCTTTTCCGATGCGGTATTACGTCATCGGGATGCTTTTCGTGATCTTCGACATCGAAACGGTGTTTCTCTATCCCTGGGCGGTGGTCTTCCAGGAGATCGGCCTGATCGCCTTGATCGAAATGGCATTGTTTATTATAATTTTATTAATAGGTTACGTCTACGCTTGGAGAAAGGGGGCGCTCGAGTGGGACTGATGGACATGGAACTGACCGTCGTGACCACCCGGCTGGACACCCTGATCAATTGGTCCCGGAAATCCTCTCTCTGGCCGATGACCTTCGGCCTGGCCTGCTGCGCCATTGAGATGATGACGACGGTGTCTTCCAGGTATGATCTTGACCGCCTCGGTGCCGGCGTCTTTCGGGGTTCCCCCCGGCAGTCGGATCTGATGATCGTGGCGGGAACCGTGACCCGCAAGATGGCCCCCGTGATCCGCAGGATTTACGATCAGATGCCCGAACCCCGTTACGTGATTTCAATGGGGTCCTGCGCCACCTCCGGCAACATTTACAACAGCTACAGCGTCGTTCAGGGGGTGGATCAATTCGTTCCCGTCGACGTGTATGTCCCGGGGTGCCCGCCCCGGCCCGAGGCCCTTCTGGACGGCCTGATCAAGCTCCAGGAAAAAATCATGCACGAGAAGGTACTCACCAAGTAGCCGACTCGTTTCGCTCAAAGCCGGAAAACGCAGCAGTCGTGAATAAACATCAGGGGCGGCAATCGTTCGTGAGGTCATGACGCATCCCATCGCTGAACGGATACGGGGCGAATTCCCCGAGATTTTCCTGGACGCCGGCCAGGCATTCGGCGAGCTCACCATCCGGATCCGGAGGGAGGGGATCGAGCCGGTCTGCCGGTTCCTGCACGACGATTCCGACCTGGCGTTCGAGCATATCACGGACATCTGCTCGGTCGATTATCCGGAGGATGACGAGCGCTTTGAAGTGATCTATCATTTTTTCTCCATCCGCCACGCCAGGAGGATCCGCCTCAAGGCGCGCGTTCCTGAGGAGGACTGCCGGGTGAAAAGCGTGACCGGCATCTGGAAGGGGGCGAACTTTTTGGAACGGGAGGTTTACGATCTGATGGGGATCGAATTCGAGGGCCACCCGGACCATCGGCGGATTCTCCTGACGGATGATTTCGACGGATTTCCCCTTCGGAAGGATTTTCCGACGGAAGGAAAGGGATGGCGGACCACCTTCGAGTTCATTCCCAGGATCGAGGGGCTCTAAGCAGACGGACCATGGCGCGACAGGAAAGCACAAAGAAGCAAGGCTCCGACGAATTCGGCATGATCTATCACGACGATCCGCGGAGCGCCGAGGAGAAGGCGGGCGTTCCCCGGACCGAGGATCTGCTGCTCAATATGGGGCCGCAGCATCCCAGCACGCACGGCGTGCTGCGGGTGGTGCTGGATCTCGACGGGGAGCGGATCGTGAAGGCCACGCCCCATCTGGGCTACCTGCACCGCGGCGTGGAGAAACTGGCCGAGAACAAGACCTATTACCAGATCATCACCCTCACGGATCGTCTGGATTATGTCTGCGCGATGACGAATAATTACGCCTACGTGAGGGCGGTGGAAAAGCTGCTGCAGATCAAAATTCCGGAGCGGGGTGAGTATGTCCGAACGATCGTGGCCGAGATGCAGCGCATCATCGGGCATCTGTTCTGGCTGGGCACGCAGGCCCTGGACATCGGCGCGATGACCGTCTTTTTCTACACTTTTCGGGAGCGCGAGGTCCTGCTGGATATTTTCGAGCAGCTGTGCGGGGCGCGCCTGACCTACAGTTTCTACCGGATCGGCGGTCTGGCCAACGACATGACTCCCGACATGATCGAGCGGCTGCGCCGCTTCATCCAGGAATTTCCCTCGAAGCTGGAGGAATACAACACCCTGCTGGCCAACAACCGGATCTGGCTCGCCCGGACGAAGGGCATCGCCCTGATTTCGGCCGAAGACGCCGTCAACTTCGGCATGACCGGCCCGGCGCTGAGGGGATCCGGGGTGAATTACGACGTCCGCAAGGCGGAGCCGTACGCCGTCTATGATCGGGTTGCCTGGGACGTGCCGCTGGGGACGAACGGGGACACCTACGATCGTTACTGGGTGCGGATGGAGGAGATGCGCCAGAGCGCCCGGATCATCGCCCAGTGCATCGATCAGCTCCCCGGGGGGCCGGTGAAGATCGACGTCCCGGGGATCACCTATCCGGACCGCGACAAGATTATGGAGGACATGGAAAGCCTGATCCACCATTTCAAGATGGCGTATGAAGGGATCAAGCCGCCCAAGGGGGAGGTCTACTGCGCCACGGAGGTTCCCAAGGGGGAGCTGGGGTTTTATATCAACAGTAATGGGGACAATAAGCCATACCGCCTGAAGATCCGCGCGCCGTCCTTCATCCATATGGGTGCCTTCGATCACATGTCGCGGGGTTACCTGATCTCGGACGTGATCACGATCTTCGGGACGTACGACGTGGTGATGGGGGAGTGCGACCGGTGAGCGGCGCGTCCCGACAGCCGGCCGGAGGAGACGGGGCGGGGACCGAGGCCCTCTCGGAGCGGGCACAGGCCGAGATCCGGGAGGTCATCCGGCGGTATCCCGTGAAGCGCTCGGCCGTTCTGGCGGCCCTGTGGTTGGCCCAGCGGGAGCACGGTTACCTGAGCGAGGCGGGGATGCGCTCGGTGGCCGATCTGCTGGATCTGAACCCCACGCAGGTTTTCGAGGTGGCCACGTTCTACACGATGTTCCACCTCAAGCCGGTGGGAAGGCATGTCATCCAGGTCTGCCGGACGCTGTCCTGTGCCCTGTGCGGGGCCAAGGATATCCTGAAGCACCTGGAAGGCAAATTGGGAATCCGGGACGGCGAGACCACCAAGGACGGGCGGTTTACCCTCAAGACGGTGGAATGCCTGGCCGCCTGCGGCTCCGCGCCGGCCATGCAGATCAACGCGGACTATTACGAAAACCTGACGGCGGAGAAGGTCGACCGCATTCTGGAGGAGCTGGCGAGCTCCGGAAAGAGTTCAATGGCTTCAGGCCCGTTTATTTCCCCTGAACCGCGCTCGGGGGGCGCATAGCGCGATGCCGGAAAACGTACAGATTCTGTTGAAAAATATGATAACGCCGGGTTATACCGGCAGTCTCTCGGATTATCGGGGCCGGGGCGGGTACGAGGCGCTGTCGAAGGTGCTCAACGGCATGTCCCCGGACCAGGTGATCGAAACCGTGAAGCAGTCCGGCCTTCGCGGTCGGGGAGGCGCCGGCTTTCCCACAGGACTCAAATGGAGCTTCATCCCGAAGGACCCTTCGCTGCCGAAGTACCTTTGCTGCAATGCCGACGAGAGCGAGCCGGGCACCTTCAAGGACCGCCAGCTGATCGACCGCGACCCGCACCAGATGATCGAGGGCATGGCGATCGCCGCCTTCGCGATCGGGGCGCATCTGGCCTACGTTTATATCCGTGGGGAGTTTTTTTACGGCGCGGCGGTGCTTGAAAGCGCCCTGGCCGAGGCCCGGGAAGCGGGCTTCCTGGGGAAAAACATTCTGGACTCGGGTTTCGACCTTGAAATCTATGTGCATCGCGGCGCCGGGGCCTATATCTGCGGCGAGGAAACGGCGCTGCTGGAGTCGCTGGAGGGAAACCGGGGGATGCCCAGCTTCAAGCCACCCTT
>CAYGBP010000001.1:50395-56360 GCA_964348105.1 uncultured Nitrospirota bacterium
CATATCATCAACCTCGGCGCGGACTGGTCCGCCTCGATCTGAACCCCGAAAAGCACCGGCACCCGCATCTTCTCGATCAGCGGGCATGTGAAGCGCCCGGGCAACTACGAAGTTCCGATGGGGATTCCCTTGCGCGAGCTGATCTACGAGCACGGAGGCGGGATCCGCGGCGACCGTCCGCTCAAGGCCGTCATCCCCGGCGGCGCATCGGCGCCGTTCTTCACGCCCGAGCATCTGGATGTGCGCCTGGACTTCGAGGAGGTGGCCAAGGCGGGATCGATGCTGGGCTCGGGGGGCGTGACCGTGATGGACGACACCACCTGCATGGTCGGCGCGGCCGCGAACCTGCTGCAGTTTTTTCATCATGAATCCTGCGGAAAATGCACGCCCTGCCGGGAAGGCAGCTTCTGGCTGCACAGCATCCTGGAGCGCATCGAGCACGGCGAAGGCCGCCTGGAGGACCTGGACCTGATGACGAATCTTTCAAACAATATCGGCGGCAAGACGATCTGCGCCTTCGGCGATGCCGAGATCGCGCCGGTGTTGAGCACCTTGAAATATTTCCGCGGAGAATACGAAGATCATATTCGGGAGAAGCGCTGTCCATTCAGTCCGGTGGCCGCGGCGGCCGCCGGACCGACGGGGAGCGAATCGGCGGGCTGAAGGGGGCTTCAGATGGGGTTGGAAACGGCGAAAATAGTCAAGCTGACCTTGAACGGGCAGGAGATCAGCGTGCCGGCGGGCACCCTGTTGATCGAGGCCGCCCAGCGGGCGGGCGTACAGATCCCGCACTTCTGCTATCACCCCAAGCTCAAGTCGGACGCCAACTGCCGCATGTGCCTGGTGGAGATCGAAAAGATGCCCAAGCTGCAGACGGCCTGCACCACGCCGGTGGCCGAGGGGATGGTGGTCCAGGCCGGATCGCAGAATGTGGTCGAGGCCCGCAATGGCGTCATGGAGTTTATCCTGTTGACTGCCCGATCTGCGATCAGGGCGGCGAATGCCACCTTCAGGACCTGGCCCACCAGTACGGCGCGCAGTACAGCCGGTTCGAAGAGACGAAGCGCACCTTCGAAAAGGAATATTTCGGTCCCATCATCGAAAAGGAGATGAACCGCTGCATCCAGTGCATGCGGTGCGTCCGGTATTGCGACGAGGTGATCGATTCCAACGCCCTCAAAGGGCTGGACCGGGGCAACATCACCCAGCCGGGGACCTTCATGCGCCAGGAGCTGGAGTGCGAGTTCTGCGGGGGATGCATTCAGATCTGTCCGGTGGGGGCACTGACCAGCCGGGTGGCGATGTACGATTACCGCCCCTGGCAGCTCAAGAAGGTCGAGACGGTCTGCCCCCACTGCGGCGACGGATGTCTCATGAAGCTGGAAAGCCGCGACGAGATCATCAAGCGGGTGACCTCGGAGCAGGGCCGGGGCCGAAACGACGGCGATTTGTGCGCCAGAGGGTTTTTCGGGTATCAGTTCATCAACGATTCCCGCCGCCTGGTCCAGCCATTAAGCCGCCGGTCGGGCGAGCTGGTCCCGATCAGCTGGTACGAAGCGGTCCCCGAGGCGGCGCAGCGGCTTTCCCAGATCAAGGCGCGGCACGGTTCCCGCTCGATCGGGGGAATCATCTCGGCCGACTCCACCAACGAAGACGCCTTCGTCTTTCAGAAGTTCATGCGACTGGCGCTGGGCAGCAACAATCTCGACAGCACCGCGAGGCTCGGCCATCTCAATTCGGTCCGGGCGCTTCGCCGCGTCCTGGGCCACAGCCGCATGATGAATTCATACGAGGAAATCATCGAGGCGGACCTGATCTTCCTGGTGGGATCGGACGTGACCGAGTCAAACCCCATTACGGGCCTGAAGATCAAGCAGGCGGTTCGGGAGCGCGGCGCGCGCCTTGTGACGCTGGGACCCTTCGCCGAAAACCACGGGACCTATGTCAGCAACATCGTCAATCGCGCGGCGCTGCCCCTCAGCGCGCGGGCTGGCACCGAGGGCCTGGTGATCCGGGCCCTGACCAAGGCCGTGTTTGAGGGCGCCGGGCCGGACCGGACGGTGGAGCAGCGATCCGGGCGGCTGGTGCAGCGGCTGCGGCAGGCCGCGGGCGCCCTGTCCTATGCCGAGGTCGGGCGGCTCACCGGCCTGGGCGAGGCCCCGATCAAAGAGGCCGCCTCACTTTTGGCGAAGGCCGGCCGCGCCGTTGTGATCGTGGGCGAGGAGATCGTTCGGGGCGCCGCCGGTGAGAGGGATCTTCTCAACCTCTGCGATCTGCTGATCCTGACCGGAAAGATGGATCGGGCCGGCAGCGGCATTAATGTCCTGTGTGGCGGCGCGAACGACCAGGGGGTTGTCGAAATGGGCGCCGCCCCGGAATACCTGCCGGGCCTGCTGGATGCCAAGGATGCTTCGGCGGTGGAGCGGTTCGTCGCTTCATGGAAGGATGAGCTGGTCCTGGCGGGCGGAGACACGATGTTTGAGATGCTGGATCGGGCCGAGCGCGGCGAGCTCAAGGCTTTGATCCTTGTGGGCGTGGACCCGCTCTCGCTCGCGCCTAATCCGGGACGGATGCGCGCGGCGCTGGGGAGGCTGGAATACCTGCTGATCCAGGACCTGTTCGTCTCCGAGACGGCCAGGCTGGCGCATATGATCCTCCCGTCCTGCAGCTATGCGGAGAAAGAAGGGACCTTCACCAGCCAGGAGGGAAGAATCCAGCGGGTGAACCAGGCCATCGAGCCGGTGGGAGAGGCCAAGGCAGACTGGGAGATTTTCAGCGAGATCGCCCGCGAGATGCAGTACCCGGTGGAATACGCCGACTCCGGGGAGATCACGGCCGAGATCGCGCGGCTGGTTCCTCTGTTTCACAAATCCTACCGGATTGTGAACCAGGAATCGGATCAGAAATCCGCCCTGCAGCGGTATCAAGCCGAGGGTTTCGAGCAGGATTTTGATCGGCGCTACGGCCCGCCCGCTTCACCGGCGGCCGTGGACCGCGACTATCCCTTCACGCTGCACCTGGGATCCACACTGTTTCATTCCGGATCCCGGTCGCTGATGTCGGGCGCCCTTCTGAAGATCCAGCCGAAGGGAATTCTGCAGATCCATCCCGAAGACGCGCGGCGGCTGGGAGTCGCAGAAGGGGGACGCGTCCGGCTCAAGTCGCGGGCCGGGAGCGCTGAGGCCGAGGTCAAGTCGAGCCGGAAGGTTCTACCAGGGACCGCGCATTATCCGGAGGTCTTTGCCTCGAACGGCCTCGCAGGACTTTTTGGTTTTGAGTTGAATCCGGAGAGCCGGGTTCCCTATTCGCGAACGACGGCTGTCTTCATAGAAAGGATTGCGTGACGATGTTCGAGTTGGCATTGCAGACACTGACGATCATTTCGATAATCGGGCTGGTGATGGGCATCGTTCTGCTTCACGTGGCCTACCTCACCTATTTCGAGCGAAAGTTTCTGGGGCATATGCAGGACCGCATGGGCCCGATGGAGGTGGGCTTTCACGGACTCCTGCAGCCGATCGCCGACGGAATCAAGCTGTTCTTCAAGGAGGACATCATTCCGGCCGGCGCCAACAAGGTGATCTTCAGCCTGGCCCCGATCCTGTCCCTGGTCACGGCGCTGGTGGCCTTCGCGGTGATTCCCTTCGGGGGGAGCGAGCTGAGCTTCTTCGGCATTACCATCAAGCCCTACATCACCGACCTGAATATCGGCATCCTGTATATCCTGGCGCTGTCCTCCATCGGCGCCTACGGCATCCTACTGGGCGGATGGGCCTCCAACAGCAAGTACTCCCTGCTGGGCGGCCTGCGCTCGGCGGCGCAGATGATCAGCTACGAGCTGGCCCTGGGCCTGTCGCTGGTGGGCGTGCTGCTCATGGCGGGCACCTTGAGCGTGAACCAGATCGGCCAGGGCCAGGCCGGGGGCGTCTGGAACTGGTACGCCTTCACCCTTCCCTTTCCCCAGATCGTGGCTTTCGTGATCTACATCATCGCGGGCGTGGCCGAGACCAACCGGCTGCCGTTCGATCTGCCGGAGGCCGAGAGCGAGCTGGTGGCGGGCTTCTTCACCGAATACAGCGGCATGCGTTTCGCCTTTTACTTCCTGGCCGAGTATGCTAACATGATCGTGGTTTCCTGCATCGGGGCGATTGTCTTTTTCGGCGCTTGGCACGCCCCCTTTCCGTTTCTGGAATTCACCTGGCCTTCGCCGTTATTCTGGAACGTTTTCTGGTTCGCGGCGAAGGTGTATGTCTTCCTGTTTTTCTTCATCTGGATCCGGGGCACCCTGCCGAGGCTTCGCTACGACCAGTTGATGCGGCTGGGCTGGAAGGTGATGCTTCCGCTGGCCCTGGCCAATATTCTGCTCACTTCCGTCATCGTTTATATCGCCAGGGCGTAGGGACGAGATGAGACTGGGATACTGGCTCAAGAAAATCTTGATGGTGGAGATCCTGAGGGGGCTGTTCCTGACCTTCAGTCACCTCTTCAAGAAGAGCGTCACGGTGCAGTACCCGAGGGAGAAAAAGCCGGTGCCGGCGGGATACCGGGGCATCATGTCGCTGCTGCGTTACGCCGACGGCCAGGAGCGCTGCGTCGGTTGTGGACTGTGCGAGATCGCCTGCCCCTCCAACGTCATCAAGGTGGTCAGCGCCGAGGAGGAGGACCGGCCGCTCAAGCGCTATGCCAAGGAGTACACCTTCGACGTGACCCGCTGCGTGTTCTGCGGTTTCTGCGTGGAGGCCTGTCCCGTCGACGCCTTGGCCATGACTCCGGTTTATGAATACGCCGTTTATAACAAGCGGGACTTATTCTTCGACAAGGAGAAGCTGCTGGAGATGGGCGACCGGTATTTCCCCGCCCAGGGCGCGAAGCCGGATTACATCGGCTCCTGCGAGAGCGAGCTGTTTCTCCTGGCCGCCAAGGCCAAGGGTTATCCGACCAAGTCGGAGGCCGCTGGCCCGCCACAATCCGAAGATCCGGACGCAAAGCGCGAAGGCCCCGCCCAATGACTCAAATCCTTTTCTTCTACTTCGCCGGGGTCATCGTGGTGACCTCGTTTCTGGTGATTGGCCTGCGAAATCCGGTCTACAGCGCCATATCGCTTCTCGTCATGTTCTTTCATGTCGCGGGACTGTATGTCCTGCTCAACGCCGAGTTCATCGCCGTCATTCAGGTGATCGTTTACGCCGGGGCGATCCTGGTGCTGTATCTGTTCGTCGTGATGCTGCTCAACGTCAAACGGGAGGAGCGATACCAGCACCAGTTCCTGCTCGGGCTGTTCGTCGGCCTGTTGATCCTGACCGAGATCCTTCTGATCCTGATGCGCTCCACCTTCGGCGAGGGGGGCGGCGAATACACGGTGGAGCGGATTCAGTCGGTCGGGAACACGGAGGCGGTGGGACGCGTGCTCTACACCGCCTATCTCTTCCCGTTCGAGGTGGCCTCCTTCATCCTCCTGGTGGCCATGGTCGGCGCGATCGTGCTAGCCAAGAAGGGAATCATGGAAAAATAGCGGATGAGGCGGCGCGGGGCGAACAGCTGACGGTTTCTCATATCAAGGGGTCTATCTTGGTTCCTGTGGAATATTATCTGGCGCTCAGCGCCGTCATTTTCGTGATCGGATTGGTGGGGGTCCTGATTCGCAGAAACCTCATCATCATCCTGCTTTCGATCGAGCTGATGTTCAACGCGGCCAACATTAACTTCGTGGCCTTCTCGCATTATCTGGAGGCCGTCACGGGCCAGGTCTTCGTCTTTTTCGTGATGACGGTGGCGGCGGCCGAGGTGGCCATCGGGCTGGCCATCATCATCGCCCTCTACCGGGGGCGGGCCACCATCAATGTGGAAGAGATGAACCTGATGAAGTGGTGACCCGGATCGTCTGTGCTTTCCGTTCCGGCGGGGCATGATTCGAGCACCCGAGATCCGGCCCACAGCGCGAGCAGCAGCATGAGAACACGCCGCG
>CAYGBP010000001.1:56370-84633 GCA_964348105.1 uncultured Nitrospirota bacterium
TTGAAGATCGCGGCTTAATCATGACGCCTTACATCCTGATCCCGCTGCTGCCGCTCGCCGCCTTCGTGGTCCTGGGCCTTTTCGGAAACCGGATCCGGGAACGGGCCCACTGGGTGGCGCTACCCGCCGTTTCGGTTTCCTTTATTCTTTCCATCGTCGCCCTCCTGGAGGTGGCCGGCGGAGCGCCGGTTGACCGGGAAGTCTACGCCTGGATCGTCAGCGGCGATTTTCGGGTCAGCCTCGGACTGTATATCGACGCCCTCACCGCGGCCATGCTGGTGCTGGTGACCACCGTCAGCGGTCTGGTGAATCTCTACTCCATCGGATACATGCACGGCGACAAGGGATACGCCCGGTTCTTCGCCTACGTGGCCCTGTTCACCTTTTCGATGCTGATGCTGGTCATGGCCAACAACTTCCTGCAGCTTTACTTTTTCTGGGAGGCCGTCGGCCTTTGCTCCTACCTGCTCATCGCCCATTGGTACGAGAAGAAATCGGCGTGCGACGCCGCCACCAAGGCCTTCGTGGTCAATCGCGTCGGAGACTTCGGATTCGGCCTGGGGGTGTTGCTCATCTTTTTGACCTTCGGGACCCTGGATTATCCGGCCGTCTTCGGCCAGGCGGCCGGGCAGTCGGGGGCGACCGTCAACCTGCTGGCCTGGGCGGGCGGCGAGTGGGAGGTGGGGGTGATCACCCTGATCGCCCTGTTGCTCTTCACGGGGGCCGTCGGCAAATCGGCCCAGATCCCCCTGCATGTCTGGCTGCCGGACGCGATGGAGGGCCCCACGCCCATCTCGGCCCTCATCCATGCCGCCACCATGGTCACCGCCGGGGTTTTCCTGCTGGCGAGGACCTTTCCCCTGTTCGAGCTTTCGGCCGTGGCCCTGGATGTCGTCCTGGTGGTCGGCGGGCTCACGGCCCTGTTTGCCGCCACGATCGCCCTGACCCAGACGGACATCAAGCGCATCGTGGCCTATTCCACCGTGAGTCAGCTGGGCTACATGACCATGGCCTGCGGGGCGGGGGCCTATGCCGCCGGAATCTTTCACCTGCTGACACACGGGGCTTTCAAGGCGCTGCTCTTTCTGGGGGCGGGAAGCGTGATTCACGCGCTGTCGGGCGAGCAGGATCTTCGCCGGATGGGCGGTCTGAAGGGCCATCTGCCCGTGACCTACTGGACGCTGCTGATCGGATCCACCGCCCTGGCCGGGATCTTCCCGCTGTCCGGATTTTTCAGCAAGGACGCCGTTCTGTTGGCCGTTTTTGAAAGGGGCGGTTTGGGCTTGCTCTTCGGCGCCATCGGCCTGCTCGCCGTCGTCATGACGGCATTCTACAGCTTCCGGCTGATCTTCACCGTGTTTCACGGCCCGGCCCGATTCGGACAGGCGCATCCGCACGAATCGCCAAGGGTGATGACCCTCCCGCTGGCGATCCTGGCCGTTCTGTCCGTCGGGGTGGGGTGGCTTCCGATCCAGGAATATCTGGCCCCTTCCTTCGGTCCGGCGGGGGCCGCCGCAGAGCACGGCGGTCTGGCCGGGGTCCTGGCGATCGCCTCGATGGCGGCGGGGCTTTCCGGGGTCGGCCTGGCCTACTATTTCTATGTTCGCAATCCGTCCATTCCGGAGCGTTTGGGACGCGGCGTGCTGTACCGGCTCTCGTTTCATAAATGGTTCGTGGACGAGTTGTATGACCGGATATTGGTGCGCCCGACCGTGAATCTGGCCCTGCTGCTGTGGCGGTGGATCGATACGGCCGTGATCGACGGGCTGGTCAACGGGGTGGCCTACACGACCCGGGACTGGGCCGCCGCCATGCGCCGGATTCAAAGCGGCCAGATCCAGCATTACGCCATGTACATGGCCGTGGGCGCGTTTCTGATGATTTCGATCTATCTTCTGGTGTGACTCGGTCTATCCCGGGATTGGATCGCATGGCACAAGGATGAATGATTTGGACTTTCCGATTCTGACCGTCGTCGTGTTCATTCCCCTGGCAGGCGCCTTCGCGCTGTGGCTCGCCTATCTGGCCCGCATCGGTCCCGAGGGGTTGAGGTGGATCGCCTTGGGAACCACCTTGCTGGATTTTTTGGTGTCCCTTCCGATCTATTTCCTGTTCGAAACGGGCACGCATGCGATGCAGTTCTCGGAGCGCTACGTCTGGATCAAGGCCTTCAACATCCACTACGCCCTGGGCGTGGACGGGATCAGCCTGCTGATGGTGCTGCTCACCACCCTGCTCACGCCGATCTGCGTCCTTTGCTCGTGGCGGGCCATCGACAGCCGGGTGGCCGAATTCATGATCAGCATTCTGCTGATGGAGACCGCAATGCTCGGGGTTTTCCTGGCCATGGACTTCGTGCTGTTTTATGTCTTCTGGGAGGCCATGCTGATCCCCATGTACCTGATCATCGGGGTCTGGGGCGGGCCGAACCGCCTCTACGCCGCCATCAAGTTCTTCCTCTACACGCTTGCGGGTAGCCTGCTCCTGTTGGTGGCCTTGATCGCCCTGTACTTCCAGGGAGGGGGGACCTTCGACATTCAGGCCCTCATGGAGGGCTCGTACTCCTTGACCTTCCAGTTGTTGATCTTCTGGGCCTTCTTCCTGGCCTTTGCCGTCAAGGTCCCGATGTTTCCCTTCCATACCTGGCTTCCCGACGCGCATGTGGAGGCGCCGACGGCCGGCAGCGTGATCCTGGCCAGCGTACTGCTGAAGATGGGGGCCTACGGTTTCCTGCGCTTCTGTCTTCCGATGATCCCGGAGGCCTCGGTGTCCATGGCTCCGGTGCTGCTGATCCTCTCGGTGGTGGCCATCATCTACGGCGCATACATGGCGCTGGCCCAGACGGACTTGAAAAAGCTCATTGCCTACTCCAGCGTCAGCCACATGGGATTCGTTACACTGGGCATCTTCGTCTTCAACATTCAGGGGATCGAGGGGGCGATCCTGCAGATGGTCAATCACGGGGTGACGACCGGGGCCCTGTTTCTCTGCGTGGGCGTGATCTATGATCGCATTCATTCGCGGATGATCTCGGACATGGGCGGGCTGGCCCGGAACATGCCGATTTACGCGACCCTCTTCATGATCTTCACCCTGTCTTCTTTGGGGCTGCCCGGCACGAACAGCTTCGTGGGGGAGATCTTGGTCCTGATCGGAGCCTTCATCGCCAAGCCGTTTTTCGCGGTGCTGGCCGCGCTGGGGATCATTCTCTCGGCCGTCTATCTGCTCTGGATGATCCAGCGGGTGGCGCTCGGGAAGATCGGCCGGCCGATCCTCGAGGGCCTCAAAGACCTGACCCCGCGCGAGATCCTGACCCTGGTTCCGCTGGCGGCACTGGTCTTCTGGATCGGCCTGTATCCCGCCCCGTTCCTGGAGGTGATGCATGCCAGCGTCGATCATCTGATCTCCCAGGTCCAGGACGCGCAGGCCTCCGCGGTCTCTTTCCGTGAATTATGGACAGCGATCCTGAATCTTTCGTGAGGATTTCCGCGCATGAAGCCGACCCCGCATGAAATCGGGGTGCTCAAGGAGTACATGCTGGATCTGATCGAGCAGGCGCGGCAGGAGGTTCAGGCTCAGGCCGCCTTCGGTTACCGCGCGGCCGATTACAATGGGGACGACGCCATCATGGACCTTCTGGCGATCCTGGATGACCGGATGGAGTCGGAGGGTGTTCAGATGGGCCTCACCGAGGGATTCGCCCACCGGATGTGGAAAATCTGCAACCAGGCCCGGGAGCATGTGAAAAACACCGTCTGGCTCAAGGCGAATCTGGGCTCGACCGGGACCGGGAAGCCCGAGGTGCGCGAAACGGCCTACAAGGCCCTGCTGGAATACATCCGGCGCGACCTGGACGGCGCCGAGTCGAGATGAGGGTCTTCGTTCATGCCAGGCCGCGGGCGAAGCGGGCCCGGATCGAAGTGATGGATGAATCGCATCTGAAGATTGAAGTCAAGGAGGCGCCGGTGGAGGATCGCGCGAACCAGGCGATCATCCGGGCGCTGGCCCGACACTACCGGGTTGCGCCCGCCGAGATCCGGCTGCTTTCGGGTCGATCGTCCCGTCAAAAGGTGTTCGAGGTCCCCGACAAGGAGATGTTGCCCGATGAGCCGGCCGGCCGGGACTGAGCCGCCCGCCAATCCGAAGGGGGGCAAGACGCTCGTCGTGGACTCGGAGCATCCCGCCTATTATCCACGGCCGAGCGCGGCGTTGAAGGATGCCGGACCGGACGATCAGGTGTTCGTTCGTCCGGGGCGGTATGAGGACAAGATCTTCGTGGCGGGCCGTCCGATCCGCCTGATCGGGGCGGGGCGCGACGAGGTGCAGATCTTCAGCCGGCGGGGAGGGCCCTTCTACCTGCAGCAGGTGTCCGAGGGGCTCGTCAGTCATATCACCTTCCGGTATATCGGAAGCGATCCGCATTCGGCCATGAATGTCCTGGATTCATCCTGTACCATCTCCTCCTGCCGGATTATGGAGGGAATCCTCTCCGGGATCGTGATCTACGGGCCGGAGGCCAGGCCGTCGCTGTCGGAAAACGAGGTGTGCTACAACCGTGAATCCGGGATTTTCGCCTTCGCGGGCGCCAGGCCGTATCTTACGAAGAATCTTTGCCACA
Organism: uncultured Nitrospirota bacterium; assembly: GCA_964348105.1. GTDB lineage: Bacteria > Nitrospirota > Nitrospiria > DATECO01 > DATECO01 > CAYGBP01. The sequence goes on from CAYGBP010000001.1 coordinate 60,989, forward strand.
GCAATCATCATTTCGGGATCGCGGCGAGGGACCACGAGACGCGCCCCGACATCGTTCGAAACGTATGCCGCAGCAACATGCTCAGCGGCATTCTACTCTTCCACTACGCCGAGGCCCTCCTGATCGAGAATGAATGTCATGAGTGGGGTCTGGTGATGACTCCCGACTGCACCCCGAACCCGCCGATCGAGGAGATCCCCGCGGCGAATGACCTATCCGATAATCCGCGGGGCACTCACTTCGTTACGCGCGAGCCCCTCTCACCCATCGGCCGCTAGCGGACGGGCCGGGGTCATCGGACTCCGTCCCAGGATCTTCACTTGGGAGTCCGAATTGTGGAAAAGTGACGATATGAAACGAAGCATAAAGTTTGTTGCCGTCATTGTCTTGATCGGAGGACTGGCCGCCTCCTGCCAGCGGGGGGCCGATCGGCAGGACCGACCGCCAGTCCCGGGTTTGGCCGAGGCCGTGGCGGAATACCTCCGGGCGGACGATTCCGAGGCAGACGATCTGTTGCCGGTCTTGGCCGCAAATCCGCCGGAGGTCCTCGAGACGGCGCTGCGCCATGCCCTGCGCCGGGTGCTCATGGAGAACGCTCCCACCGGACGCCTGCCCGGAAGGAGCCTTCACGTCGCAGATCGCGATGAGCGCTACGGCCTTTACGTGCCGGACAGCTACGATCCCGGAAAACCCCACGGACTCATCGTCTGTCTTCACGGGGCGGGGTTCGACGGCGACAGCTACCTGGGCCGCTGGGCACCGCGGCTTCAGGAAGGCTATCTGTTGGCCTGCCCCACCGTGGAAATGGGCATGTGGTGGACGGAGGGGGCCGAGGAGCTGGTCCTGGCCGTGATCCGCGACGTCTCGCTGCATTACAATATCGATCATCATCGCATCATCCTTTCCGGGATGTCCAACGGGGGGATCGGAACCTACCTGATCGGTTTAAACCATCCCGACCGCTTCGCGGCCCTGGTGCCGATGGCGGCCGTCCTCCCCCATGCGCTGTTTCCCCTGCTGGACAACGCGAAGCACCTGCCGTTTTATGTAATTCACGGGGCGAGCGATCAGGTCATGCCCGTTCGGTTCAGCCGCGACGTGGTCTCCTACCTGGAGGGCAAGGATTACGAGGTGGTCTACCGGGAGCATGACCACACGCACCCGCTCGCCGGGGGGCACTTCTTTCCCCGTCAGGAGCTGGGGTCCCTGGTGGACTGGCTGGACAACAGGCGGCGGAAGCCCGCTCCCGCGGAGCTGACGGTGGTGCGGGATCGCGACCACACCGGAAGATCCTACTGGCTGGATGTCGTTGGGATTAGCGCGCAGGCCGGCTCCTTCTGGGCGTCGGAGCGTGACCCGGAGGAGGAGGGACGTCTAAACCGGGGCGAGTATGCCCGGATCGAGGCCAGCGTCCGGGACAACCAGTTCGATGTCCGGACGCGCAATGTGACGCGTTATCGCGTGGTCCTGAGCCGCGAGGTGGTGGATCTGGACCGATCGATTCGCATCGTGACCAACGGCGCGGTCAGCTTCGAGGGCAAGGTGCAGCCGGATGCGCGCTTGATGCTCCGGGAGGCGCGTACCCGTCTGGAGCCGGAGCCCGTGCTCGCCGCCGTGGAAATTGCAGTCGGCCCCTAGAGGTTTTTGAGGGGGGGAACTTTAATTATGAGTCGGGTCGGGTGGCATAGATGAGTAGATGGCCCATTCCCCGCCCAGACGCTGCATCATTTCCTGCCAGAGCAGGCCGGGACTGGCATCGAAGATCAGCTTGTCGTCCCCCGGCATCAGATGCCACGCGCCGACTTTCACCTCGGCCTCCAGCTGGCCTGGCGCCCATCCAGCATACCCCAGATAGCAGCGGATCTTGCCCCCCGGGCCGAGCTGCCCCGGAAGCTTGAGCATCTCCAGGTTCTTCGCCAGGAACACGTTTTCGATGATTCCCACGCTCTCGGCCATTTCATGACCGCGGCACAGGATCAGCATGGCGTTTTTGCCGACGGGCCCCCCCGTATAGACGCGGCCGGCATTCGCCAATTCCGGCAGGTCGTCCGAAAAGGTGGAAACATCCACGTCCGTGGGGCGGTTGACCACCAGGCCGAGGGATCCCTGCGGCCCGTGCTCGCACAGCAGGACCACCGACTGCCGGAAGTTGGGATCCTGCAGCATCGGCATGGCGATCAGCAGCTGGCCCTTGAAGATCTCGTGTCGAGTGTTGTCCTTCATCCGCGCACCGCTTTTCATCTTAGCCCGTGATGGCCAAGATGGCAAGCGGAAAAACACGGCTGGTTCCGTCCGGGCGCCCCAGAACAGCGGAATTTTCGTCTGAGACCTCCATCGGCTGGACAACGCACACGGTGTTGCGGAGGGAGGATCGAGTGCGCCGGCCGTCATTTGATCAAGTCACAATTCCGGGGTACGGGAACAAGGAACGGTCCCCGGAGGACGCATTCGATCCTCCTTAATTGTGCAAAGGGATGCTCGTGTTGCCGGTAGAGCCGGTTGTGAAAAACGACGGCGCTAACCCCTGCGGCCCCTTCGCCGCGGGGCCGAGAACCCGAAATAAGCGATCGCGTCCTTCAGGTTGGAGACGAACCGCTTGAAGGGCCCCATCGCGGGGTCGGACACATACTCCAGGTGAGCGGTAGAACGAAAGGATGGCGGGTCCCTTCTGCTCCAGCGTGTCGTAGCTCGCGCGGCCGCCTTTTTTGTGGTTGGGAAGATAATTTCGCAGCAGAGGGGGCCGGCCCCGCTCCACCTCGAGCAGCAGGACGCCCTCCACGGCCGCCGGTGGAAGAAACCGCTCCAAGAAGAGGCGCCCCTCCCGGTCGCGATAGGTTTCGATGATTTGATCCATGTCCAGTCCCGCCAAGGCCTGGCGGACCTCGTCCTGAATGGATTGCGTTCCCTTCTTGCTGAGCGCTATCGTTGTCTCAATGATCCATGCTCAACCTCCCCGATGTTCCGGTCAACCGGCATGAGGGTGTCTGGAACGCCGGCCGGGAATCAGACGGTCTGGGGCCTTTCGCGTCAATCGAATCCGGGGATGCTCTCCGGCTATGCCTGGACCGGATCCGTTCCGGGGCCCCGGGCGCAATTGACGCAGGTTTAACAGTTTGCTATGATGCAGCCCCATGTGCCCGTTGGAATCTCCTGATCTTCTGCGCCGTAGTAGGGTGAGCCGGTGACTTTCAACCTCTCCGATCTTGTCATCATCCTGCCCGAGCTGATCATCGCCGGCGCGGGCTGTCTGGTCCTGATCCTGGATCTCATGCTTCCCAAGGGACAGAAGGACCTCCTGGCCTACCTGACCCTGGGGCTGCTGGGCGTGGCGTTGTTCGCCACCTTCCGCATGGCGGGCATCCCGGAGACCGAGGCCTTCGGCGGGATGTTCATCCTCGATCCCTTCGCCACCTTCTTCAAGATTCTTCTGTACTTCGCCACGGCCCTGACCATCTTGATTTCGATCCGCTACCTGGATCTGGAGCGGATTCACCTGGGCGAATACTATGCATTCATTCTTTTCGCCACCAGTGGCATGATGGTGATGGTGTCCGGCGCCGACCTCATCATGATCTACCTGGGCCTGGAGCTGATGTCGCTGTCCCTTTATATTCTGGCCGGATTCAAGCGTTACGAGCGTCGATCGATCGAGGCCTCGGCCAAATATTTCGTCCTCGGTTCGTTTTCCTCCGGCGTGTTGTTGTTCGGGATCTCGCTGCTCTACGGACTTTCCGGCAGCACGAAATTAAGGGATCTGGGGACGGCCTTTCAGGGGATGGGGGCGGATCCCAGCCCGGCCCTGCTGCTGGCCATGGTCCTCCTGGTGGTCGGGTTCGGCTTCAAGGTGGCGGCGGTGCCATTTCACATGTGGACGCCGGATGTGTATGAGGGGTCGCCCACCAGCGTCACGGCCTATATGTCCGTGGCCACCAAGGCCGCCAGTTTCGCCGCCTTCCTGCGGGTTTTTTTGGAGGCGCTGGGTCCGGTGGAGGCGGCGCTGGTGGGCAACGTGGTGGCCCTGGTGCAGGGCAACATCAAGCGGATGCTGGCCTACTCCAGCATCGCCCACGCGGGGTATGCCATGATCGGGCTGGTGGTGGCCACCGAGCTGGGGACCTTCAGCCTGATGCTGTATCTGGCGATCTACGCCTTCATGAACCTGGGCGCCTTCGCCGTCGTCATCCTGCTCAAGCGGGACGATTCGGCTCAGGCGGCCGGCGAGCCGGACCGTGACGAACAGATCTCGGGTTTCGCGGGGCTGGCCCGAAATCACCGGCTGGCTGCCTTCGTGATGCTGGTCTTCATGTTTTCACTGACCGGGATCCCCCCGACGGCCGGTTTCGTGGCCAAGCTCTATGTCTTCATGGCGGCGGTGGAGGCGGGGATGGTCTGGCTGGCGGTGGTGGGGGTTGTGCTCTCGGCCGTATCGGCCTATTACTACCTGCGCATCGTGATGCTGATGTACATGAAAGAGCCGGAGGCGCGCACATCGTACGAGGTCTCGCCTGCCGTGACGGTGGCCATGTGGGTGGCCCTCCTCGTCGTGCTGGGATTGGGTGTCTACCCCGGTCCGTTGGTGGAATACGCCCAGAGCGCGCTGCTGAGTTTCCCCTGAGTCGCCGGAAATCCCTAAGTTTTTCCTGTGTACATCGGGAAGGTTCATTTTTTGGAAGGCGGCGTCGATCGGATATTGACATGGTGGGGTGATTGTGCTATACAAAAGCTCTTTGTTTCTTTACGGATAACGACGGCGGCCGGCCATGCCGCCGAGGGAGCTCCGACTTCACCACGGGGCGCGGCCGGGGATTTTTTTCGATTTCGGGTGATCCTTGTGTATGGAAGCTATCATGAACGACGGTTGCCTTTCGGGCCTCGTAGTTCGGCGTAACCGAGGGGACAGTATTTGAGTCAATGAATCGTCGTTGCAGCGACCCGCCTCCGTTTACCTTCCGCTTTCCACCCTTCCCAAAAGCAAGATGCAGGGCGGAAAGGTATGTATTGGGCAGTCTCGTAGTCCTGGCGGTCTTCGGTTTCGCCGCCCCCGCGGGGGCGACGCATGAGGTGGATCACCGGTTTACGGTCTACGGGCATGTCAGGGACGGCGATGGCCGGCCCGTTGAGGACGCGAAGGTGATGGTGGTGGACACCAAGATTGGGGAAGGCGCGACGGCCTTTACCGATGATGAGGGTTACTATAAGGTAACGCTCCATCTCCACAATCAAAACCTGGGAGATGAGATCAAGATCACCGCGATGAACGAGAGCAAGACGATTACCGCCTCGTTCGATCCCGACGACATCGGCACCGAACGGGAAGTCCAGGTCAATTTCGGGGCTCCGGCTCCGGAAGTGACGGGGGACGACTCCTCCATGACCGCCTGGCTTTACGGCGCGGGAGGAGTTCTTCTGGTGGCCGTCGCGCTGTACTGGGGAATAGTCTCCCGCAAGCGGGGGAAGGGGCAGGGCGGGAAAGGGCCGAAAAAGAAAAAGCACTAAATCGAGTCGGAATCATCCGCAACGCAGCCAAGCAAGAGCGGAGAGAGTGACGATCAAGTTCAATCAAAGGAGACGAGGGCCGATTATGAAGCGCATGCGCAGTTCCATTATGATTTCATTGTTCGGAGGCAGTTTGCTGATGGTCAGCTGCACCGGGGGGGAAGGGCCCATCGCTCCTCCACCGCCGGTTCCGGCCGAGTATGCCGAAAAGCGCATGCCGGAGGGATGGTGGACGGATCCGAAAATCATTGAGGAAGGCCGGCTGATTTTCACCGGCGAAGAGAATATCGACGTGAACTGCGCCAGCTGCCACGGCAAGGATGGCAAACCGGTCAAGCGCGGCGCGAGGGACTTCCGGGTGCAGGAGCGTATGTCGCTCTATTCGGAAAGCGCCTGGTACTGGCGGATCGCGGAAGGCGTGCCCCGCACCAAGATGAAGCCCTGGAAGGGCAAGCTCTCCGAGGAGGAGATCTGGAAGGTGATCGCCTACGAGCACACCTTCTCCCACGAGGGCCAACCCGCTCCCCATGACGACTACCGGACGATGCCGCAGACGGCCGAGGCGAAAAAATGAAGAAATACTTCGGGATACTGGGGGGCGTCGCCGCCCTGATCCTGGTGGCCGGAGCGTTTGCCTACGCGCAGGCCCCGGAGCCCAAGCCGGTGGAGTTTCCCTACCTGGGGAACCGCACGGCGGTCTGGGTGGCGGCACAGATCCATATTCTCTTCGCGGCCTTCATTCTGGGGGCCCCGATCTTCGTGGTGATCAGCGAGTGGATCGGCCACCGCAAGAAGGATCCGCGATATGACCGCCTGGCCAAGGAAGTCACCAAGGTGACGGCGATCCTTTACAGCATGACGGCCCTGACGGGCGGGCTGTTCATCCTGGTGCTGCTGACGCTGTATCCCGATTTCACCACGTGGCTGTTCAGCCATTTCTTCGGCGTGATGGCCATCGCCTACCCGCTGCTCTTCATCGCCGAGACGGTGGTCCTGTATTTCTACTGGTACTCCTGGGATTCCCTGTCGGGGGATAAGAAGGGGCGCCACATCGCCCTGGGGGTGCTTCTGAACATCATCGGGACGGTGACGTTGTTCGCGATCGACGGCCCCACCTCCTTCATGAACACGCCGCCGGAGGTCCCCGAAGGAACCGACATGGACCTTCGCACCTATATCGAGACCACGGCGACCCTCTGGGACAAGATCTACAACTACAGCTGGATGCCGCTGAACCTGCACCGGCTGATCGGCAACGTCACGTTCGGCGGTTTTATTACCGGGCTGATCGCGGCCTACATGTTCATGTTCGCCAAGAGCGAGGAGGAGAAGGCCCATTACGACTGGATGGGCTTTGTGGGAAACCTCATCGGCGTTGGCGCCCTCCTGCTCCTGCCCCTCTTCGGCTACATCCTGGCGGCCGAGTTCTTCGATTATGACGCATCGATCGGGCCCTACATGATGGCGGATCAGCTGTCGATGTTCTTCGAGATGCAGGGCGCTTTGGTAGGGCTGATTTTTTTGGGGAGTAACTATTATATCTGGCTGTCCATGCGGCGAATTTCGGGCGCCGAGCGATTCGCCCCGATGGTCAAGGCCGGCTTCGTGGTGGTCCTGATCGGCAACGCCATCTGGATGACGCCGCACGCCTTCGCGGCCACCCAGTTCCTGGCCACGGAGGAGGTGTCCCTGCCGTCCGATTGGGGCTTTCTGGCCCTGATGCCGGCCAAGAACACGGCGGCGGCCCTGATCGTGCTGGTGACCATCATCAATTACATCCTGTACAACCGGGCGATCCGCAAGGGCGAGATCAGCTGGGGCAAGATCGATTTCGTCTCCCAGTTCGTCCTGATCTTCCTGGCCTTCAGCGCGATCTGGACGATGGGACTCATGGGGGCGGTCCGCTCCTTGGTCAGAAAATATTATCATGTTTACATCCTCTTGCCGGATTTCACCGAGGAGTCCTTCACACCCACGCTGGCGCAATCCAGCATCCTGATCACCCTGATGACGCTGTTCTTCTTCGGGGTGGTGAGCTTGGCCGTCTGGCTGAGCCTGCGGCTGGGAGACTCCAAGGTCAAATCGACTTGAAACGGGGGAAAGGAGCGCAAGACGGGCGATGGCTCAGCAGAAGAGCATGTTTGAAATCCTGAAGTGGAAGGTGGTGGTCTCGGCGATCCTGGCCGTGGTGGTCTGGGTGGTGTCCGGAATTCTCGAATTTCCCTTCGTCTTCCAGGCCATGTTCGTTTTCTACGTGGTTCTGGGGCTCGCGGTCTTCGTCATGCTCGACCTTCCCCCGATGAAGCCCCTGCCGGCGGGCAAGGCCCTCGTCGGCATCGCGGTCTTCTACATCATCATCTCGGCGGTCTACCTGGCCTCTTCGCATGCGCTGCCTCAGTACGACCCGAACTGGGAAAAGGAAAAGATCCACAAGATTCTGGACCGAAAGCGGGACAGGTTCACGCAGACGACCGTTCACGAGCTGTACAAGGAGTCCATGGCCCTGATGGCCAAGGCCGACGCGATCCTGGTCCGGCTGGAGGCGCTGGAGGCCGGTGCCACCGCCACCATCGACATGGAGGCGATTCAGGAGCGCCTCAGGAAACTCCAAGCTGGCGAGGAACTCAGCCCGGAGGAGATGGTGGCCTACGGCAAGGATGTCTACGACCTTTATGAATGCTACAACTGCCACAAGATCGGAGGGAAAGGGTCGACCAAGAAGCGCGGACCCGTCCTGGACAACATCGGCAATCTCGTCAACGCCGATGACATGAAGAAAAAGATCTGGGATCCCCTGATTTTCGTCGCCGAAGGCTTCGAGGAAGAGCATGAAGAAGGCCTGATGCCGGACAACTACGACGAAATCATGGACGAGTTCGAGCTGGACGCGCTGGTGGCCTATCTGATGCCGCTCAAGAATACGCGGGTGGAGACGCCCAAGCCGATTTTCCATGATCATTGATCCGGGCAAACGAAGCCCGGGAGGGTAGGGGAACAGCGCAATGTCGGTCAAGATTCATTTCAAAGTCAAGTGCAGCGACGGACCCGCCGGAGAAGTCTCCCGGGTCATCGCCGATCCCATCACGAGAAATATCCGGTTTTTGGTGGTGGAGGGCGGCGGCCGGGAGGTGGTCGTCCCCTTCGAGCAGGCCACCCTCGAGGGCCAGCAGGTGGTCCTGGGATTCTCCTCGGCCGACCTGGCCCGTTTCCCGTCGCTGGACCGGGAGAATTTCGTCGCGCTCAACGAGGTGGAGATCGCCGGCCTGGAGCGGCGCATGGAGGAGGTGGCGGCCGGGGAGATCCTGGTCCCGCTTCCCGAGCTGGAGAAGGATATGTCGCGCCGGTCTTTTTTCATCAAATTCACCAATGCCATCGGCGTGGTCCTCACCTTGCCCCTGGTCTATCCGATTATCCGGTACCTCATTCAGCCCATGTATCAGCCGTTCGACAACACCTGGTTCAAGATGGCCAATTCCAACATGTTCCAGCAGGTGGACTCCCCCCGGCTCGTGAAGTTTCCGCGGGAGATCAAGGAAGGCTACATCGTCCGCACCTTCAACAAATCCCACTGGGTGGTTCGCGCCTCGGAGGCCCTGCGGGAGCAGACCTACGAGCTCAGAAAAAAGCTTTTCTCCTCCAATCCCCTGGAATTCAAGGATTCCAAAGGGAACGTGGTCTGGGAGAACGACCCGAACTCCGAGTTTCTGGTATTCTCCGGGAAATGTCCGCATCTGGGATGCGCCTACCGCTGGAAGGAGAACCATAAGAAGTACGGTAAGGTCTACTGGTGTCCCTGCCACCTGAGCATCTACGGTCCGGAAGGCTCGGTGCTGGACGGGCCGGCGCCCAGGCCCCTGGACCTGATGCCGACGAAAGTCACGGCGGCGGGATCGGTGGAGGTGATCGACGCCGAGTTCAAGGCCGGCCGAAAAGACGTGGTCCGCATTCTGTAGCGATGGTCGAGAAAATCTACAACTGGATTGACGAGCGGATCAACCTCAAGCAGCTGCAGGCCAAGGCGCTCAACGAGCCGATTCCGGGCGGGGCCCGATACGCCTACACGTTCGGCTCGATTCTGCTGTTCATTTTCGCCCTGCAGGTGGTGACGGGCATCATGTTGATGTTCTACTACGCCCCCACCGCTGATCACGCGTACAAGAGCACGGTTTATATCCTGGAGGAATTGCCTTACGGCTGGTTTATCTTAAGTTTCCATTTCTGGGGCTCCTCGGCCATGGTGACGGTGGCCGTTATTCACATGTCCCAGGTCTTTCTCTGGGGGGCCTACAAGAAGCCCCGCGAAATGATCTGGCTGGTGGGGCTGGTCCTGCTGGGCATTGTCCTGGCCTTCGGCTTTACGGGCTATCTTTTGCCCTGGGATCAGAAGGCCTACTGGGCCACCACGGTCGGCGTGGAGATCTTCGACAAGATTCCCGTCGTGGGCGACTTCATGGGCCGGTTCCTGAAGGGAGGGCCGATTCCGGGGGCCCAGACGCTCAGCCGGTTTTATGTGATTCACGTCATGATCCTGCCTCTGAGCCTGATGGCGCTGGCGGGGCTTCATCTGTTTTTGTTCAGACGGGCCGGACCGGCCGGGCCCTTCAAGGGGACCAAGCAGGAGCTGGAGGCCAAGTCGGAGTATTTCTTCCCGACGCAGGTCTTCAAGGACATCGTGGCGATGGGCGTGGTCTTCATCATCATCGTCCTGATGACCTTCATCGAACCGGTTCATCTGATGGAGGAGGCCTCGCCGGAGGCGTCCGATTTCAATCCCGAGCCGGAATGGTATTTTCTGTTTCTGTTCCAGCTTCTGAGGCTGCCCATCTTTTCGGGCGAATTCGGAAGCTTCATGGGGGCGGTCGGCATCCCGGCCTTGTTCGTCCTGGTGCTGGTCCTGCTGCCTTTTCTCAACACCAGTCCGGAGCGCAATCCGGCCAAGCGGCCCTTCGCCGTCCTGGGCTGGATCGTGACCATGATCTCGATCGCGGTGCTGACCTACCTGGCCATTCTAAGCCGGGGCGAGCATTAATGGCGGCGGGACTGTTCAAGCGGGACTGATGACCCAATCGGGAACTGCGCTAATGAGGGTGCCGAAAGACCAGGGGCTGACACTCACGATCTTCATGAGCATCGGAATCTTCGCGGTTCTGCTGTTCTGGATCTTTCTCCCCATGACCGTTGATCTGCACGGCGACGATCACGATCGCGTAAAGGTTCTCAAACCGGAGGAGGCCGTGCTGCAGGCCGAGGCGATCCTGATGCAGGCCGAAAAATCCCTCGCCGAGATCGAGAAAAAGCGGGAGGAGGAAGGCAAGGGCGGAGCTGACAAAGAGGGGAAGGCGAAATGAAATCGCATCGGCAACGCACGCGGATCAATAAATATCTGGGCGTGATGGGCGGTCTCTCGGCGCTGGCCCTCCTGGCCTGGATCGCTCCGGCCCTGGCCCAGGAGGCGGGCCAGGTCTCGGTCGATTACCGGGACGTCCCGTTCATCGGCAGCCGCAACCTCATCTGGATCGTGGCGCAGTTGCACCTGCTCTTTGCGGGCTTTGTCCTGGGCGTGCCGATGTTCGCCCTGGTGTGCGAGTACATCGGGGTGCGCACCGGCGATCAGCGCTATGACAAGCTGGCCAAGGAATTCACCAAGCTGCTCACCGCCTCCTACGCCACCACCGCCCTGCTGGGCGGCATCCTGCTCTTCCTGCTGATCGGTCTTTATCCCAAGTTCTTCTCCTACATGTCGGACATCTTCTATCCGACTTATCTGGTCTACGGCATCCTGTTCCTGTTGGAGACGCCCGCCCTGTACCTTTACTGGTACGGCTGGGACGCGATGGCCAAGCGAAAGGGCCTCCACCTCTTCCTGGGCCTGCTGCTCAATGTCTTCGGCTTTTTCATCATGATCGTTTCCAATTCCTGGGCCACCTTCCAGGCCAGCCCCGTCGTGCTGGCCGAGGGCATGGGTGTCTGGGAGCGGGCCTGGGCGGCGGTCTACAACCCCACCTGGTGGCCCGTGAACATCCACCGGCTGATTGCCAACGTGGTGCTGGGCGGCTTCATCTGCGGGGCCTACGCCGGGATCCGCTACCTGGGCGCCAAGACCCAGGAGGAGCGCGAGCATTATGACTGGATGGGCTACATTGGAAACTTCATCGGGATCTTCGGCCTGCTGCCGCTGCCCTTCGCCGGGTACTGGCTGATGCGGGAGATCTACGAGTACAACCAGCAGATGGGCATCACCCTGATGGGCGGGTTTCTCTCCTGGCTCTTCATCCTGCAAGCCATCCTGATCGGCGTGCTCTTCATGGGGGCGAACTATTATTTCTGGACCGGACTGATCAGCCGCATCGAGGGCGGCATCAAATACCGAAAATACATGCTGATCATGCTGGCCATCCTGATGGGCTGCCTGGCCATCTGGATGACGCCGCACACCCTGGTGGCCAGCCTGGAGGAGGCCCGAAAGCTGGGTGGCACGCACCATCCGCTGCTGGGGGTCTTCGGCGTCATGTCGGCCAAGCTCACGGTGGTCAACATCATGATCCTGGTCACCTTTATCAGCTTTTTGCTGTACTGGAGGGCCGGAAAGCAGCCCACGGTGAAATGGGCCGGAATGGCCAACATTATCCAGATCCTCCTGTTCTCGCTTGCCGTGATCGGGGTGGTGGCGCTCGGGATCTGGGGTTACTTCGTGCCGGCCATCGTGCGGATCAACAACTTCTCCACCTCGCAGGTCTTGATCGTCCTGTTCGTTCTGATGACGATTACGCCCCTGACCGGGGCGCTGCTCAAGAGCGCCAAGATGACCGCCAAGATGACCTGGGGCCGCATGCCGGCGCGGGCCCAGTACGCGCTGGTCCTCAATGCCGTCATCGTGATCCTCACGATGACCCTGATGGGATATGCCCGCTCGGCCTCGCGCGTTCACTGGCACATCTACGGCGTCATGGCGGACAAGTCGCCGCATGCCTATTCACCCGCGCTGGGCCACGCGGGCGCCTACATGGCGCTGTGTACCTTCGTTTTCTGTCTCATGGTGGCATTCATCTTCTGGGTGGCCTCGATGGCGGCCCAGAAAGGGGAGTATGAAGGCGCGGCCGCGGGCGAGATGGCGGCCGGATTGAAGAAGCCGGTTTAGACGTGCGGACCCGGCGCGCCTTGCGGCGCGGCCGAAACGAAAGGTTCGATGCGATGCATTACTTTTTAAAGACGACCCTGTTCGTGGCAGGGGTGCTTCTGTTCTTTTCCTATATCGCCTACTCCATCCCCTCGCGCCCCTCGCTGCCCCCCGAGGAGGGCAAGATCGATTTCAACGAGGTGAAAACCAAGCAGGACCTGGTCTCCCTGGGCCAGAAGATCTTCTTCAGTAAGGGGCAGTGCGCGCTGTGCCATTCGATCGGCCACAGCGAGACGGCCCGTTGCCCGGATCTTCAGGGGGTCGGGGCGAAGCTGTCGAGGGAATTCATTTATGAGAGCCTGACCCAGCCCGACGCCTTTATTTACAAGCAGTATGAGTTCAGCCCGCCGAAGCCGTTTGCGGCCCGGATGCCCCAGATCAACAAGCCGCCGATCGGGTTGAACGAGAACGAGATCCTGGCCGTGATCGCCTTCGTTCAGAGCACCAGCGGCAGTGAGTACGTCACCGTGGATCCCTCCGAGCTGGTCCAGCCCGCCGAAGATCGCCTCATGGCCACCGGCGATTCGGCCCGGGGGGCCTCGATCTACCGCTCCATGGGCTGCGCGGGTTGTCACGAGGGGGCCGAGGCGGGCGCCGCGATTGCCCGGCGCGATCCGTTGCACCTCATGTCCGTCCTTCAGGGCGGCAGGGTGGAGGAGCACCGGGGCTTTGAGGAGCGGCTCACGGTTAAGCAGCTCAACGACCTGATGGCCTATATGGCCGGCCGGGAGCAGAGGTCCGAATCTTTATAGGATGAGTAACGGGTAAAGAGACGGGGGACATGGTGGACAAATTAAAGCGGATGCCGTTGCTGGCGAAATCGGTCCTGCTCATGCTTGTCATCTACATCGGCCTGAAACTGATTCAGCCGCCGCTGCCTTCGAGTCTCGTCTTCATGTACATGCTGCTCACCCTGATCACGATCCTGATCTACGTGAGCCTCTTCGATGACAAGTCGGAGGAGTTTTGGGGACCGATCAGACGGTTCATCGCGGGGACAGAAGGCCAGAACCAGATGATGAGCTACGCACGGCTCGGCGTCCTGATCGTCTTCCCGCTGCTGGTGGGAATGAATGTTTATGCCCGGCTGATCCCCAGCGATCAACCGCCCATTGAGCAGCGAACCGTCCACCCGGCGCCGCCGGGCGAATTCGTGGGCCTGGCCAACCCGGTGCCGCGCACCGAGGCGAATATTCAGTACGGCGGCTCCCTGTACGCGGTCTACTGCGCCGTCTGCCACGGCGGCACGCTGGACGGCAAGGGGCCGCAGGCCATGGGCTTCAATCCCCCGCCGGCGAACTTCAAGGACCCGGGGACGATCGCCCAGCTACAGGAGTCCTATCTGTTCTGGCGGATCAAGAACGGCGGCGTGGGGCTGCCGGTCGAAGGCCAGCCGTGGAACTCGGCCATGCCCCGCTGGGGGACGATGCCGGCGCGGGGCGGCAAGCCCTTCACGGATGAGGACATCTGGAAGATCATCATGTACGAGTACCATGCGTCGGGCCACGAACCGAGGACGTGGGATTAAAATGATCAATCATCTCTTTCAAAGGATTCGGGGATTGGCGGCGGCCGCGCTCTTTTCCCTGGTCGTCCTGCCCCTGTCGGCGCAGGCCCAGGAAGGGGGCGTGGTGGTGTTCGCCAAGCTGGTGGAGGGGCCGTTGCCCACCGAAGATCTCGTCTCCCCCCTGTGGCAGCAGGCCCGGGCGGTCGAGTTCCCGTTGAGCGCCCAGGTGCACTGGGAGCCGCGGATCTTCAGCGTGACGGCCAAGTCGGTCAAGGTCCGCGCCCTGCACAACGGGGAGGACCTGGCCATCCTGATCGAGTATCAGGATCCGACCAAGGGGGACGACGATGCCGCAGCCGTGCAGTTCCCGGTAGGTGATGAAAAGGCCCACTTCGCTCATGCCCAGCGGATGCTGCAGATGGAGAGCGGGTCGGTGAATATCTGGCACTGGAAAGAGGGCGAGGTCGGAGACTTGAACGCGAAGGGGTTCGGCAACCTTCGAGCCCAGGACCGTCAGGACGTCACCGGCTTCGGCGTCTGGAACGACGGCGTCTGGCGGGTGGTCTTCCAGCGCAAGCTTCAGACGGATGACGAGAAGGACGCCCAGATCATTCCCGGGGAATTCTTGCAGATCGCCTTCGCCATCTGGGACAGCGACAACGGGGAGACTGGCAGCAAGAAGGCGGTCTCCTCGTGGTGGTATTTCCGGGCGGAGCCGCCCGCGGATCCCACCGTCTGGATTTATTCCTTGATCGCGGTGGCCGGCGCGGCCTTGTTCGAGGTGGTATTGATCAAGCGGCTCAAGAAGAGGTCGGCAGATGCATAATCGGTTCCGTCAGGTATTTTTTATCATCGGGATGGTCCTGGCGGTGGCCGGGCTGTCGAGTTGCGCCCTCTTCGAAAGCAAGGAGGTCTCCAAGGGCAGGAAGCTTTTCGGATATTACTGCGCGCATTGCCACGGAGAGAAGGGCAACGGAAAAGGATATAACGCCCCCAACCTGGACCCGCATCCGAGGGACCTGACCGACCGCGTCGAGGCCTACATGGCGGACGCCACCAACGAGGATGTCTTCCTCGCCATCAAGAACGGCCTGGCGGGGGTGGTCTGGCCGGACGGCACCATCAAGCCGGGGATGGTCTATGACGAGGAATACGGCTTCGGATCGACGCTGATGCCCTACTGGGGGAACACCCTCTCGGACGAGGAGATCTGGGCCCTGGTGGCCTTCGTCCGCACGCTTCACAGCAATGACGCCGAGAAGATCACGATTCCCGCCGAAGACCTGGGAACGAAAAAGTCCCATCTGCAACTGAACCTCTCCGGCATCGATTTCGACGTCAAGGGCCCGCGGCGTCAGGCATTGATCGAAAGGGGGGAAAACCTTTACGACGAGAAATACGCCTGCTCCGGCTGCCACAGCATCAACGGCGAGGGGGGCGAGGTAGCCCCCGATCTGGCCCGAGCGGGATTCCGCTTCAATCCCGAATGGATCTACCGCTGGGTCCAGTACGCCTCATCCATCAAGCACACCAAGATGCCCAATTTCGGGATGCCGGAGGAGGACGCCCTGGCCGTTACCCTGTACCTGGGCACCCTCAAATAAGCCGATCTTTCCCGCGTTTTCGGTTCCCAATCTCAAAAAACCATAAGCCCGGCATGCGTCCGCCGGCTGCGGGATATTCCTGATCTCTCTATAACCTCCCATTAAATCTTGAGATTTCTTGCTCTTACCATTTCTTTACGCGAGCTTGACCCAAGTTTACAGTCGCTTTATCGCAGGTAAACCTCCGGGGGGTAGACTGCCACTCAAAAGACGAAGACACCCAACCACGAAGGAGGGGGCCATGATTCCAGTGATCGGTTTCTTCGAATATGGCATTGCAGCAGTCCTGGGTACCGCGGGCATGATGGCCGTCATCGGATGGGGCCTGGCGGCGGACGGCGCGCCGGGAGGCGTTCGGGAGACCCTAGAAGGCGGGGAGGAGCCCGGCGCCACCCTGCTCGATCAATACCGCAAGGCCGCCTGACCGCACCCATCGGGCCCGTCCGGTTGCGAGGGATGGGTCGATTGCGGTCCGGGGTGCACCCGAGTCGAAGGGAGGGGAGGGGGTGTTGCAGATGGAATCCCTACTGCTTGCCGTCGTGCTGCTCGGCGCATCTTTCGGCGCGATGATCATGTCGGTTTACTACATTGCGCGCATCGATCAGTGATCGGCCCGACGCGGCCCGGGGAGCCAGCGCCGCATGCCCATGAAGATGGGGTGGAGCCCCGAAGCCACCCCGGGATTTACAATCGACGAGGAAAGGAGCTATAATTGAACATCAACCCTTGCGCCACGGAGCGGTCCACCATGAAGGCGATGGGCCTCGTCAGCCCCATTCTGATCGTGGATGATGACGCGAAGGTTTCCTCGCTGATCTCCAGCTCGCTTCAGAACGAAGGTTTTCCGACCATCAGCGCGGGAGACGGCGAGGAGGCCCTCGCCCTGTCGCACAAGCACGAGCCCGCCCTGATCATCCTGGATATCATGCTGCCCAAGATGGACGGGATCGAGGTCTGCCGGCAGATCCGAAAAAGCTCCGACGCGCCCATCCTGATGCTCACGGCCAAGGCCGACGAGTTCGACAAGATTCTGGGCCTGTCCATCGGGGCCGATGACTACCTGACCAAGCCCTTCAGCCCGCGCGAGCTGACGGCGCGGGTCAAGGCGATACTCAGACGGAGCTTTCCCAAAGCCCCGGGAAGTCCCAAGCGGCTTCGCTTGCGCGACCTGGACATCGACTTCGACAAATGCAAGGTCCTGGTGGAGGGCCGGGAGGTGGCCCTGACGGTGTACGAATTCAAGATCCTGCAGATCCTGGCCGCCTCGCCCGGACGGGTCTTCTCCCGCGAGCACCTGATTCAGAGAATCTACTCTTACGAGGACGTCAGCGTCGTGGACCGCGTGATCGACGTGCACATCGGAAACCTCCGCGCGAAGATCGAAAAGGACTCCTCCAAGCCGGTATACGTCCTGACCGTCCGCGGCATGGGCTACAAATTCGCCGAGATCGAGTGAACCCTCCGTCTCCCCGCGCGGCGCATACCCTCGCCGCGAATAGTGCGCCCGCCCGGGCGGCTTCCCGCCTTCAAAGTCCGGTTTGAAAAATCACAGCGCGATGATTCTGGCATTCCCCCTGTCCGAGCCCGCCGTATCATCTTCTTGCGTGAAAGTACTGGTCGTCGGACCGCGCGAAGCCTTCCAGTCGATGTTGCCCCAATCTTGATTCCCCCGCAGGAAGTTTTTATCCATTGATTAAAGAGCCGTTACACGGGCCGCGTATGCTTTCCCTTGTGAAGATCATCATCAGAAGGGAGGTGGCCCATGAGCCTTAAAGAATTCTTACAGCGCCGTTTGGCCGCGAGGCTTCCCGGCCTGGGGATGTTTCTCCTGGCCCTGCGGGGGATCCTGGCGATCATGATGACCTCGGCCTCCGCCTACTGGGTATGGTCCCTCAAGCTGGCCATCAACGATCTGAAGTTCTATCCGGACCAGATCTTCCCCGAGCTGATCTATCCGGTGGATTACGACGTCGTTTCCTTCCCCGACCCGGTGAACGACTTCAGCATCCAGGTGCCGGCCGGCGCCGAGATCACCTTTGTGAACAAGGACCGAAACCCGGGCGACGAGGCGGAGGAGATGACGATCATCGCCCACCTGATCCAGGTGCTCGATGAAGAGCAGATTCTGGTGGAGCGATCTCCGCTGCTGCAGCATTGGGGACAGTCTTACACGGCCCGATTCGACCGGCCGGGGGAGTTCAATTATCGTTGCCTGCTTCATCCGCAGAAGATGCGGGGAAGGATCAAGGTGATTCCATGGGGATTGGAGCTGGTTCACCGCATTTGAGGGGTCTGCCGAGGGAAGGTGAAGCGATGAAGTCCGGGGAGGAGGCGATGATGGCCGAATGGCTGCAAGACGGGGATTTTCGCTCCGCGCTAGAGCGGGAGGCGCTACGCGCCGTTCGCTACTCCTATTTCCTCTCGGTGCTGCTCATGCAGCTCGATCAGGGGGGCGACCTGCGAACGATGGCGATGATGGCCGGCCTGGTCGGCCGCAGCCTTCGCAGGACGGACCTGATCGGCAGGATCCGAAGCGACCGGTTTTCGGCCATCCTTCACCATGCCGAGCCGGAGGGGATTGGGCGCGCCGGGGAGCGGATCCGCCGGGGCGCGGCGGCTCTTTGCTCCCACCCGAGGTCGAAGGGCCGCTCGGGGCGGACGGTGAGCATCGGCGGCGTCTGCTTTCCGGCGCACACCTCGGAGCCCCTCTCCATGCTGACGCTGGCCGACACGCTGCTCAAACGGGCCCGGGCCGCCGGAGGAAACCGCGTCCTCTCGCCCTAAAGCCCTCCAGCGGGGCCCACGGCGGCGAATGATATCGAAAAGCTATTTTGAATCAATGGGTTATATTGACTCGGGATTCGAATCCGCCGGGGCGGAGCGGGAATGGGCGTTCGGCACTGGACATTAAAAAATTGTTTGTGCTAGATTAGAACGGAATCGGTGATCGCACCCTCCCCCCTTCCCCGGAGGGCCGTCATGTCGGAACAGCCGCGCAAAAAAGGGCTGCGGACCAAGATCGTCCTGGCCTTTCTGGTCGTCGGCCTCATCCCGGTTGTGGTCGGGCTGGTCATTACCTACTGGAACGGTACCCTCAGGCTTCGCGAATCGATCGGCGACAACTTCCAGGGACTGGCCACGGAAGCCTCCCGGAAGACCGACCTGGTCATCGAGCGGGAGCTGGAGGGAAAACGGCAGCTCTCCTTCACCACCGAGATCCGGCGGGCCATCGAGGAATCCAACCGGGCCTTCCAAGGGATGTCCGGCCAGCAGATCGAAGCCCGCCTCGGCACCCATCAGAGCAATTGGGAGAACGGCAGCGATCCAGCCTTCAAGGAGGGCGTGCTGCACCAGCCGGCCTCCGTCTACCTGAGAAACTACATGTCCACGAAGGGCGGAAAGTACATCGCCTTTTTCGCCACCGACCGGCGGGGGACGGTGGCGGCCAGCGTGAACGGTCTGCCCGACTATCTGCACGCGGGAAAATCCTGGTGGCAGCAGACCTACAATGACGGCATCGGAAAGGTCTATATCGGCGATCTTTATTTCAATGAAAGGGCGAACGCCTATGCCATTAATTTGGCCGTGCCCGTCATTGATGAAAACAGCCTGAAGGTGATCGGCGTGCTGGCCACCATTCACAACGTGGAGGGCCTGCTTCAGCCCCCCATCCACGACATCCGCTTCGGAAGAACGGGCCACGCGATGCTGATCGACTCGCAGGGCCGCGTGCTGACCTGCCCCGTCATGCCCACCGGCAGCCTGCTGACGGACCGCACGCTGGTGGCCAACGTGACGGCCCCCCGCCCGAAATGGGTCATCGCCGAGGACGACGGCCACGGGGGCAACAACTCGATCATCGGGGTGGCCCCGGTGGTGCGCACCTCGCTGATTACGGCCGGCTCCACCGGCAAGACCTGGCACAGCTTCATCCGGGAGGACCCCCGGGAGCTGTACGCCCCGATCAACAACCTGCTGCTGTCGGTATCGTTCTCCGGGATCTTATTGATCGGCTTCGTGGCCGTTATGGGGGTGTACCTATCCCGCAAGCTGACCCGGCCGATCCAGGCTTTGCAGGATGGGGCCGAGGAGATCGGGAAGGGCAACCTGGACGTGAAGCTCAAGGTGAGGACCAACGACGAGATCGAGCAGTTGGCGGATGAATTCAACCGGATGACCGAGCGGCTCAAAGAATCCTACTCCACGCTGGAGCAGCGGGTGGTGGACCGGACCCGGGAGCTCTCGGCGCTCAACCTGATCACGGCCACCCTCAACCAATTTCTGGAGCTCCAGGAGGTGCTGGAGCACGCCCTGGACAAGATCATCGAGGTCACCCAGCTGGACGCCGGGGTGATCCGCCTGCTGAACGCCGAGCAAAACGCGCTGGTCCTGCAGGCCTACCGGGGGCTTCCCGAGGAATTCGCGCGAGCGCATCCGACCCTGCCGGTGGGCGATCCGGAGGCGAAGGATTCCGCCCTCGCCTCCCATCCGGTGATCATCGAGGACATTCGGGAGATGCCGCCGGGCGAGAGCAGCCTGCTGGAGCTGGGATTCACCTCGATCATCTCCATCCCGCTCAAATCCAAGGACAAGACGATGGGTGCCCTGACGGTGGCCTGCCGGGAGCGGCGAGCCTTCAGCCCGCAGGACCTGGAGCTTTTGGCATCGATCGGAAACCAGCTGGGCATCGCGATCGAGAACGCCACGCTGTACGCCAGCACGAAGGGCATGGTGGAGCAGCTCAAGGAGGCGGACCGCTTCAAATCGGAATTTTTCTCAAACTTAAGCCATGAGCTTCGCGCGCCGCTCACCTCCATCATCGGGTACTCGGAATTGATGCTCGATCAGGTGACGGGCCGGCTCAGCGACAAGCAGGCCGAATACATCGCCAACATCCAGAGCAGCGGGACGCTGCTGCTCGAAATCATCAACAACCTGCTGGATCTGTCCCGGATCCGGGCGGGCAAGATGGAGATCCGCTTCGGTGAATTCTCCACCGCCAGCCTGATCAACAACTGCATCAAGGCGGTGCGCCCGCTGGCCGGGAAGAAGGCGCAGAAGCTGGAATGCCGGATCACGGACGAATCCCTGGTCATTAACGCCGACGAGGTGAAGGTCAAGCAGATCCTGCTCAACCTGTTGAGCAACGCCGTGAAGTTCACCCACCACGGCGGCCAGATCACGGTGGAGGCCGGCCCGGCCGACCTGGACGGCCAGCCGGGCATAGAAATCAGCGTCGCCGACACGGGGATCGGGATCAAACCGGAGGACATGGACCGGATTTTCGAGGAGTTCAAGCAGGTGGACGCCTCCTACACGAGGGAATACGCCGGCAGCGGCCTGGGCCTTCCGATTGTGAAGCGCTTCGTTGAAATGCACGGCGGACGGGTGACGGTGCAGAGCGAGTTCGGCAAGGGAAGCCGGTTCAAAATCATACTTCCGGGCCGGTTGGAGCGCGAGCGCGTCGAGGAGGCCCCCGCCGCGGAGATGTCGCCGGGGACCGGGGGCGAGGCCGGGGTCCCGGCCGGCCGGGAGGGGGACGAGGATGCCGAGCCGAAGCTCGAGGAAGGCCTCCCGGCCGGATCGGTCCTGGACAGCCTGACCGGGCTACAGAACGAGCGCTATCTCACGCATTACATCCGCCAGGCGGTGGCCCGATCCTCGGTGCGGCCGCGGCCCTTCTCGGTCATGCTCGCCAAGATCGGTGGGTTCAAGGAGTACAACGCCGAGCGGGGCCGCTCGGCGGGCGACCGGGTGATCCGCGAGATGGCACGGCTCTTCAGAAGGAGCCTGCGCGGTCCGGATCTTCTGTGCCGATGCTACGGGAGCACCTTCGGCATCGTCCTGGCCGGGACCCAGAAGGAGACGGCGATCGGCGTGGGAAAGAAACTCAAGGGCCTGCTGGAAGACGGCCAGGTTTCGATCATCGGAGCGACCGCCGGCCGTCCGCTGAGCCTCTGCGTGGGGGTGGCCACCTTCCTGGAGGACGCCTCCAGCGTGGAGATGCTCCTGAGCCGGTGCTCGCGGGCCCTGGCCGAGGCCGAGCGCCAGGGGGGAGGGCGGATCGTTGCAGGATAGGCAGCCCGCCAAGGTCATGGTGGTGGATGACGATCCGGGGGTGCGGGAGATCATCCATGACAAGCTGGCGGGCTGCGGCCTGGAGGTGGTCGGGGCGGCCAGCGGCCAGGAGGCGGTCAAGCTGATCGATCTCCACGGCGGATTCGGCCTGATCATCCTGGACATCATGATGCCGGGGATCAGCGGCTTCGAGCTGTGCGAGCGGTTGCGCCTGGATTCCAGGACGGCCAATACGCCCGTCATCTTCCTCACCTCCCGGGGGGAACCCTCCGACCGCGAGCAGGCGATGCGCTTTGGCGCCTTCGATTTCATCATCAAGCCCTTCAGCCCGACCCGCCTCTCCGAGCGGGTCATGGAGATCCTCGACATCCAGCCCGCTACCTGATCCGCGAACAATCGCCTCGGATTGACCTCATCTGAACCCCTTCTTTACAATCTTAACCAATCCTTTGTCCGATCCTGATCCTGCGGCGCTACAGTGGAGTTCGAAAAAGCGAAATGCCGTCTCGGCGGCATTTCCGCCGCCGGCGATCGGAGGGTCCCGGGGGCATGGATCGGAGGGTGGGGGAATGGGCGGCTTGAACGCAGAATGCGGCGTGGGGACGGTTGCCGCGCTCGCCTGCCCACACTGCCGGGCAGGCGATGACGGGCAGACGCTCGGTCTATTCTGGGACGAGACGGAAGGGGCGTGGCGCTGCATGCTGTGCGGCCATCGCACCTTCGACCGGCGTCGCATGTCCTGCGCCGAGATGATGGGTGAGCGCCTGTGGGATCGGATCATCGACCTGCTGGACCGGGAAACGGCCGGCAGCCAGAAGATCGAGGCGGAAGACGACGGAGACCTTCTGGAGGCGGTTTGATCCGCGCGGGCGCGATGCGGCGGGCGGGAGGCAGGACCGCTCTTTGGCCCGGACGAGAGCGGCGGACCGGGCGTTGAGTCCCCCCACGTCCCGGTCCGCCCCGGCTTTGCAGTCCGGGACGGGAGGGCGCGGCCCCGCCCGGCCGCCCCCCGGCGCCGCGGCAATGAGATCAATGGGGTCCATCAGCTTCAATATCGTACTCCTCGCCCTAGCCTTCCTGGCCATGGCCGGGTTTCTTCTCTTGATCTGGAGAGACAAGTAGGCCTATTTTCCCGCCTCATGCCCTCCCAGGGGAGCCGATCAACGGCCCCCCTTTTTCATTGACATTTGGGGGCGAATTCTGTATTTATGGTGAACGGCCCCGACCCAGGGGGCCTAGGGCGGTGTATGATTACATATAATAATCAAAAGGATATGGCAACCCTGGTGTCGATGGAGCGAAGGTCGGGCGACAGACGGATCGGAGAGCGCAGGAGCCGGGTGGAGCGGCGAATCCGCAAGCGAAGGAGCGGTATCGACCGGCGCCTCATCAGCAGCAAGATCAACCACACAAGCCGCCGGAAGAACGAGCGCAGGACCAAGGAGCGGCGTGTCAAGTCGCGCCGCAGCGGCGCGAAGGTCCGGGCCACCCGATAGGAGCCCGCCCGGCTGTTTGAAGCCTCTCTCTTCCGATTCAGGTCCGTTGACACCCGTTCCACCGCTCTGATATCATTTTGATAAGCTCCTGATTTACTTTGGATTTGTCTGTTGGTCTAAAGCGGGAATAGCTCAGTGGTAGAGCGGCGTTGAAATGTGGGGGGCTGCTCGCCGGGCTCGCAATGCCCCCACACCCCAGCCAGCCGCTAGCGGAGCTGGACGTCTGGCTACCGCTCAGGCCCGGCCGAGCCGGAGCCTTCGCTGTGAAGGCGATGCGCGACCAGGTT
>CAYGBP010000002.1:0-3449 GCA_964348105.1 uncultured Nitrospirota bacterium
GGCCGTAAACAATCGAGGGAACGCCCGCCAGGTTGGCGATGTTGACCTCCAGAAATCGATTAAACCAGTTCTGCCGGGCGAATTCCTGAAGGTACACGGCCGCCCCCACCCCGAGCGGAAAGGCGATCACGGCCGTCAAAACGATCATATAGACCGTCCCCACCAGAGCCGACAGGATCCCCGCCCTGTGGGGCCGCCGGGAGGGAAAGCTGGTCAGGAAGTCCCAGCTCAGCCGCCCCAGGCCGTCGAACAGGATGTCTCCGATCAGGGCGGCCAGCGTCGCCAGCGCGATGAACAGCGCCGTCAACGAGGCAGCTACAAAGAATCGATCCGACCATCGTCGTTTCACGAACAGCCGCACGAGCTGGGCGTGGGCCAGGGTCGTCATTCATACACCTCTCGGAAGCGGTTTCGAAGCCAGTGGCTGGTGAGATTCAGGCCAAAGGTCCCCAGAAAGAGCATCATCCCGACGGCGAAGATCGTTTTGTATTCGATCGTCCCGTGGGGGGTGTCGCCCAGGCTGACCTGCACGATATAGGCCGTCATGGTCTCGACCGGCACGAGCGGGTTGAGCGTCAGTCGCGGCTGCTGCCCCGCCGCGATCACCACGATCATCGTCTCACCAATCGCCCGGGAGACCGCCAGGATGAAAGCCGCGCTGATCCCCGAAAAGGCGGCCGGCAGAACGACGCGCAAGGCGACCTGAAGCCGCGACGACCCCAGGGCGTATGCCCCGTCCCGCAGACTCTGCGGAACGGCGTACATCGCGTCCTCGCTCAACGATGAGATCATCGGGACGATCATGATCCCCATCACGATTCCGGGGCTCAGGGCGTTGAAGCCCGACAAGCCCGGAATGAACTGCTGAAGCAGCGGCGTGACGAACAGCAGGGCGAAATAACCGTACACGACGGTGGGAACGCCCGCCAGGACCTCCAGCACCGGTTTGATCGTACGGCGAACGCGATCGCCGGCATACTCGGATAGATAGATCGCGCTGAGCAGGCCGACCGGCATGGCCACCACCACGGCGATGAAAGACACCAGAAAGGTTCCCGCCACCAGGGGCCAGATCCCGAAATGCTTGTTGACGAACAGCGGCGTCCACTCGGTATCGAAGAAGAAGTCCTTGAGCGAGACCTCGGCGAAAAATCCGATCGTCTCAAACAGCAGGATCAGAATGATTCCGAAGGTCGTCAGAAGCGAGAGGCTTCCGCACAAGAACAGGAGCCCGTGGATGATTTTTTCCCGGATGAACTGTCGTTTCCGATGGGGCGTGAGAAACTCGGACAAACCCATCCTCCGCGAATACCGATTCCGGATTCTATCGCCCCGGCGCCCGAAGGAGCTCGCCCAGGGATTTTCCCACACCGCCTTCGCCCGCGTAGAGCGAGCCGGTCTTACGCGCCTCGAACCTCGCCTTCACCGGGCCGGCAATCCGGTCCGGCAGCGGAATGTATCCCACCTCCTCGGCCAGCGCCGGTCCTTCGGTCAGGAAGAAGTCCAGGAATTTCCGAACCTCGGGCCTCTTGAGGGACGTCACCCGGACATAGATGAAAAGGGGCCGGGCCAGATAGTAGCTCCCGTCCTCCACCGTCTCGGGACTCGGCCTGACCGGCCCCTTGCCGGCATCCACCGCCAGCAGCTTGAGGCGGTCTCTGTTTTCCTCATAATAAGCCAGTCCGAAATAGCCCATCGCGTAGAGGTCGGTGGAGATCCCCTGAACCAGGACATTGTCATCCTCGCTGGCCGTAAAGTCTCCGCGACTGGCCTGCGATTCGCCGCCAGATCCGCAAGGAAGAGCTTCAGTTCGTCTTCGCCCATGACGGCCTCGGTGAAATAATCGAAGGTTCCGGAATCCACGCCCGGCCCGAAAAGATGGATTTCCTCCTTGGGCCATTTCGGACGGACCTGATTCCAGTGCGTGAGCTTGCCCTGAGCGGAGGGCTCCCAGATGGACTTGAGCTCCCGGAGGGTGACGACGTCCAGCCAGTCGTTTTTCGGATGAACGACGACGGCCAGGCCATCGAAGGCCACCGGGATCTCGATAAACTCCACGCCGTTTTGACGGCAGAGATCGATCTCGCGACTCTTGATGGGGCGGGAGGCCGCCGTCAGGTCGATCTCCTGACGGCAGAATTTCTTGAATCCCCCGCCTGTGCCCGAAATCCCGACCGTGACGCGGACCTTTCGATCCACGCCGCGAAACTCCTCGGCCACCGCCTCGGTGATGGGATAGACGGTGCTGGAGCCGCCGATCCCGGGGACGGCCCGAGCATGCCCCACCCCCAAAGCCCTGAAAGCACGACTGCAATCAACGCAAAGCGTTTCATATCGTCCACCCGCAGATTCATCGCCTTCCGATGACAGCCAACCCGGCTTCGCCGGTTTTGTTAGGCTACGGCACCGCTAAAACTTCCAGATGATGTTGAACTGAAAGCGTTCGATGTCGTCCTTCGTCGCGGGATCGGCCGTTTCGCTCTCCTTGCTCGTGTTGAAATATTTGATCTTGAATTTCAGCCACTCCCGGAGGTTGTACGCCCCCCAGGCGATATGGCCCCGGCGGTCGGTCCCGCCGTCATCCCCGAAGTCCGAATCGGACAGATCGGCCACCGTGGCGTCCGTCTCCATCACCTTGTAGAAATAGGCCAGCTCCCAGGTATGGGGCTTCTTGGCCTGGCCGAAAATCAGGCCGGCCTGGTAGCCCCTATCGCCCGTTTCCTGTCCGGCCAGATCCTTGGGATCGGCCAGGTTCTGAATGTAATCTCCCATGAGGGAAACCGGATACTTCCCGGCCTTCACCCCCACTTCGGCCGTCACATTCAGGACGTTATAGTCGTTGACCAGGGCACAATCCGCTGGGATCGCCGGGCAAGAAGGACCTTGCCGAGTATTCCCGAGGTGGACCGCCTGTTGCCCGAAAGTCCCTTTATTGGTATTGGTAAAATCGTAATAGGCCACGGCCAGGGTGGAGGAGACCGACTCGGTGGGCATCACCTTCACGCCCACCTGCTGGCCGAACAGCCACTGGTCATTGTTGTCGCTTGAATCCTCGTCGAGGACGAACTGACCCGCCTTCACGAACAGCTTCAGCGACTCGACCGGCTTCACAGAGATCTTTTGGGCAAATCCCTCGGGGGTTATGTCCGTGTCCCACATCACGTCGCTGCTGTAAACCTGGTAGAAGGGGTTGGGCATCTTTCCGCCCATCAGCTTCAGGCCCTTCACGCGAGGAGATTTCCAGCTCATATAGGCCTGGTCGATGCCGATGCCCTTCGTGCTGGAAAAGCTGTCGAAGCTCTGGTTGGCCGAGGAGTGGGCCGAGGACCCGCTGACCAGCCGGATGCCGATGTCGAAATTCCCCAGCGTGATCTTGCTTTTCAGCCGCAGTCGGAAACGCTGACGGTGCCGGTCGTTGTCCGGGTCCTTCGTAAAGGACTCATGTCTGA
>CAYGBP010000002.1:3459-20112 GCA_964348105.1 uncultured Nitrospirota bacterium
CCCCGGAGAAATCCAGACGCTCAACCCAGGATGGATGCTTCGTCTCCTGAACCCGGGCGCCTTCGTCTTCGCTGATCACTCCTTTTTCAACCAGTAGCTCGCGCAACGTCTGGTTCTCTTCTGCGCCATAGGCGACCGAGGCCGCCAGGAACGTCGCGGTCAAAACGCCGAAGCCTATTGATTTAATCATCACATCCTCTCCTTTCCGAGGGAAACGCCATATCCGCTTCTGTTTGTTCATGTCAGCGCTCTGTACTAGATTGGATTCAAGACCGATTGTCAGGTATGGATAAGAACGTTCGGGACGTCTATCCGATGGCCCGTCGCACCTCCCTCCGGACGGCCTTTAACAATGCCGGGGGAGAGCTTCTTGGTTTTCTTCTGGGCATTCTGCTTGATTTCTGATCACCTCCTTTGCTTCTTGAGATGTGGCGACCATAGCCGAGGAGGATTACGGATAGGTCACATGAATGTTACGGCTGGGTAAACTCTGGCACGAGCGGCTGGGGCGGCCGCTGAATGCGTTATCGGGGCGGGGCCGGTTCGGCGGGGAGCGATATCGTAAAGGTCGAGCCTTTTCCCAGGGTGCTTTCCACCCGCACCTCTCCCCCATGGGCCTCGACGATATGCTTGACGATGGACAGTCCGAGACCCGTTCCTCCCAGGTCGCGGGACCTAGCCCGGTCGACGCGATAGAACCGCTCGAAGATTCTGAGCTGGTCTTTTCGGGAAATCCCGGGACCGGTATCGCTGATCATGAACTCGACACCGCCGGAAACCTGGTGTCCCTCGATCGTGATCTTTCCTCCGTCCGAAGTGTATTTGATCGCGTTGTCCACCAGATTGGTGAAGACCTGGGTCAGTTTTTCCGGGTCCCCCGGCACGTCCGGGAGCGACTCCGGCAGTCGAACCGAAACGACGTGGCCACGCTTCTGCACCGCCGGTTTGAGCGTGGCCATCACCCGTTCCAGCAATTCGACGATCTTCAGGGAATCCCGCTTCCAGACATACCGCCCGGATTCGATCTGGGTCAGGGTCAACAGATCGTCGATGATGTTGTTGAGTCGATCGGTATTGTTTCTCAGGATCTCAAGAAACTCCGCCGACCTGGCGGAATCGTCCTTCTCGCCGTCGATGAGGGCCTCGATATACCCTTTCATGGCGGCCAGAGGGGTTCTTAGCTCATGAGATGCGTTGGCCACGAAGTCCTTTCTGACGCGCTCCAGGCGCTTGAGCTCCGTGATGTCATGGAAAACCAGGACGGCCGAGAGGTCCCGGTCCCGCCGGTCGGCCGTCACGGAGGCCTGAACATGAAAAAAGCGCTCCTGGTCGGTTTCGATCATCAACTCCATCGACTGACTCTTGCCCGACTCCAGCACCCTTCGGATCAATTCGATCAGGCCGTAGTGCCGCAGAATCTCCAGTGATGAACGGCCGACCACCTTTTGATCCCTCAGGCGGAACATCCTTTGCAACGCCTTATTGACCATCAAGATGGTCCCCCGCCGATCCAGGACCATCACCCCCTCCCGCATGCCTGACAGCACAGCCGACAACCGGTGGTGTCCCTCGCTCAGTGAACGGACCCGATCCTCAAGCTCCTGAATCCTGCCGCTGAAAAACAACGCCAGGTCCGCCAGCTCATCCCTGGAAACGGACTTGACCTTCCGGTCCAGCGCCCCCGTCCCGGCGTCCAGCATCCGGTGAAACGGCCGGGTCAGGTGATGCGAAAACCCCATACCCACAAGCAGTGCTACGGCGGCCCCGAGTAGGAACGTGGCTAGGCCGATGACAACCGGGTGCGCGGGCCAAGGGGCCAAAATCTTCGCGATGCCGAGGAAGGCCACCGCAACGAGAATCGAGGCCGCCATGAACTTCAGCGAAATCCTGAGGCGCCCCATCACGCACCCCCTTCCCGGAGTTTATACCCGTAGGACTTAACCGTCTCGACCGCCTTGCTCAGCAAAGGGATGTTCTCCCTCAGCCGGCGAATGTGCACATCCACGGTGCGACTCGCCACCTCCGCGTCATACCCCCAGACCCGGTTCAGAAGAAAATCGCGGGACAAGACCCGTCCTTGGTTCTGCAAAAGATGCGACAGCAGCCCGAATTCCTTCGCCGTAAGCTTCACTTCCCGCCCTTTCACCGAAACCTCATGCCTCGACTCATCCAGGCGCAAGGGACCGTATTGAAAAACGTCACCCTGTTCTACCTCGGGAGCCGAGCGTCGGAGAACGGCCTTGATCCGGGCCAGCAGCTCCTTGGTGCTGAAGGGCTTGGTGACATAATCGTCCGCCCCCAGCTCCAGGCCCACGATCTTGTCCGATTCTTCGGCCTTGGCCGTCAGCATGATGATCGGAATTGCGCCCGTCCGCGCATCCGCCTTGAGTCGCCGGCAGACCTCCAGACCGTCCATTTCAGGAAGCATCAGGTCCAGGACGACGAGATCAGGTCTTTCGCGCCGGACCGTCTGAAGACCGGACACCCCGTCCGACGCGACCGCCGGCTCGTACCCTTCCCGGCGCAGGGTATGAGCCAGCAGCCTGGACAGATCTCCCTCATCCTCAATGATGACCACCTTTCTGATCATGCCGCGGCGCCCCAACTGTTGATTTTGATTCATCTTAATGAGCGGGACCGGCAATGTCAACCAATGGGAAACCGCCAAAGCATAGCGTTTTTTCAAGGGCTTCCCCGCTTGCCAAACCACCCTTTATCTTGTACAATACGGTTCGAATTGCCCCGTTGAACGCGCGAAGATTTTTGCGCGTCGCAAGCAGCGGGGGTCTACAAAGGGGGAGGGTTGCTAAGATGAGCAGCTCCATAGATCAGCAGATCGTCCACCACCGGATCGCTCAGAAGGCACAGGAGCTCTATGAGCATAGCGGGCATGTGCAGGGGCGCGACCTGGAAAACTGGCTCGAGGCTGAGCGTATCGTGATGTCTGAGCTCGAGGGCGAAAAACCCGCCGCGGCCGCGAAGGCGAAGCGGTCTTCCGGCGGCGCCAAGGGCGGCCGGAAGCGCGCCAGCAAGCCGTCCACCTCCTCTACGAAATCTCCCTGACCAGGCGGGTCATCGTCCGCGCGTTGCCGACCGCCTGCCCGCGCGGATGGTTGTTGAAAAAGATATACAGCTTGCGCACGATCCAGCGCAGGACCTCGATCCTCACCAGCCACTCCCGCAGCTCCGCATCCGAATATTCATAGTCGTAACGCTGCTCCGCCTTCTCATGCGCCCACCAATGCTTTCGGTCTCTGCCGTGGAATCGTATGTAACCCGTGGATGAAGTCGCCTCGGCCGTGGCCGGTGGCAGACCTTCCAGTGCGGGCTCGTCGACGCAGCAAAAGCCGATCCCGTTGTTTCGCAAGAAATCGAATGTCTTGTCCTGAACCCACCAGCGGTTGCGAAACTCCGCCACCACCGGAATGTCCCCAAAGGCCCCTTTCAATCGAGCCACATACTCGAGATTCTGCGGATTGAATCGGAAGGAATAAGGGAACTGGAGGAGCACGCAACCGAGGACGCCGCCCTGTTTCATCGGTTGAAGGGCCTCCAGAAACGGTGCGATGGCCGCGGGAGAGCGTTCCCGGTGATGGGTCAGGTCTTGATGAGCCTTGACCGAGAACTCGATCTTTCCGCCGGTCTTGTCCACCATCCGGGCCATGTTCTCGGGCCTGGGAATGGCGTAATAGGTGGAATTGATCTCCACGACCGGGAAGGACTCGGCGTAATACCCCAGCATCTCCCGGGCCGGCAGCTTTTCGGGATAGAAAGGACCCTTCCAGTCCTGGTAGCTGAATCCCGAGGTGCCGATGAGTATCTCTGCCGGCTCCTTGCGTGCCTCGGCGGTACTCACGCCTGTCGATCCCCCTTCTGGAGGCCGTTGAGGGCCTGCATGAAATCCCGGATGGATTGCGGCGAATGGCCCATGTAATGGTTGTTAAAATACCCGAAGACGCGCAAACCCCGATCGAGCAGTCCCTTCACGACCCGGGCCCAATGCGCCAGGTCCCCGGACCGTTCCAGGATGACTTTTTCGTATTGATCGTCCGCAACGTCCTTGCGGTTGCCCAGCCAGCGAAGGTAGACGAAATCGCTGGTCGCGCGATCGAGTGGCGGCGTGTAGGCGTAATCCGCCAAAACGAAGGCGACCCGATAGCGGGCCAGCAGATCGAAAAATCGCTCCTCTTTCAGCCATCCCCGGTGCCGGATCTCCACGGCGTACCGGAATTCGGTGGGAAGTGTCTTAAGAAACGACTCCAGCCTCTCCAGCTGGTCAGCCCTGAAGGTGTAATCGAACTGAAGGAGCAGGGGACCCAGCTTTCCGCCCAACCGGCTCATGGCGTCGAGAAACGAATCGGTCTCGGCCGAGCAGTCCTTGAGACGCTTTTCGTGCGTGATCGTTTTGGGAAACTTGGCGCTGAAGACGAAGCCTTCCGGCGTGCTGCGGTTCCAATGGTCCACCAGGGAGTCGCGTGGGGAGGCGTAGAAGGTGGAGTCGATCTCCACCGAGCGAAAATGGCCGGCGTAGACCGAGATGAATTCCGCCGGCCGGGTGCCCTGGGGATAGAACGGCCCTACCCAGGAGGAGTACGACCACCCCTGCGTCCCCAGATACAAACCGGGGACGGCCCTCGCCAGCTCGAGATCGGAGACCGCGCCGAACAGATCCATCACGCCCAACCCGACGCGGACGAGATCAACGGTCCGGGCGGGTCAGCTCGGCCAGACGATCGAAATCGTAACCGAAGGGTGAAAAAAGGCTTTCGGCGGCCTTCAGGAGCAGCTCGACGTATTTCTCCCGATCATACGAATGATCGGCCGTGAAGGTTGCGTAAGCCCGGGCCCGGCCCGTCACCTCTTGACTCTTCGCGTCGGTGATAATGTACTGAATCGCCTCCCCCGGGTCAAGCCGCACGCCCCGCGCCAGCATCTCCTGGGCCACCACCGCCGACAGAGTGGCCTTCTGGTAGCGCCTCGGGTCCTGCGACAGGCTGCGGGTGATCACCAGCTCTCGCAGCGGCACCCCACCTTCGACCAGCAGCCGGCGGCGCTCGGCCAGCAGCTTCAGGGCCTGGGGGATTTTCTCCCGGTACCCCGCCACGGTCCCGGCCGATCGCAGGATCTCGATCATCTCGGCCTGCGCCGACTTGACGAAAGGAGGCGTGTCGGAGCGCCTCACCTCCAGGCCACGCACCTTCAGCTTGCCCGATTCGAACACCCCCAGGAAACGGTTCGGCACCGACAAGGAGGGACGCGTCCGGGAGGGCAGAAATCCGATCCAGCGATAGATCCCTTCCAGATTGATGGGAAGGCCTGTCCCTTCCGAGATCGCGTCGGCCAGCCGCAGGCAGTCCGGCTCGTTCAGACCGGGCCGCTTCACCCAGATCGAGTCCACGATGGCGTGCAGCAGTTGGTAGCCCTGTCCCTCGGCAATCTCCTTGGCCCGCAGTAGCTTTTCCCGGCTGTAGGCGGTGACGCATTCATGCGCCTCGATCCGGCCGAAGCGCGCGTTCTTATAACCCAAGTAACCGAATGAAACGATCAACAGCCACTTGAGGGCGTTCTGCCGCTGATCGAGCCGCCTTTGCTCCTCCCGCCCGGCCGCGCGGCGAAGCCGGGCCTTGTAAGCGGCCCGCTTGGAAAGCAGCGGCGCGAGGGTCTCCGGGACCAGGCCACGCCGCCGCCTGCAGACCGAATAGCCCGTCTCCGGCACCCGGTGATCGGGACAGCACCGGCAGCCCACCGTCTCGGGCGAGATATTGAACTTCTCCATGATGGCCGGGTACATCGAGGCAAAGTCCAGCTCGGCCACCCCTTCATAAAACCCGACGGGCGGAAGGAAGACCAGCCCACCTTTGTCGATCGTCAGCAGCTCCAGGGCCGTCTTGAACGTCTCCGGCTCCCGCTTCCTCCAGGGAATCAGGATCCCTTCCCGGTAGGCTCGATAAAGCTGCATCGAGGTAATCCCGGTGCCGGTGGAGGTCCGGGCCATCTGCTGCAGCGGAAGGCGGCTGACCCGGGCCTGCTCGAAGAGCCCCTCCAAGCCGGCCTCGTCCAGGATGAAGGAGTTCTGCCGGTCGATATGCAGACGGCCGGCCAGGGCCTGCGCCCCGCTCGTATGCACCATGCGGCCGTAGGAGGCATAGGAGCGGGGTCTTTTCCCCTGAATCGGCATCGCGGCGTCCCGGTTGAAGGCCAGGGGAAGACCCAGCCGCTGCGCCTCGCGCCGCAGCCGGGGAATGATGAAGGAATCGCCCCAGTCGGTGAAGACCAAGTCGGGATCCGAGCGCAGCAGATAGCCGTTGAGCGCACGGATCAACTCGCGTGGATCGTCGCCCTCCAGGACCGACTCTTCCCGCCCCTGCCGCAGCTCCAGCCTTCCCCGCCAGCCGTGACCGGGGTTGACCGCCTCGCCTTCCAGCTTCAGATGCAGGGCCGACAGGGCGGGAACGCGGTAATCCAGATCCCACGGCGAGTCCAGCGCGCGAATCGATCGCACGACGCCGCCGGAATGGAGGACGCCGCAGAACGCCAACGGAAAGAGATCTCGCTCGAAAAAATAAAGCTGCGGCAGGGAGAGGTCGCAATCGTAGAACCGCAGCCGCTCGCTTGCCCGCACGATCCGCTGCACCACGCCGGCAAACCGGGTGGGATCGGAAACCTCCACCCGCACGACCGGCACGGGCCGCCCGCTGAAGAATTCGATGCGCTCCACCTGCTCGGCGCGGATGGCGACGCGCTCGCGCGAAAGCAGAAAGAAGGCCTTGTGAAGCTCGGCCGCCGGTCCGTCGAAATAAAAGGCGGGCCGAAACGCATCCACCAGGCGGATCCGCCGTCCGTCCTCCGCAATGATCCAGACGGCCATCCCCTCCGCGCAGGGATACGCATCCAGGAGCCACCCCCGTATCTCGTCATCCGGGCGCGGTCTCGATGGCATGAATCCGCCTCTCCAGCGCGAGACGCGCCTTGCGCTCCTCGATCAGCATCGAAAGCAGCATGGCCGAGAAGGAATCGACGGGAGCGAGGTAGGCGCCCGCCTGGGCGTGATAGCGCGCGTCGGCAAACAGCCCCTCGAGGATGGCCTGATCCTCCTTTCGCAGCGCCCGCTTGAACCGGGCCCATTCCTCCAGGGCCCGGTCGACCTGCATCGTGAAGGTGGGAAGCGTGCGGCCCATCGTTCACCTCCCCGGGGGCCGCCGCGCCGAGAGCGGCAGCGACGGCAACGACCACCGCCGGCTCCGGGCGGCGCCCGTGTCGTCTTTCAAGGCGAAGGCCCCGGAGGCCTGCGAAAGGGTAAAGACCCGGTCGGCGGCCTTCACGATCATCGGCATGAACCCTCCCCGCCTCGGCGCCGGCTCGGGCGGGTCCGGCGCCAGGACCACGATCCGGTTGCCTTCAGCCGCCAGGCGGCGCAGGCGGGCTGTCACCCGGCGCAGGATCCGGGTCGCCTCCCACAGCCGCACCTCCTCGTCCGAAAAGGTGTCCAGCAGACCGGAGACCAGGCAGAGCCGGCTGCCGTACAGCCGCAGCGCCTCCTCCAGGCGGTCGCTCACCACGGCCTCCAACTGATGCACCGTGAAGGCGCGGGAGAGATGAATGCGCATCAGCAGCTCCCGCACGTCGGTGTGAAGCCCGCGGGCCAGCCGCGTGATCAGGTGAACATCGAACAGATTGGCACCGTCCACGAAGACGATCGGCTCACGGTGAAGCAGCCGCCAGGTCATCAGATAATGTCCCAGCGAAAGCAGGGCGCGATGTCCCGTGAACAACACCAGCTTTCCCCCCTCCTCGCCCACCGCCCGCGCGGCATCCGGCGTGAGAACGCCCGGCCAGGACGGGCCCGGCTCGGAGATTTCGAACAGCAACGGTTGAGCATTCGAATCCATCATCCACCACTCGCTTTCTTGATCAGGAGCAGTCGTCGCAGAACGTCCGCGCGGCGGCGAATCGCCCCGGCAGCATCGCGCCGACGGAATCCTTCGCCTGAAACGCCGGACAAACGTCATGGTCCCTGTACTCCCAGGCCGCTCCATCCACCAGGGCCTCTCCCTGGTCGATGAACCGGCATCGGTTGGTCATCTCCTCCGGGTCCAGATCCCGCGCGTGAACGCATTCGGGACAGGGCCAGAAACGAAACCGCCTCAACTCCATCTCACACCTCCCACTTCTCACTTCTCTTTCTCCTGCGGATCCCCGCCTCCCCTTAAAGGGGCGGGTCCTGTCCTCGGTGAGCCCAGCCGTGCTCGGAGCACCCCGCCTGAAGCGATGGGCTGGCTCTGCCAGGCTGAGCGCGGGTGTGGGGTATCGGAGGCCGTAGGCCGCACGGACCCCACATATGAAAAGAGAGGGACCCTGCCTGGATGGCTCATTCGCTGTGTCGGCCGAGAGTCGCGCGAGAATCAAGCTTTGCCTGTTCGAGCGCGGGGGGTGGGGGCACCTTCCTGCCGGCAGGCAGGTCGGAGGAGTCACCGCACCGCACGGGCCCCCACATACAAATGCTCTGGCGAGGACCGTAACCGCAGCCGAGCCCGTGCCGAGGAGCCAGCCCCAGCCCGGAACTTCATAGATCAGTAACCGGGGATCCGCATCACCCCCACCACTTTGCCCACCACCCGACACCGATCCCGGTCCGCCAGAACGATCGGCGCATAATCCGGATTCTCGGACCGGAGCACCACCCGGTCGCCGCGGTGCTCGAAACGCTTCACGGTCGCCTCGTCCTCGGCCATCACCACCGCGATCTCCCCGTTCTCGACCCGTGGCTGCATCCTCACCAGCACCAGGTCGCCGTCCAGAATCCCGGCGCCGACCATGCTGTCCCCCTTGACCTTCAGCAAAAAGGTCTGCCCGCCCCGCGCCACCGAGCGGTCCAGGGCCAGGCTTCCCAGGATATTCTCCTCGGCCAGGATCGGCCGGCCGGCGGCCACCTGGCCCAGGACCGGGACCGAGACGCTCTTCGGCCGGTCCGCGATCTCGATGGCCCGCGCGCCGGCGCCCCGCGTGAGATAGCCTTTCTTCTCCAGGACATCCAGGTGCTTTTTGACGGCGCTGAATCCCTTGATCCCCAGATGCCGGGCCGTCTCCCGGACAGTCGGCGGATACCCCACCCGGGACACCTGCCGGGTGATGAAGCTTAAGACCGCCTCCTGCCTCTTGGTCAGCTTTTCGTCCATAAAATTAATAGGTGAACGTTTGTTTACCTATTACTATAAACCAAGCCGCCGGCCCTGTCAAGCCCCAAACCACCCTCCGGCCGAGTTGGAGGTAAAGAAAACTTCTTCCTGGAACATGTTGTTGAAACAGGGCCACAAACGGACTAGTCTAGAATCAATAATGCATTGCTGTATCGGGTAGATTGAACCGTCTGCGGGGGCTATCTGGGGGGCGGATGCGAATCCTGGTTTACGGGGGCGGCAACATCGGCAGTCTCTATGCGGCTCCGCTGAAAAAAGTGGGGCTGGATATCTCTATTTTGGAAAGGGGCAAACACCTGGCCGGTATTCGCGACCATGGAATCACGCTCGAAAACGCCGTCACCGGAGAACAGACCCGGACGCACGTCAAAACCATCGAGCGGCTCGACGAAAATGAATCCTATGACCTTGTGCTGGTTATCCTGCCCAAGAACCACGTCTCGGAAGTATTGCCCATCTTGGCCGCAAACCGGCAGATCCCAAGCTTCATGTTTTTCGGTAACAACGCCTTAGGCCCTGGTGAGATGACGGAAACGCTCGGCCGCGGCCGAGTGCTCCTCGGATTTCCGGGTGCCGCAGCGGTGACTCGCGATCATCGCATCCGCTATTTGATTCTCACCGCGCGGGAGCAGCCCACAACCCTCGGCGAGCTCGACGGGACCAGGTCTTCACGCGTCGAGTCGATGGCAGAGGCCTTTGCAGGGGCAGGGTTTCCCGTCTCCACCTCCCCGAACATCGACGCCTGGCTGAAAACCCATGCGGCCGAAATCATTCCAACCGCATGCGCTCTGTACATGGCGGCAGGGGACCCTCACCGCCTCGCAGCAAACCGCGACGCGCTCCGCCTGATGCTTCGGGCCATTCATGAAGCGTATGGCGTCCTGCATCAGCATGGAATCCCCATCATGCCCGCCAAGCATCGGGCCTTCAAATGGCTTCCCGAACGGATCCTCCTGGCTCTCGCAAGACGAATGTTAAAAAGCAATATGGCCGCGATTAAAATCGGCCATGTCCGCCGTGCACAAGATGAAATCAAACTCCTCGCCGATGAGTTTCGGGCACTCGCAAGAAAGAAGCCGTCTCCCACGTCATCATTGGATCGCCTCTACGAATACCTTCACCCCTCGCTAGAAACCGCCGTCGAAGCCGGCGTGGATTCTTAGTCCGGCCAGACCGGTCTCAATTTGCCGCCTCCATATCCGCTGGAACCGAGCAGACAAGGTTGATGCATCCTTATTTATAAGGAATGGTAATAACTCAACGACTCAAGCCTGTCAACTTCACGCGGCAGTCGGCGCGTGATAAGACCTTGGGCATCACACGAAAAAGCCGGAGCCAATTCGAACCATTGGCTCCGGCCGTTCGTTAACAGTCGGAATCGTGTTAAAGGTCGATCTTACCTGGGCGTGGCCAGGAATATCTCCGAATCGTTGTTGTCAGCGCCCCGGAAGGCCACCTGCCCCCCGGCGTTGATCTGGGGAGTAATGTTGCTGATGGTGTTCTTGTTCAGCTTCGTGATGGCCGTCCCATCATAGAAATAGATCTCCCAATTCCCGCTGTCATACCCCTGCCAGGTGATCTGGCCGTTGTCGTTGATCTGGGGATTACGGTCGAAGAAAAAGAAACCGTTATTGGTCAGCTGAGTGGTGGCCGTTCCGTCGAAGAAGAATATCTCATCCTCGTTTGGAAAGGGAGAACCCCACCAGACCACCTGACCACCGCCATTGATCTGCGGAGCTGTGTCAAAGTAGTCATTCACGGTCAACTGGCTGGTGCTCAACCCGTCGAAGAGGAAAATCTCCTGGTCATTGCCGTCGGAGCCGTTCCAGACCACCTGTCCATTGTCATTAATCTGGGGGGAGCTGTCATTGAAGGGATTGTCGGTCAGCTGTATGGTGCTCGTTCCATCGTAGAGATAGATCTCGAGATCATTTCCGTCGTCACCGTGCCAGACCACCTGTCCACCGGCATTGATCTGGGGGGAGCTGTCATTGAAGGGATTGTCGGTCAGCTGTATGGTGCTCGTTCCATCGTAGAGATAGATCTCGAAGTCGCTGCCGTCATAGCCGTACCAAACCACCTGGGCGCTGTCGTTGAGCTGGGGGTTATAGTCGTCGGTGGCGTTATCGGTCAGCTGGACGACGTTTGTTCCGTCATAGAAGAAGATCTCGTTGTCGGTCCCTTGGGTGGCGTTCCACACAAGCTGTCCGCTGGCGTTGATCTGGGCGACGCCGTCCCGATAATCGTTCTCCGTGATCTTTCTCGCTTTCTTCCCGTCGTAGAGATAGATCTCGTTATCGGTTCCATCGGAGCCGGTCCAGACGACCTGACCGGCGTCATTGATCTGCGGCGCACCGTCATTGTGGGCATTATGCGTCAGCGCCTTGACGCTGTGCCTGGTCTGGGCAAAGGCCGTCCCGGAAACCATGACCACGACCGCCATCAGAAACAGAAACGTGATTCTGTTGAGTCTTGTCATTTTTTTCTCTCCGTGTTGTTACATCAGTTGAATCGACCGGTTTCGCTACATGTTCAATCGGCTGCCGCCAAGGACCTGCCGGATCTTCCAACACCTCTCGGCAGAGCCGTTTGGCTCGACCCCTCGACCAGACTGGGAGCCGGGGACTCCGTGCAGCCCCCGCGCCGGATGGGCCGAGCCTGTCTTCCGACGCATGACCTTCCTGTAATCTTACTCGTTCTTCGACCGCGAAATGAGGCAGAACCGCAGCCATCTCTGACGAATGGCGATGGCCCCACCCAGCTGTCAATCTGAACCTGGGCTAAAATCCCTTCTGCTCGCGCACCTGAATCGTGTTGCCCGCCAACGCGTTATTGAACTCATTGGCTTCTGTTACAAGCTCCGTCTCGTCGGCGATGGCACCGTGGTAGTAGGTCCCGACCGGAATCGCGCCCAGGATGAGATAGTCCACCGAATAGCTTCTGCTCTCGCCCGGAGCCAGATCGGTCACGTAAACCGTGGCCCGCTTGAAATCGTCCGTCGTGATATCGGCATCGGCGGACAGGTACAGGCCGAACCAGGAGGTACCGGCGGCGATTGCCGTTCCACGGTTCTCGATGGTGACCGTCACCGTGATGGTTTCTCCCTGCCTTCCGCTCTTGGGCCCCCTGACCTCGGTCACCACGAGATCGGCAAGCTGGGTCGTGTTATCAATCAGGAAACCCTTCGTGCCGGACTGGCCCACGATGTAACCTTCGCCCGTGACCTCGCCCC
This sequence comes from uncultured Nitrospirota bacterium, assembly GCA_964348105.1. Lineage (GTDB taxonomy): Bacteria > Nitrospirota > Nitrospiria > DATECO01 > DATECO01 > CAYGBP01. The sequence continues at coordinate 15,889 of CAYGBP010000002.1, forward strand.
TGTCGTTGATCCCGTTCAAATTGGACTCGATAAAATCGGGTATATCGTAATGCTTCACGCTGTTCCCATCATAGGTGAAGTAGAGGGTCGCCGTCTTCTTCTTCACGATTTTTCTGTAATTGCCGGCCAGATGGCCCAGGTTGTTCACCCCGGAGATCCATGTACCGACCGAGCCCGGCGGATCAAACGTGCTGAAAGTCCCGCCTTCGAAGATGAAACCGTGCGCCGTGTTGGCGGCATCGGTGTAATAGCCCACGATCCGGCCGGCATTATTGATGCCTCGAGCCACCGTGACGCCCGCGCCGGGAAAATCTAGCTGGGTAAAGCTGCCGCCTTTGTAAATGAAGCTGTGGATCACGCCGGCCTGATCCGCGAAATACCCCACCACCACGCCGCCGTCGTTGACATCCCAGGCCTGCGTCCAGGTGGACCCGGGAAATTCAAGAATGGTTTCGGTGTTGCCCGTCTTCAGAAACCCCCTTCGGGCGTTCGGATTCCCGTCGTTGAAGAACCCGGCCAGCTGCCCCAGATCGTTCATGCCGTTGATGGCCGTCTCGACGGCTCCGGGCAGATCGATGACGGTGTAGCTTGTGCCGTCATAGACGAAGCCGTGCCTTCCCGTAACGTCGTTAAAGAACCCGGCCACATTGCCGGCCGAGTCGATATCCTGCGAAAAGGTGTATTCTGCGCCGGGTGGCGCAAAGATCACCGTTCCCGCAAAGGCCTCGGTCGAAAACCCCATCCCAAGCACAAGCGCTGCTGCAAGGACTCTTTTCGTCAAGCTCATGCGAATCTCCCTGGATTTTTAGGTTCTTGGTGTAAACGATTCCCCCCCGACCGAACTGGGTTGGGGAATTAGGTTGCGTTGGCAATTCAGTTTCCGTTGAAGGAAACCAAAGGAGACTAACAGGAGCAACAGGTGATGTTCGGGCGGTTACGACTCGAAGCGAATAAGCCGGACAGGAAGCTGATTTCTGGTCTCGATCTGGTCTGGCGCACCCATTAACTGCCAGTTGATTCGATCACACATCAATACGAGCATTCGGCACGATTGATTTTTTCACCATAGCGAACGAAATCATCGATGTCAAATAATCATTTGGTATTTCTTTTCTCCGTCAACAGTCTTCCACAGAAAATAGGCCGATAGATTCAAGCACCTTTCGAACCATAAAAAAAACCCCGGGACCGGAATCCCGGGGCTTTTCGACTTTCGGATCGACGGACGCGCGGTTGGCGCGCGCCCGCGGACGCTTAGACCTTTCTCACGTTGGCGGCCTGCGGTCCCTTCGGACCGTTGACCACGTCGAATTCCACGACATCGCCTTCGCTGAGGGACTTGAATCCTTCCATCTGGATGGCGGAATGATGCACGAACACGTCGCCGCTTCCGTCTTCCTGAGAAATGAACCCGTAGCCTTTGCTGTCATTGAACCATTTCACTGATCCACGAGCCATCTGTAACTCACCTCCTTCATTGTATTGTCCAGATCGAATGAAGTCTGAGTCACACTGGCCCATCAACAAAAAAACCGCAAGGCTTTTCGTCTTGCGGTCCTGGTGGCAATGGTCTGATCAAGACTTCAAAAGCTCCAAACTTGTTATCTATCATAACATAAATCATTCCAGAATGTCAAAGCCGGGCGCGGCCTCTCCCGGCGCATTCTGCCACAAAGCTGTTGACAGGCACGGCAGCGTTCGATACTGTACGGCGCATGAATGCGGTGCCTGCGGATGAGCCAGTCGTCTGGAGCGGCCAGCCGGCCTGGAGCAGCTATATCCTGCTCTGGATCTTCGCCGTCGTCTTCGCCGTTCGCGCCGTCGCGTTCGCCGGCCTGGGGCGCTGGGAATCGGCGGGTTTCCAAGTCGTGGTGATCGCCTTCCTCTCGGCCATCGCCTGGTTTCTGCGCCGAACCACCCGATACCGGATCACCCGCCGGGCGATCTACCGCACCCAGGGTATCCTGGGAAAGACCGAGCAGTCCTTCTCCATTGAGTCGGTCTCAAAGGTATCCAAGCAGCAGGGGCCGCTCGAGCGGCTGTTCGGGAGCGGCACCGTCATGATTCACCTGAAATCCGGCGTCCGGGAACGGCTCAGCGGCGTCAAGGACCCCGACGTGGTCTGCAGCAAGATCACGGCGCTGCTGTAACCCGCCGCGGCCGTTGCTTTTGCCGGTGCGGATTTTGTGATAGAATCGGTTCGTGCGCGCGATAGAAAAATCCCACCCCCTCCTCAAGTTCCTGATCTGCCTCGGGCTGTTCGTCCTGCCGCTTGCCTCCTGCATGAAGAAGACGCCGCCATCCATGAAATTCGCGGTGGTGGAGAGCTTCGAAACGGGCGAAAACGCCTACGTTCGTGATCTTTCCATCGACGGACCCTATCTGTGGGTGGCCACTTCCGAAGGGGTCCTCAAGGTCGATCGGCAAACGGGCGAGATGGCGACGAGCTACACCACCCGAAACGGGCTGATGGTGAACTACGCCTTCACCGTCTCGACGGATCCGGCCGGAACCACCTGGCTCGGAACGAACAGCGGCGGCCTGGCCCGGGTGGACGGCGATCGCGTCAAGATTTTCCATGTCCCCGACGGACTGGCCGATCCCTGGGTCTACAAAATCGCTTATCAGAAAGACGGCACGATGTGGATCGGTACCTGGAATGGGGTGAACCGCTATGACGGTAACGAGTTCACAACCTACCGGGTGGACGACGGGCTCATCGACCGCTGGGTGTATGCCGTCGCCGTGGACCTGGACGATTCGGTCTGGTTCGGAACCGAAGGCGGATTGAGCCGCTTCGACGGCCGCGCCTGGAAGAGCTGGACCCACAGGGACGGCCTGGGTGCTCCAAACAAGGAGCGGCTGCAGGCCAGCCCGAATACCGGGATGGGGTCGATGCGCTCCGGAACGGATCACCACCACAATCTCACCACGCTGGGGCCGGAAGGACAGGAAACCTACAACGAGAACTATGTCTTTTCATTGCTGATCGATCCCGAGGGCGTGAAATGGGCCGGCACCTGGGGCGGCGGGGTGGCGCGGTTCGACGGGCGGGAATGGAAAAACTATACCACGGCGCACGGGCTGGCAGGAAACGTGATTTATGCCATCGAGCGGGATCCGTCCGGCCGCATGTGGTTCGGGACCAACCACGGGCTGTCGGCCTTCGACGGACGCAACTGGTACAAGGTTGCCCCCGGAGGCCGCTACACCGGGAAAGACGTCTACGCGGTCGAGGCCGACCCCGACGGGTCCGTCTGGCTCGGTTACAAGGGCGGGGTCGCCCGCGCCGCCGCGGTTCAGTCAAGATAATCCGGATGCGGCAGCGCTCATTCTTTCCTTTCCAGTTTCCCGGGACGCGGGGGTGGATCCGGGTCTGGGTCTTTCTCATCCTGACGGCACTGGCAGGCGGCTGCGGAATGCTCTTTTCCCCACGCCCGTTCGATGATGCGGCCTGGATGGAGTCCCAGGAACGGCTTCCCCGGGAACAGCTCTACGCACCGCATTTCGCCGACGGCCGTTTCTTCAATCCCTGGCTGATCAGCACGAATTCATTCTCCACCTTCCTTCGGTGGAAATTCTCCCGGCCCGCCCGGCGGTATGACGCCTCGACGGAGAACGCGGGCGAGCGGACCCCGAATGACGGGGCCTATCTCACCCAACCGGGCCAGCCGGCATCCATCACCGTCGTTGGACATGCGACCTTCGCCATCCAGATCGCGGATCAGGTCTGGGTCACCGACCCCATGTGGAGTCGCCGCGCTCTGCTTCCCAAACGAGCGGTCGAACCGGGAATCCCCGTCGGCGCCTTGCCGGATAATGTATTCGCGGTCGTGTCCCACAACCATTACGACCACCTCGACGCTCCGACGCTGAAGGCCATGCCCGCCGGCACGCGGTGGTTCGTGCCCCTCGGCCTGAAGGAATTCTTCCAACAGCGCGGAATCGAGCGGGTCCGGGAAATGGACTGGTGGGAGAAGGCGACGGTGGGAGAAACCACCCTCATCTGCCTGCCCGCTCAGCACTGGTCCAACCGCGTTTTCACGCCCCGGGACGCAACGCTCTGGGCCGCATGGCTGTTGATCACGCCCAACGCAAAGATCTTTTTCGGCGGCGATTCGGGTTACTTTCACGGATTCGAGGAAATCGGCCGCCGCTACGGCCCGATCGATGAAGCGATTCTGCCCATCGGCGCTTATGAGCCCCGATGGTTCATGGCCTACA
>CAYGBP010000002.1:20122-21280 GCA_964348105.1 uncultured Nitrospirota bacterium
CCTCCGAGCCTTTTCCGCCCTGCGGGCAAAACGGATGATCCCGATGCAGTACGGCGTCTTCAAGCTGGGGGAGGAGCCCGTGAATCTCCCCGCCCGCGAGCTCAGACAGGCCTTGGCGGGGCGGCCCGACTTGAGCGGGAAAGTCATCATTCCGGCCGTGGGAGAGAGGATTTTTCTCAACGGGCCATCCACCCCGGAAGGTCCCTAGGTGATGCCCAATGAGCCCCAGTCCGGTTTGAGCGCCTCTCCCCACCTGTGCTAGAATGAATCGCACACGAATTGCGGTGGGTACTGATCAACCTCGTCGGGAGATTTTTTGCATGAGCCGCGTCGCGTTCCTGGGTCTGGGGATCATGGGCAGCCGGATGGCACGCCGGCTTCTGGATGCCAAGTTCAATCTCACCGTCTGGAACCGCACCTCCGCCAAGGCAAAGGATTTGGTGAGGGCCGGAGCGCGCCAGGCGGCCTCCCCGAAACAGGCCGCGGCGGGTGCCGAGTTCGTTCTGACCATGCTGGCCGACCCCGATTCGGTGAGAAAGACCGTGCTGGGTCCGGACGGCATCATCGAAGGGCTGGAAAAAGGCGCCACCCTGATCGATCTGACCACGGTTGATCCCGAAACGCCGGCATCGATTCATCGGGCCGTGGCTGAACGGGGCGCGCATTTCCTGGAAGCCCCCGTGACCGGAAGCAAGCCCGCGGCCGAATCCGGCGAGCTGGTGCTGATGATCGGGGGAGAAGCCGAAACACTGAGGCGAGCCCGGCCCGTGCTGGAGCCGTTATCGAAAAAAATCGTCCACATGGGAGCGGTGGGCGCCGGGGCCCGCATGAAGCTGGTCAACAACCTCATCATCGCGGGTTCGATGCAGGCCTTGTTCGAGGGGCTCACGCTGGGCCGCCGGGCGGGGCTCAATCATGAAGACATGATGTCGGTGCTGACCGCCGGCGCCCTATCCAGTTTCCTGATCAAGATGAAGGGAACCGCCGTGGGAAAGCGGGACTTCGAGCCCAACTTTTCGGTCAAGCACATGGCCAAGGATCTCCATCTGGCGCTGCAGGAAGCGCACCGGCAAGGGGTCTCCCTGCCGCAGCTCTCAGCCGTGCAGGCGCTTTACGAAAGCGCCATGGCGCGGGGCGAGGTCAGAGTAAGGCTCTGAG
>CAYGBP010000002.1:21290-21765 GCA_964348105.1 uncultured Nitrospirota bacterium
CATGGCGCGGGGTCTGGCCGAGGAGGACTTCGCGGCCCTGATCAAGGTAACCGAATCCATGTCGGGAATGCCATCATCCCGATAACAACCTGCAAACGGATTTGAAGGATAAGGGTACAAAATGTCGTCGATCATTGATAAAGAGAAAACGGCCGTATTGCTGGTCGGCCACGGAGCGGCCGCGAAGGACTGCCCCCGCGACCTGATCACGAAGCTCAAGGCCCTGGAGGGCAGAAGACAGGCGACCGGCGGGGCGCCCACGGAAGAGGAGGTGGAGCTCGATGAGCAGGTCCGCCGTTGGCCCCGCAGCGAAAAGAACGACCCTTATAAGGCCGGCCTGGAGGCCCTGGCTAAACGGCTGCAACTCCTGCTCGGCGAGACACCGCTGGAAACGGCGTTTAACGAATTCTGCGCCCCCACGATCGAAGAGGCGGCCGAAGGACTGATCTCTAAGGGCGCGGTCAAAATAAGGATC
>CAYGBP010000002.1:21775-22791 GCA_964348105.1 uncultured Nitrospirota bacterium
CGCCAAGCATCCCAAGGTCGAGTTCGACTATATTTGGCCGTTCGACCTGGACCTCATCGCCCGACTGCTATCCGATCACCTTCAAAAAACATGAACCAGGGAGACTGAGTCGGACACCGGTCGCCCCGGTTGCCTTTTTTCGAAAAGTCGGATATCTTAAGCGCCCGGCGTCCCATCACCCCGGGCATCCGGCGCCGGCGTTACTTCTTACCGAAAACGAAAAGAAACGGAGCACTAGAATGGATATTGCGAGAAGGACCTATTTTGCGATCGCCACCGAAGACCGTCCCGGCCAACTGGCCCGTTTTGCCAAAAAAATGTCCGACTTGGAGGTCAATTTGTCGGCCGTCTGGAGCTTCGGGACCGGCCGGGGAAACGCCGAAATTGTGGCGATTCCGGCCGATTCCCATGCATTCGCCGAAGCGGCCCGGTCGGCCGGCTGGAGCATGCGGGAAGGCAGCTGCTTTTATCTCACCGGCGAAGACCGGCCGGGGGCCCTGGTGGACACGCTGGATCTGATCGCGCAGGAGGGCATCAACCTTCATGCCGTCGACGCCATGGGGTTCGGCGGGCGGTACGCCGCCTATGTCTGGTGCGACGAAAAGGACGTGGAGGCCCTCCGAAAGCTGCTGAAAGGCTGGTAACCGGCCTGCCGATTGACACCGGCCTTGATAAAACGATATGCTAGCTTTAAAAGGCAATTTGCCGAACCTGAACCTGCCCTGATCCAACCAGGCCGCTCCTGATGCCGGCTCAACATTGGCGGAAAGGAGGCTTTCATGTCTCAAGACCCTACCAAGACGACCCAAGAAACTGGGTCCGGCCTCGTCTCGGGCCGGGATCTTAATGCCGAAATCACCCAAATCGCCGCGGCCGCGGTGGATGTCGCCGAAGAGATCGAAACGGTCAGCGGCGACGACGCCAGTCTGGAGGACCTCGAGCGGGCCAAGGCCCGAGCGGCCGAAGTATTGGAAAAATACACGCTGCCCAAGATGCTTACCCAATTGGACAGCGAC
>CAYGBP010000002.1:22801-27639 GCA_964348105.1 uncultured Nitrospirota bacterium
CTCCTGATCCGTGGGGCAGGCTTTCCAGCCTGCCTGATCCGTCTGCCCCCGCTCTTGTGCTGGCAGCCTGGCTACGCCAGCATGTCGGAGACGGGGATATCGAGCGGGCCAAGGCCCGGGCGGCCGAACTCTTGGAAAAGTACACGGCCCTCTTCAACCGTCTGGCCCCGGAACAGGCGAAGAAACTCAAGCAGGAAGTCGGTCAGGCCGTGCAACACATTCAGCAGACGATTGTACAGTTGAAGGAAGCCCCGGAGTAGGCTGCCGCGCTACAGCTTGCGGAATGTGGGTTGAGCATCCTGCAGAAATTGATAGGACACGGCCTCGAACGCCTCGGGCTCGTCCGTCGTCAACAGATTGATCCAGACGAAGGGCAGCAACCCCGCCCACATCCCCATCTTCCGGGTGATCCGATACCTGAAACTCTCCTTTTCCTTCCCATCCGCGAACACGCGGTAGGTGACCTCGTATCCCTCCTGACCGCTATAGACCGGAATCAAAAATAAAAAGGCGTATGATAGATAACCGAAAAGGGCCGATGCCCCGAATGCCTTCCACTTGACCTCCACCAGGCAGTAGACCCCCTTGGAAGGCATCTGGTCCACTTCCTCCGTGTCTTTGAAGGGCGATTCCTCCCGAAGAATCCGGCGAAGGGTGTTTTTGCTTCGGGTCACGAAGATCGGATCGTCCTGAACCTGGTAGTAAAGCTTCTCGTAGGGTTTATCCCCGGATAACCCGTTCGCCGTCCCTTCCGGGAAATCGGCGTATCCGATGATGCAGGAGGTGAGAAAGGCCGAAAGACAGACCAGGGAGACCAGGCGCATGGCGGCGCCGCTCTGCAGGAGTGCTCGCATCGTGCAATCCTCCTATGAAGGGTGAGGGGTCATCCGAAAAAGTCGAGCCCCATCATATCCCGACGGAATCGGGTTTTCAAGCCATGGTCGATTGGCGGGATAGGGAAACGGGTGGCTCTCACTCGCCGGTGTTGCTGTTCGCGGGTAGAATCTGGCCGCGAATCTCACCGGAGGGATACAGGCTGGTGTGAATGTTGATATAGACCAGTCCGTTCTCGAGCCACTCGCGCTTCTCATTCTCGAAAGGACCCACGCAGCCGGTCTTGGGGCTGCCCAGATCGGAGGGAAAGCTCGGACTGGGGGATATGCCGAACAGGATGATCGCTTTAGCCCCCGCCGGCGCGGGACCGTGCAGATGCGTCGCGGTCTCGTGACCGTCCAGCTCGCCATAGGTCATATTGTAGCAAAGCATCCCGGTCGCCGTGTCCAGGGAAAAGCGGGCCACGCCGGTGGCGCTGCTTCCCGGCTTGGGCTCCTGGGCCTGCTGATCGCTGTTGAGGACGGCCACGAAGGACTTCTTGCCGGCCTCGGCCGCCGTTGCGGGGGAAAGGCCGATGATCAGCCAAAGGGCAAGGTAGAACGCCTTCTTCTTCAGGGAAGAGATATCAAATGATCGCATGGCCAAGAAAAAAAGGCGGATCAGGCCCTGGACTTCTGCTTCAATGCTCCGATCCCACCGTAATATACCGTAAAGTAATGCAGCAAATCCCTCACCGAGACGATCCCGACGATCTCGCCATCCTCGGTCACGCCCAGGTGGCGGATGCCGTTCTCCTTCATCAGGTCGTTCGCCCGCTCCGGCTTGGCATGAACGTCGATCGTGATGATCGGGGCGCTCATGATCTTTTCGACCGTCACCTGATCGGGCGCCAGGCCCTCGGCGGCCACCTTGCGCGCAATATCCGTCTCGCTGACGATCCCGACTTTTTTGCCGTCCTTGACCACCAGGAGCGAGCCGATTCGTTTCTCCTTCATGATCCGGCCCGCCTCCTGAACCGTGGATAAGGCATCCAACTCGACGATGGCCCGATTGGCCAGCATATTCAGGACATCCATTCCGATTTCCCTCCGGGTTCGCCCAGATTGGCGGCAAGCAGCATCATTATATCATAACTGCGGATTTTTTTGGACTTCCGCCGGGTTGACCCACCGATCGGGGATCAGTCCGGCCTTTGGCGCTTGGCCACGCCGCTGGCGATGCCCAAGTCGGTTCGAATCCACCGAAACTCCCTTCCGCCATCCACGATGACGAACGAAAGGGGGACGGGAAAGGGCTCTCCGACGAACTGAGCCGTGATGGTCCCGGTTCCATCCGGCCGGACATGATAACTGCAATCGATGGATTCCCGCGGCGTATCCACGCCAGCCGCCATGCCGCCGATATTGATCGTGTCGGAGATGCTGCAGGCCCCTTTGCCGTCAAAACGCATCAGGCCCACCGCGACGGCGTGCGTGGGCATCGGCACGGCCGGCGGCACGATGACGCCGTCGGCCGAAAATCCCCATGCCCCGCGCAGGCTCGCGTTGGAGTAACCATCCCTCGCTTCCACCCCGCGGACATTCAATGCCATGAGCAGGATCATCAGCCCCACGAGGCCCAGCAACAGACCCAGCGTTCGCTCTAGATCAAACCCCGCTCTTTCAGCTCTTGTTTCCATTCCCCGAACCTGTGCCTGCCTGGCCATAATGGACCTCCTCATCTTGCTTCATACCCGGCATGGGAACCCTTCCGGTCTCCGGCCCCACCCGTTTTTCCAGTCATTATAGGGGCTTTGAAGGTCGCAATGCAACCCCGTCATTTTTGGATCCCCGGACCCTGGCGGGTTGATTCCGATGCCTTCCCAACCTATAATCCATTCAAGATGAAGAAAAGCGATTTCGAGCGCCATGTCCAGACCGCCCTGGACCGGATTCCTCCCGACCTGCAGAAGGCCATGAAGAATATCGCCATCGTGATCCAGGACCGGCCCGGACCGGAGGCCGAATTCGACGACGGGGACGACTCCGAAGGCGCTCTCTACGGACTTTATCAGGGCATACCGCTGCCGGAAAAGACCGCGGACGACTCCGGAACACTGCCCGACGTGATATATCTTTATCAGAAGCCTCTGGAGGAGGATTTTCCTGAGAAAGAAGACTTGATCCGGGAAATCGAGATCACGGTCGTTCATGAGATCGCCCACTATTTCGGCTTTGACGAAGAGGACCTTCACCGCTACGGATATGATTGAACGATTCCGTGGTTTAAATCCAACGGTTCCATTCGGGACCCAATTTTCAAAAAGCATCTTCATTAGCGGAGGGGAATAATGACATCGGAATGGGTTTACGAGGTGGATTCGGCCACCTTCGCCGAGCGGGTCATCGAGCGCTCGAAGGCGACGCCCGTCCTCGTGGATTTCTGGGCGCCGTGGTGCGGCCCCTGCCGGCAGCTCGGGCCCATACTGGAGAAGGTGGTGGAGGATCACAAGGGTGCAATCCTTTTGGCCAAGGTGAACACGGACGAAAACCAGGATATCGCCTATCAGTTCGGCATCCAGGGCATTCCGGCCGTGAAGGCCTTCGTCAACGGTGCTTTAGCCGGGGAATTCGTCGGCGCCCTTCCCGAGCAGGAGGTGCGGCGATTCATCCAGCCATTCATTAAAACGGAATTCGATACAAAGGCCGAGGAGGCGAGTGCCCTCGAAACCGGTTCGCGCCACCAGGAGGCACTGGCGATCTACGAACGGATTCTGGAATCCGTCCCGAACCATCCCAGGGCCTGGACGGGCCGGGTGAGGGTCCTGCTAGCCCTGGACCGGCTGGATGAGGCCGACGGTTTTTTAAAGGAAGTCCCCGCCCCGCTCATGGCCGACGAGGAGGTAGAGCGGCTGCGCACCGCGCTCGAGCTCGCCCGACTGCGGCGCGACGGGCAGTCGGTCGAAAGCCTGCGAAAAACCGTTGCCGCAAACCCCGACGACCTGGAGGCCCGTTTCCAACTGGCCTCGGTCTATGCGGCCGAGCAGAAGTATCCTGAAGCCTTCGAGGAGTTATTGATGATCGTCGGCAAGAACCGGAACTTCCGGGAGGACGGCGCCCGCCAGATGATGGTCAGGCTCTTCGACGTGGTGGGCACCCGCAGCCCCCTGGCCGACACCTACCGAAGGAAGCTCTCCCGCCTCCTCTTCTAACGCACCGACTGGTGCCCCAACACCAGCCCGTCTTCCATCGCGGCGTAAACGTCCAGCGCGCGCCGGTGATCGACCAGCCGATCCAGTCCCTGTGGGGTGAACCGCTCTGCGTATAAAGGATACATCAGCGACTTCTCGGGATGATTCCGGTCGACGAATCCCGGCAGGATGAAGGCATCCGGGTCCAGGATGGATTCGATCAGGTATTCGCGGGGGGTGGTCGCCTTGGCCCTCCCCGATTTGACCTGCGCAAGATACTCCGGCGAGCGGATGACCTCCTTCGCCATCGTGGCCGGGATCAGGAGGGGACCGAAATCCGACTGCCGGGAGCGGGGAATCCCGGGGATCTTGTGACAGATGAAGCAGCCCATTTTTTCGATCATTGCCTCGGGCGAGTCGGTGGGCAGCGCCAGCTTTTCGAGGGGAATGGGGGGATCCACCGCCCGGATCGGAGCCAGGAAAAAGCCGGTCCCCCCGATGAAGGACTGCCAGTTGAGCGGCGCCGCGAAGTAGCTGTTGAGCAGCCCGAAAAAGGCGATCATCCAGAGATAGGGCCTGGCCCTGCGCCAGAACGGTATCAAAATCAGGGATCCCGCCGATATCACGATCAGAACGACTGCAACCGTCACCATCGCCTTGAATTATAAGGTTTCCTTCCCTGACAAGTCAAAAATCGCCTTCCCCGCCCCTTCCCGATGAATCTTTTTCACTGCTTTCGGATCTAATGGAGTGGAAAACGAACGGAGGTGATTTGAATGCTTCTCAACGAATGGCTCAGGTTCCTTGCCGGAGCAATGGTATTGGTCACGGTCAT
>CAYGBP010000002.1:27785-28033 GCA_964348105.1 uncultured Nitrospirota bacterium
CTCTTGAGAAAGCTGGGCGTGAGAGAATAAAAAGGAGGTCAACATGCAGTGCGCGCGATGCGGTGGGTTGATGGCCTACGAGCAGTTCTGGGATCTGTATGGCGACGACGCCGTCTGGAACTTCTCGGGATTCCGGTGCGTCCATTGCGGCGACATCGTGGATCCGATTATTGTCAGAAACCGGCTGAATGAGCATATCCCGGCCGGTGAAGGCGAGGTGGTCCTGTCCGCCATCCCGACGGCCTGAT
>CAYGBP010000002.1:28043-29731 GCA_964348105.1 uncultured Nitrospirota bacterium
AGGAGCCGCCGACGCTGGCGACGAGTCGGCCCTGGTGGGCGGCGTCCGCCGCGGCTCCTCCAGGGGGGCGGTGGCGTAGTCCTGATGGGAGGCCGGGCCTCTACCGCCCGGCATGAATCTTGGTCATAATAAGGAGGTAAATGATCATGACCTATCTGACGCGCCGGAATCCCTTCCGGGAACTGGATGAAATGCAGCGAAGGCTTTCGGATCTGCTGGGGAGAACGCCGATCCAGAAGGAAACCCGTGAAGAGGCCATGCGCCCGGCCGACTGGGCCCCGGTCGTGGACGTGATCGAAGAGGAAAAAGAGTATCGGATCAAGGCCGAACTGCCTGAGATCAAGAGGGATGCCATCAAGATTGCGGTCGAGCAGGGCGTCCTGACCTTTTCCGGGGAACGGAGCTTTGAAAAAGAGGAGACGGACAAAAAGTATCACCGGATCGAGCGCGGTTACGGCTCTTTCGAGCGGTCCTTCACATTACCGGCCGACGCGGAGGAGGAAAGGATCACGGCCGATCTCAAGGACGGCGTCCTGACCATCCGAATCCCCAGATCGAAAAAGGCCGGTCCGAAGGCGATCGAGGTCAAGGGTGCTTGAGGATGGTTTCGCGGGGCGTTGCATGAAACGAAGCGAGCCTTAAATTTTCGGCTCCCTGCGGGACCATTCCCGCCTCTCTGCACCGCCCGACATCCGGGCGTGGTATGCTCGTAACACTGCCTGAGTTGATAATTGGCCGGCTTTCTGGTAGATAGGGGGCATGCCGGATCAGGATCGTATCCTTATCGAGCGCTTCAAAAAAGGGGACGCCGCCGCATTCGAAAAACTGTTCGAGCGGTATTCCGGCCGGATTTACAACTTCAGCCTGCGGATGTGCCGGCACGTGGAAGACGCCCAGGACGTGCTGCAGGACACCTTTTTGGCCGCCATCAAGGGCATCCGGAATTTCAAGGGAAGATCCAGCCTGACCACCTGGCTTTATAAGATCGCCTCCACCGCCTGCCTGAAAAAGAGGCGCAGGAGGAAATACGATCCGAAACAGGTCATGTCCCTGGAGAGCTTCATGCCCGACCCGGAGGGACGTGACGGGCCGTTGGATATCGCGGACTGGTCACGCTCGGCGCAGGACGAGCTGCAGAGAAAGGAGACCCGGGAGGCGCTAGAGGAGGCCGTCGCGGCGCTCCCGAAAGAGTACCGCGTCGTCCTGATCCTGCGCGACATGGAAGGACTGTCGGCCGAGGAAACCGGCCGCGTGCTGGGCCTCAGTGTGCCCGCTGTGAAATCCAGGCTGCACCGTGCCCGGCTCTTCGTGCGGCGGCGATTGAGCGATCATTATGAAAAAACGATCTAAGAAGACCGCGGGGGAAAAGTCCCATGGCAAGCCGCATGCGATGACGAGGGCGCGTTGCCTGAAGATATTCCGGCGCCTGTCGGCCTACCTGGACGGAGATCTGCGCCCCAATCTCTGCAAGGAGATCGAGAGACACATGAAGGGATGCGACAATTGCTGCGCCTTTTTCAATACGTTCAAAAAGACGGTCGAGCTTTGCAAGACGCACCGGGGGCGTCCCATCCCCATGCGGATCCGCCGGCAGTCCCTGATGGTCATCCGACGTCAGCTCCGAGCCCTCTGACCGCCCTCCGACTCGAAGTAGGAGTTCCCCTGCACGCGGTAGCGCCCGTCGCGGA
>CAYGBP010000002.1:29756-35274 GCA_964348105.1 uncultured Nitrospirota bacterium
CCCCGAAGCTTGAAATACCGATGATCGGGCGCGAGCCATCGGTCCACCACCTCGAACGCCTCAATTCGACGCGATCCGATCCAAAACCCCCGCGGGGTTTCTTCACCCCGATAGCCGGCGTAGCATTCCACCTTGATTTCGATCATTAATCCGTTCGTCCCCCGCGACGCAATGGGCCGATCAGTCGCGCAGCAGCTGGTGGAGCAGGCTGGACTCCCGCTTGTAGAATCCCTCCGTATGAAAGGTCTCCTCCAGTCGCAGCATTTCGTAATCCAGATGATGGCAAAGCTCGTGGATCAGCGTTCGAAGAAAGGTTCGAAACGCCACCACCTGACGCCGCTGGGCCGTGCGCATCCAGACGGTGATCTTGGCGGGCGCCTCGTCGTCCGGCTCGTAGAGGCCGTGCAGCTCGCCCCAGTCGTTGGAAGGACGCTTGGCCAGGACCCGCACCCGCACGGGCGGAACCTTCAACGCGGCCGTCAACTCGGCCAGCAGCCGCTGGCAGGCCTCCTCCGTCTTTGCCCGGTTTTCGGTCTTCAAGGCGCGGGCGACCTCCCCGACCAGCGGCGCGACGCCGTCGGTCCGGGGCAGCCGGATCGAAGCGATGTGGTCGCTTTTGTCATAGACGCGCTTTTGGGCGCGCGTCAGGCGCCGGTAGTAGGGAAAGACCATAGGCCGGATCATACCGGGTCAGGTATTTTTCTTCAAGGAGAGGGTCAGGATAAAACGGGCCACGGGCTCGTCGCCGTAGCGGTCGGGAACGGTGGCCACGACTTCAACCGGCATCTCGACCCGCTCGCCCGTCCGCGCGGCCGCGGCCACGAGGCGGGCGATTTCCTTGCCCTGGGTGCAGGTGAAGAGAACGTCTCCGTCGGCCCGTTTGAGAAAATCAGCCCTGAAATTCTTGAAGACCAGCGTGACGCCGGGATATTCCTCCCGGATCAGCTTGAAGGCCAGAAGCCCCCCGGCGCAGTCCGCCCCGACGCTCAAGGCGCCGAAGTACATGCCGTTGATCAGGTAATTTTTGTTCCTTCGCCTCAGGGGAACCATGACCATGATCCGCTCCGGCGTCAGATCGACGACACGAGGCCTGACGTAAAAGATCATGGGCAGCTTGAAAAAGCTTGAGCTCAGCAAATACAGGTTTTCACGCCACCGTCCCGGCACGCGACGTCAAGTCCCCTCGGACAGCCCCCCGCAGGAAAAAAAGGATGACCCCGCAGCTATCTGTGCTTCTTGTTCTTTCCTTTTCCGCCCCTTCCGCCTTTCCCCTGGGCCATCTTCTTGAGCTGGCCCGGCGGCACCCGGGTCAGACCGGGTGGAAGACGCTTTCCTTTCGCCACCACCCAGGGGCCGTTATAACTCGGCCCGGTATACCAGGTGCCCGAATGGAAATAGAACCATGAGTGATCGTCGAAGAATAACGACACCTCCAGGTCCGGGGCCACGTGAATGCCGAAATCAGCCATGAACACCAGCCGGGGCCGGGAGGTGATGACAACGGCCGGCGGCCCGGGCGGACCCGGTGCAACAACCACGGCCGGTCGGTGCCCCCGGGGGGGATGCCCCGCCACCACGTAGCAACCCGCCAGAATTGCCGACAACACGAATAAAGCCGTCCCGATCAGAACCGCCTTACCCCCGGAGCGTTTCGATGCCTTTCTCATTGACGGTATCCTCCCATAAAATCAGGTTCAACCCCCCTTGAGAATATCACAGGCCCCCCGCTTTGACAAACGGGGGGGAGACCGGACCGTCCCCCCGGGCGATCCTCCCTAGAGAATATTGGCCCTGCGGGCCGAATGGTACGCCTCCAGCTTCGCCAGGAAAAGCGCGCCCAGGCCGAACAGGAGGACGAAGAGGCAGATCAGTCCCCCTACGAAGGGGATCAATGTCACCACCGAGTAGATCAGGAGCCCGATGACCAGGGCCCATCCGGGACGCGGACTCCGCTTGAACAAGCCGGCGACGGCCGCCCCCGCCCAGATCAGCACCGGGATCCGGGCGATGTACAGCGCGATGAAGTACAGCCCCATTAGGATCAGGGCAAGTGGAGCGCCCACCAGCGTCACGGCCAGCATCACGGACAGCACGGGCGCCAGGACGAGGACGGCGAATCCCACCCCCAACGAGGCCCAGGGCCTCGTTCTGAGCGATCCCGCCAGGGTCTGCTCGTATGACGGAAAGAGGTAGATCAGCAGAAGACCCAGGATCAATGTAGAGATAAAGCTCATTGCCTTCAGGAACATCCATACGGCGGCCACCGCGCCCAAGAGCTTTTCCCGGCTGGGTGTCTCGAATTCGGGAAGGCTCTTGTGGATGACGGTCCCCTTGAGTTGAGCATAGTCGTCGATCAGGGGGGCCTCGTCGCTCCAGACCATCAGATCTCCTTCCAATACCGCATTGGAGGTCATCCGGATCCTTCCCGCCGCCACATGCAGGTTGCCCGAAATCTGGTTGGAGACCGTCAGGTTTCCGGCCGCGATCTTGGCGTCCCGGCCGACGGGGGCACCGGCAATGATATTTCCGGCCGCGGCCACCAGTCCGCCGGTGACGCTACCCGTGCGGGTTAGCTCCAGATTCCCTCCCGCCACCGTCAGGTTGCGCCCGATCGTCCCGGTGACGCTCACCTGCCCGCCCGCGATCCGGGCATCTTGGCCGACCTTGCCCTGAATCACCAGGCTGCCGCCCGAGGCTAGGAGGTCTCCCTCGATCGTCCCGTCCACCAGCAGGGTCCGGGCGACTGCATAGACATCACCCTTCACCACCACCGAGATCTACACGATATCGCCGAATGCAAAATAGTCCCGGTCGATCACCTGATGGGCCGGCACCGTCACGATTCGCGCCAGTCCCGCGCCCGCCCCCCAATGGGACGGTTCTTCATCATCAGCCGCAATCGTCCCGCCCGTTCCCCCGAAGGCCAGCACCCCCAAGCATCCGAACAGCCACAGACGTCGAATCGATGTCCGCATCGTCTTCTCCACTTTGACCGCTCCCGCGGGCGAAAAACCGGGGTTTATCATCACCGGTCAAGCGCCTAGAGTCCGGCCTGCCTCTTAAAGTAAAGATAGGCCAGCGACACCAGGCTCATGGCGATCACCGCCAGGAGCGTATAGATCAGGACCTTTAGCTTGCTCTTGACCTCTTTTTCGATCTGCTCGTCGATCTTTCTCTCGATCTCGGCCACTTTTTCATCAATCTTGGCCTCGATCAAGGCAACCTGCTCCGCGATGAAACGCTCGGCCTCGGTCCTGGCGTGCGACACGAATTCCGAGCGGTGGCGGGCGATATACTCGTCCGCCTTTTCCTGCACGGATCGCGTCGCTTTGTCGACCAGGTTTCTTGCCCGAGCGGGATGCAGCACCCGGCTCACCCGGTCCAAAACACCCTTCAATGTCATCTCTAAACTCCTTTGAACAGCAGCACGGTGAGATAGCCCTGAACCAGAAAAAGAAATGCGATCAGCAAAAGCTCAATTCTCAGGGCGCGCGAACGCAGGCGCAGAAGTTTGAGAATCAGGATCCGCCGGGCGAGCCTCGGCAGACCGCGGAACCATACGACTAGGCCGATCAAATCATAAAGCACCAACCCGGCCAGAACGGCGGCCAGCAGGAGGCGATGGGCCAGGTATGGATCGAATACAGTCATGGCGCGCAGACGGATTCCGGCCATATCCTAGCTTTCGGCGTTTGAAAATTCAAGCCGATCGCCGTCCTGGGTCCCGCGAGAACGGTCAAAACTTCAATGCCGGATCTGGAACTCGAAAAAGTATTGAAAGGGTAGAAAGTGATGCGCCTGCGACAGGCGGTATCCCGCCTGCCGAAACTCATGCTTTACGTCGGCCTCCGAAAGCTTCCCGCGACTCGGGCCCAGCGGCAAGGCCCGTTTGTAGAAATCCACGATGACCACTCTTCCCCCGGGCTTCAGGGCGGGCGCCAGCCTCTTGAGGTATTCCACACGGCCTTCAAGATGATGATAGGTGTTGCAGATGAAGACCAGATCGACCGATCCGGGATCCAGGCCGGGATCTCCGGGCTCCACCACGCGGGATTCATAGGAGGCCGTGCCCAATGACTCGGCGTCTCGCCGCATGTATTCGACCATCCCCGGCTCGATATCCAGGCCCAAGGCCCTTCCTCCCGGCCCCACCGCCTCGGCAAAGCGGCGGGTGAAGTAACCCGTCCCCGCCCCGATGTCGGCCACCGCGTTCCCCGCCTGCAGGTTCAAGGCCCGAACCACCTCGTCGGGCTTTTGCCACTCCTGGCGGGACGGGGCCTCGAAGACCTCGACCCAGCGGTCGATATCCTTGAACCCATGAACCTGCGGGCCGTGTTGATGGGCACAGGCAACCGCCAGGCCAAACGCGATCAATCCCAGGCCCGCGATCCGCAAGCACCGGCCCGCTGTTTTCGCCACCTCCTCGACCGAAATCATCTTCCTCCACTGCCGAAGGCTCATATTCTTAATCGATCCGCCCGGATAAGGCAAGCTCATTTTCCCGCATTTCCCGAAACGGGACTTGACACCTTCGAGCCCCGCCATTAGTCTAAAGGAGCTTTTCAGATGGACCCATCGGCTCGATCCGAATGAATCTTAAGCTTGGGATCATTTATGCTTCTGCCTTTCTGACCGCCTTTGCCGCGATCTTCCCGGGCAACGGCCTGCCCCCGGCCGTAGCCCTGGATTCGGACGAGGCGATCAATATCCGGGTCTACGAACAGGCTCGCCGCAGTGTGGTCAACATCACGAACGTCGTGGTGGACTACGACCTGTTCTTCACCCCCTACGCGAGTGAATCCAGCGGCTCCGGCATCGTCCTGGATGAAAAGGGAAACATCCTGACCAACCACCACGTCGTGGCCGACGCGGCCCGCCTGGAGGTAACCCTGGACGACGGGAGCAAATGGGCCGGCCGGATGGTCGGCAAGGATGTCGCCACCGATTTGGCCGTCATCCGAATCGACGCGCCGGCCGACAGGCTGCATCCCATCCTGTTCGGAGATTCTTCCAGACTCCGGGTCGGCCAGAAGGTCCTCGCCATCGGCAACCCCTTCGGACTCGGCCACACGCTCACAACCGGCATCGTCAGCTCGATCCGACCCTACCTGAAGATCAACAATATCGAAATGGAGAAGGTCATTCAAACGGACGCCGCCATCAATCCCGGGAATTCCGGAGGCCCCCTTTTGGATTCTTCCGGCCGAATGGTGGGAATCAATACCGCGATCTTCACCCCCTCCGGAGGGAATGTGGGAATCGGTTTCGCCGTACCGGTCGATACGTCTAAGTGGGTGATTGAGGAGCTTTTGACCCGCGGCTACGTCGCCTATCCCTGGCTGGGAATCGAGATGCAGACCCTGATCCCCGAATTTTCCCGGGCCCTGCGTTTACCGGTCGAGCGGGGCGTTTTGGTGGGCCGCCTGGTGCGCAACGGTCCGGCCGACCGCGCCGCGATCCGCGGGGGGAATTCCACCGTGATCGTCGGCAACACCCGGCTGATCATTGGCGGGGATAT
>CAYGBP010000002.1:35313-36683 GCA_964348105.1 uncultured Nitrospirota bacterium
CGCCGATGAGCTCTCCCGGTATATACGCAAGAAAAGGCCGGAGGAAACGGTCCACCTCACCGTCTACCGCGGATCAGAGAGAAAAATCATTCGGGTAATGCTCGGCGAGCGCCCCCGCCGGTAAACATGAAGCTTGACCGATCCCCTTCACACCAACGGGACGCAGGCGCTGCCCCACCTGAAGTTTCGCCCCGTCGCGGGGCAACCCCCCGCTCTGCCGGATGAAGCGATGTGTCCGCCGCCGTAGGCATGACAAGCCATCCGGCCGGTCTGATTCCTGCGCGCTACCCGTAAGGGGAGCCCTTAATATCCTATACCCGTGAAGGGTTTCTCCGATCACTGCGCGTTAAGTAAAGCTCGGGGTAAATATTTCCCTTTTCCGGGTCGAAGGCCGTCGGCCGGGCGAATTTATTTCCGAATCTGATAGCGTGGAAGACGGATTCCCTGGCAGTGGGAAATTTTTTCTGCCCCCTCTCACTCATCCTGAAAAAAATTATGCCTCGTGAGACGGAACATGTGGCCAAAAAGTTGGCTGAAGAAATCAATTTTTGCCCGGATCAGATGCGATTCCCCGCGGGCAACCGCTGATTCTCATCCGTAAGCACTCTTTTTATTCAATGCCTATCCACTAATGAGAAATTCATTTTCCCCACTCCCGAACCGATAGAATTCGACCCAAGAAACGTTACCATTTAATCACTTGAATTCAATAGGTTATCGACTATCCACAATTCTGTGGGATGTGGCATATTGATTGCACTTCGATTTGGCATGGTACCGACGCGAATCGGCGGGATCTTACCCGAAGAAATCTTCCGTTTCCTCCTAGAGCGGGAAATCAAGCGTGCCTTAAGAGATGAGTACTACTTCTCCTTGATGATGGTCAGACTCGAGGGAGACGATCAGCACGATCACCTCCTCGCCGCGATGGAGCGGGTCCGAAATCAAATGCGGGAAAGCGACGATCGGGGCCTCCTGGGCGCATCCAAGGCCGCCGCGCTTTTCCCCTCGGCCGAAAACGAGAGCCTGTATCAAATCATCTCCCGGATCGCTCCCCTCATTCTGAACGACAGCCGTTGCGCCGATATGCTCCCCTGCCACTACCGGATTGCAATCGGAGGCGCCTCCTTCCCGATGGACGGAACCACGGCCGGCGATCTGATCGATGCGGCCGAGCGCAGCTGCAACTAGAATTCTCCCGCCGCCTCATCCCCTCTTCGAGGCTAGCTCGGTCTCGATCATCCGCGCGACCTCTTCCGGCAGTCTCCTCGGCTTTCCATCCTGATTGACACAGACCAGCCGCGCGCTGCCTTCCACTACGGCCTGCACTTCCTCGACTACTTCCCACACCGCGAGCGCGGCATCTGCCT
>CAYGBP010000002.1:36693-45415 GCA_964348105.1 uncultured Nitrospirota bacterium
TGGACGCGGTGGCGGAACGGAAAACTCGCCCGTCCGGCTTCCGGGATTTCCGTCTGAATCTCCAGCAGGTCGTTATACCGGACGGGGCTGATATAATTGATTTCGACCTTCGATACCACGAACAGGATGCCTTTCCCGGCGAAATCAGCCACGTCGAGGCCCCGCTCCCGCATGAATTCGGTCCGCGCCCGCTCGAAATAGCGCAGGTAGTTGGCGTAGTAGACCACGCCCCCGCAGTCGGTATCCTCGTAATAAATCCTGATTTTCATCCGATGGGTGATCCTCCTTGTCGTTTAAGATCACTGGTAGGATATCCATTTTCCCTCCGGGGGTCAACCGGCTCGGGTCATATGCAGGATGATTTAGATGTTATACTTTAGATGACAGGCTTGGGGGGAAAGACCATGAGTGAAATGAAGCTGCAGTTCAAGGGACCGGCGGCGATCGTGGCCCTGGTGGCGGTCCTGGCCGTCGGCGCCTATCAATATTTCGGCCATTTTTTGACGCTGAACGATGAAGGGGTCGAGGTGATCAAGACCCGACTTCGGTCCGAATATCTGATCGATGCCCTGCCGTCGGCCCGTGCCGCCGTGGCATCAGGGGATCCGGCAACGGCCTCGGCGGCGGCCGAGCGCTTGATGGCCCTCGAGCGCATCGAGATCGACGATATCTCGGCCAGGGGCAAGAAGGACAACATCATCGTCCGCGTCAAGTTTCGCGTGGACGGAAACCCGCCGCCGGACGCGAAGGACATCCGTTATTTCCGGATGAAGCATTCGCTGGCCAGGGGCTGGGAGCACCGCGGCGAGACATCGGCCATTTTCTATCATCTCAAGTTGTGGTAGGCCGGGAAATGAGCCGGGAGTCAAGGCAGGGGCGGAAGGTTTATTTTCGACGCATGGCCTTGAGTATCGAACGGTTCTGTGGATCCTTGATATAGCGCTCGAAGACGTAAAGGGTGTCCTGTTGCTCACGTGTCTGAACCGCCGGCGGATGATCCTGCCGGAGCCTGGCAATGGCCTCCCCCGCCGTAAATCCCCTCCGGATCCAGTAGGCGGCCGCCATGGTTGCGGTTCTGCCCACGCCGGCCATGCAATGGATAGCTTTCCGTCCTGTGAGAACTCCTCCATCCGATTTGTGCAGTCGACCATCTGATCGAGGCGGGGCGCCGAGAAATCCCTGATGGGAATCGAATACCACCGGTAGCCCAGCCGTCGGGCGCGTTCCACCTCATAGAGGTTAGACTGCTCGCCGGGATCGAGCAGGGATATCATCGCCCTGAAGCCTTGATGGTACAGTAGCTCGACATCCTCGGGCGTGGGATTGGGGCCTCCCATAATCCTCTGCTTTTCGATCCAGAACCGGCTCAATGATTCCTCCCCCCGAGGCGGCGCGAACACCGACATCCCGTCATACACCAGATAAGGATATATTAATCGCCAGGGGTCGACCCTGTCAATTCCTGTCCCCGGCGCCTGCCCCCATCGCCTCCGGCCCGAGATCGTGGTACAATGCGATAACGACCGACCCAAGGCTCGGAATATGACCAGACAGATGCTTTTCGTCTTATCGATCGCTATTGGTTTTTTCCTCATTTTCAGCCTGTTCGGCCTCTATGTCTCGGTCAGGCCTCCCCGCATTCACTCGCCGGTAGCGCCGGACCATCTGGGCCTCCCCCATCAGCAGGTTGCTCTTCATACCTCCGACGGCCTGCGCCTGAGGGGCTGGTTCATCCCCAACCCCGGTTCGCAGAAGGCGATCATCGGCCTTCACGGCTACCCGGCGGACAAGGGCGACATCCTCCCGGCGATTTCCTTCCTTCACCGGGACTATAACCTCCTGGTCTTCGATTTCCGCTACTTCGGCGGAAGCGACGGATCCTACACGACCGCCGGCGCCCGTGAGGTCCGGGATTTGCTGGCCGCCGTCCGCTATCTGCAGGAGAACGGTATTGATGAGATCGGTGTCTGGGGCTTTTCCATGGGCGGCGCGGTCGCGCTCATGGGATCGGCACAGACCGGCGCGATCCGGACGGTCGTCGCGGATTCCAGCTACGCCGACCTGCATCTGATGGCGCGGGAGACTTACCGGCATCTGTTCGTCCTCAAATACCCTCTCGCCTTTTTCACCGGAATCTGGGCGAAGATCTTTCTCGGCGTGGACCCCAAGGCGGTCTCCCCGGCCAAGGCCGTCCGCGAAAGCCGTATCCCGATCCTGTTGATCCACTCGGAGCAGGATAAGGTCATCCCCTTTCTCCATGGCGTTAAGCTGAGAGAGGCGCTTCGCGATAATCCGAACGCGGAGTTCTGGTTTACGGACAACCTCGCCCACGGCCAGCAGTCCCGCGAATATGAAGACAGGATCGGCGGCTTTTTCCGCCGTACCCTTTGAGCCGGCAGAATTCCCTGGCCCTTCCTGATTCCGGCGCCGGTCGATCTCCCCTTGCAATGCCCTATTGAATTGGCGTATCCTGAATTTAGATTGCGGCGGCGGGAACAGGCGGCAACGGCCATCGATCGAGCCGGAGGAGGCGACGTCATGAATCCGAGGCTTGCAAACGGCATCTTCCTGGCACTGGTCATCATCCTCGGCGCGATCACCTTCGGCCTTTTTCATCCACTGCAACTTCCCGACTTGTCGATCCGGACGCCGGAAATCTCGATTCGGTTTCCCGAGTTTTCATTTCGCTCCCATGCCCACGAAGAGCGGCCGAAACAGGCGATGGCTGCCTGGGCCGACGCGCGGGAACCCCAACCTCCGGAAACCGGCCGGGATATTTATTACAAGACCCAAGGAATCATTACGGGATCGCCCACACCGAAACTCACCCGGGAGGACTACCCCAGGCTGAATCTTCCGGGCCCCCTGGGCGAAAGCCGCGTCCTCATCTGGATTCTCGCCCAGCAGCACCTCTATTTCGGCGGCTTTGTGCTGGGGGCGCTTTTCTGGATCCTGATTCTGGAGATTTCCAGCAGACTGGTTCGTCGGCCGGAGACTTCGTCGAGACTCGGGCGCGCGGCGCGCGAAATCCTGGGACTGACGCTTCTGGCCTTCTCCGTCACCGTGATGATCGGCGTGATGCTGCTGATCGGACTGGTGTCCCTCTATCCTGACTTTATGAAGTATTTGATCGAGGTCTTCCGGCCGTTTTTCTGGTTCTACGGCCTGCTCTTCCTGCTCTTCACGGCGGGCATCTACCTCTACCATGCCGGCTGGCACCGGATGGAACGGATCTTCTCCAACTGGTTTCGCGTGCTCCTGGCGGGCCTTCTCAACCTGACGGCCCTTTGCGTTATGATGATCGGAAATTCCTGGAGCACCTTCATGATGTCTCCGGCGGGGGTGGACGCGGATGGTCGGTTCCTCGGTGACTACTTCAACGTCCTGAGCAATGCGCTGTGGATGCCGATGAACGTTCATCGCTTCTTCAGCAACCTGGCCTTCGCGGCGATCGTGATTGCCTGCTATGCCGCCTACCAGGCCATCCGCCATAAGATCGATCTGGAACGCAGGTTCTACGGCTGGATGGCGCATGCGGGCTTTCTGACCATGATGTTTGCCCTCTTGACCATCCCATTCGGCGGGTATGTACTTCAAAGGTTTATCTATGCGTATCGACAGCAGATGGGAATAACGTTGCTCGGGGGACTGCTGGCCTGGCCCGGAATCATCCTAATCCTCCTGATGGGATGTCTTTTCGTTGCGATGAATTATTATCTCTGGCAGATCATCGATGCCAGGGGAGGAACAAGTCGATACGCACATCATTCCAAATATATTTTCTTTATCCTGGGGGCGTCGCTCCTGCTTTATATTACACCCCATACATTTGTCATGCAGGCCGCTGAACTGAAAGCGATCGGCGGCCAACAGCACCCAGTTGTCGGAAACTTCGGAGTCGAATCCTCCAAACAGGCCGCCGTGAACATCATGATTGTTGCCACCTTCTGGTCGCTGCTGCTCTTGTGGCGCAGCCGATACCCGACAGTCAAAGCCCCGATCATTCTGCGGGCGGCGCTGGCAGGCCTCATGATCAGTGGTTCGCTTAACATCATCTGGATCGGCACTTTCGGTTACTACATCCCGGCCAATATACGGGTTGCCCTTTCGATACCAATGGTGATGACGACGGTAAGCATCATTCTGTTTGGCTCCGTGCTAACCTTTCTGATGCATCGCAACGCAAAACTGGCCAACCCGGTCGCATCGAAAGTCCTATCGGTGAGAGCTTACGCGGCTCTCCTGTTCATGCCTCGCCCTGGGCATTCACTCACACGCTGGGGTTCACGGGGAATATCATCACGATCAACACGCTCTTATTTTGGGCCGTCTTTCTCCTGATCATTTGGATCAGACAGTTTCCATCCGATAGCGTCTCCGGCACGGCCGCACGGGCGGGTGTTTCCGCCCTGAAACAGCTTCCGCGCAACTGACCCGGCGGGAGGGAAGAACCTGACAACTAACCGGTAAGGATCACGTCCATGAAGTCGCGATCGAAAGTTGATATTGAGGCGGTGGCGGCCGATTGGAAGACGCGGGGGTTCAGCTTCGGCATCTTTACCGACCCCCCCGGCCAGATCTGGAAGAATTTCGTGCACGAAACGGACGAACTGCTCATGGCCGTAAAGGGCGAGATGGAGCTGGAGATGAAGGGACGGACCCTGCGCTGCGAGATCGGCCGGGAAATCATGATCCCGGCCGGCGTGGTCCATACCGTCCGAAATGTCGGAAAGACCGGCTCCCAATGGCTCTACGGTTATAAAGAAGACCGTGCCGCTTGACCTCGCTGCGCGGAGGCTCAGGAGTCTGGCAGCCAGCCCTGGGAGGCCTCCGGCCGGGAATCGAAATGCGTCAGATACGGCTTGATATCCAGAACGGGGGTGCCGTCCAGGACATCCACGCCGCGCACGTTCAACCGGGTCCCCTCACGGCTGAGCAACTCCACCGTCAAAATTCCGATGGCGTTCGGCCTGTGGGGAGAACGCGTCGCGAATACCCCTCTTTCCTTCTCCTGCCCCGGGGGATAAACCCTGAGGGGTTTTCCCTCGCTCTTGTGAAACGCGAAGATCACCAACAGGTGCGTGAACCGGTCGATATCCAAAAGACCGTCTTTGAAAGCGGGATCAATCTCGATCGCGCCTTCCGCCGTGGGGGCCTGTCCGAGCGTTTTGGGTATCTCATCCGTCGACCGGTAGGCCGTCCTCAGAACGCCGATCGGCGTATAGGTGAACTGATCCTTCATCCCGGCATCATCGGGGGATGACCCTCCCGCCTAGAAGGGGCTCGCCGCCGGCCGAGCCATCGCCAGGGAGAGCTGCTCCAGCTTTGCGGCGATATCCACCCGTCCCGTGGCCGTTCGCAGCACCATCCGGGGATCATCCAGACGGATCGTATGGCCCGTTTCACGGCTGAGGATCGCTGACAGCGTTCCGGCATCCAATGTACGCGGGTCGGTCCGGAGGATCACCCAACCGCCTTCAATTTCTTCGGCCTGGCCTCTTCGATGATGCTTGGGCCGCTTCTTGCCTCCCGGCAGATAGATCGCCCCGGTGTGAAAATCGACGGCAAAAGCGACCAGCCCCGGGATGATGCCGAAGAGCAGGCCGATCGCATCCAACAGGACAACGGTGGGATCCAGTTCGCCCGAGCGCTGTCCGTGCCGCTCCGGATAAAGGATCGTGCCGCAAGACCCGAGTTGAAGCGCGAAGGCGGCGCAGACCGCGCCGCAGATCAGCTTTTTTAATAGTCCCGCCCGTTCCAGTCCGTGCATGAATGACCTCCATGAATCATTGATTCAGAGCCAGCATTTTACTACAGCGGAAACCACCTTTCAACATGATGGTGCGGCGGAAGGCCTATGGGTCGGTACACGAAGCAAAAAGCAGCTTTATTGAATGAGAGCAGTCTCCAGATCCATACCCCCGGCGTAAGTCTCCAGAAGCATCCTGGCGCGTTCGACGGACCGGTCAAGCCCCTGCGGACCTGAAAAAGATAAAATCATGAACAGGATATTTTTCGTATCCCGGGTAACCTTTGTCCTTTCCGAATCGCTCGTGGGGCTCCCGAACGGCCCCTCCCGATCGACGAAGACCGGGAGGCCTGCGATATTGATCTCTCCCTTCCCGATGCCGGAGTAGGTCTGACCGGGCCGACCGACCGTGAAAGCGACCGGGGGGTTGATTCTGGCCAGATCGAAGACGCAAACCGGATGGAATGTCTCCAAGGAGATCAGGTTGCCGATATCAACCACCGTGTTGACCGGGTAAAGCCCCTTCTTCTGAAGGATGCGGCGGACCAGGGCCTCCGAGGAGCTGCGATAACGGCCCGGCTCCTTTCCCAGAGACTTGTAGGCCTCCCGCACCGCCCGGATCTCTTTCAACCCTGCGACGTCTTCCAGTCTGACGCCTTCGGCAATTCGACCCAGCCGTGACTCCACTTCGACCCACAGGCGGGCATCGGGTAAGCTCACCTTCACTTTTGCCTGCAAGACACCCAGACACAGCAGCGAAGCGGCTGCCCGTAGTCCGGGATCAATCCTGATGACGATCATCCTATCTCCGACGCTCCTTTGGACGTACTATATTCTCAATTCCTTCTTACCGTCAAATCGACGACAACTTCAATAATTCTGGTATACTCGAAAATAGTCGGACCAGGCCGGTGATCCGAAAAAGGGCTTAATCGTCTCCGGGTGATTGGATGAATTTCAGAATCCCCTCCATGAACAGCATAAAGCAATTCGGCGTCGTCATCCTGCTCCTGTTCGGTCCCGTGATGACAGAACAGGCTTTTGCCGAGAATATGCGCCCCGGGTTCGGCTTGGGATTACGCGGAGGGCCCGCCATTCCGACACAGGACCCCGCCCAGGGCGCCGGCGCAGATAACGGCGTCTTCCTGGATCTACATCTGCTCTACGGCGTCACACAGCATTTCACGATCGGATTGACGGCCTCGGGGGGAGGCGTCGATGTCACCAACCTGACCTTCGGATCGACCACCGTCAGCCAGGATGTCGCGGTGGGAACCTACCTCGTGACGCTCGAATACCATCCGCTCCTCGGCCGCGCCTCCCCTTACGCCGTACTCGGGGCCGGACTTTCGCGCTACAATTTCGACGCCTTCGGCATCAGCAACGCGCTGTGCCAGTCGCTCTTCGGGATCAACTGCGAGATCGACGAGGTGGACACCTTGGCGGTCAAAGGCGGGGCGGGCCTGGATTTATTCCTCACCTCGCATCTGGCATTGAGCGCGGAACTGGCCTGGGTCTATAACAGGCCCGCCGACACCGAGATGAAGGTCGGGGGCTCCTCCCAGGGGACCCGGACGATCAACCTGAGCATGCTCACGGCGGTCTTCGGCATCCGATACTACTTTTGAATCCATCGACTCGGACTAACGCCCGGCCATGCGCCGTTTGCTGCTCTCATCATTACTAGTTCTCCAGACCGAATCTTTCCCAAATGATCGCACCGCGCCTCCAGTCGCCGGTGAAGCTCGTCAATCCATGCGCCTCAAGCGGCTGATCCGGAAGGGACAGACCCAGACCTGAGCACGATGACCCCCAGGATAAACAGGGCGGTTGATGCGGCCGCCGAGACCATGCACCAGGGACAGATCGCCCGAATCACGAAGAGTTGAACATAGACGAACCAGACGGAGGCCAGAAAACCCAGAATCGTCATTCGCGACGCATAAATCAGAATTTTTTCCTTCTTCAGGTCGATGTAGGCGATCAGAGCGAGGAAGATGGCAAGGTAGTAGAGCGCCCCCGCCAGGGCGATGGGAACGCCCGCGACCGTTGCGTAACGGCTCGTCGTGACCTTTTCACAGCCCTCGAAGATGGAGCATTCGAGGGCCGCGCCCTGGTAATGCTTGATCGTCAGGTAGGTCGCATCAGTGAATCCGACCAGGCTGATGGCCAGAAACAACCCCAGGATCCATCTAGAAATCTTCATCGGAGTGCCGCATGATCAGGGCCCTGAATTCACCGTAGCTCCTGGGATTCCGGATCTTGATGCCGTTCAGATAAAACGTGGGGGTGCCGTCGACCCCGGCATCCATCCCGCTTTTCGTGTCCTCGTCGACCGCCGCGCTCACGGACCGGGAGCCCAGGTCTTCACGAAACCGCTCTAGATCAAGTCCCAGTTCGCTCGCATATTCGATAAAAGTCTCTTCGGGATCTCGCTCATTCGCCCATTTCGCCTGTCCCCTGAAAATGAGGTCATGCATCTCCCAGAACTTCCCCTGCCTGCCGGAAGCCTCGGCTGCGCGGGCCGCGGACTCCGCATTCGGGTGAACATGCTTCAAGGGAAAATGCCTGTAGGCCAACACCATGCGATCGCCCAGATCGGCCACGAGCTGGGCGAGGATCGGATGATAGGCCGCGCAGGCGGGACATTGGAAATCGCTATACTCGATAAGCGCCACGCCGGTATCGGGATTTCCCTTGACCCAGTCCAATTCATGAATCGAGAGGGTCGCCGGCTCAAGGGTGCCGGTGGTATCGGTGGGGCGTGAGGTCAGCTTCACCATCCCAAGAACCAGGACGATGATCCCGACAGCGACCGAAAGCCACAGTAAAACCCTGCGGGCATACCGCCTTCTTTTTCGGTGAAGCCTTTCCTGCTGCTTCTCTCTCTGCCGCTGCTGACCCGCTGCGGGGAGTCCGACACCTCACAGCCCGCCACGGCGTCGCCCCGTCTCGCCGATCCAGACAGTGCCG
>CAYGBP010000002.1:45425-56428 GCA_964348105.1 uncultured Nitrospirota bacterium
GCCTTTCCTGCTGCTTCTCCCTCTGCCGCTGCTGACGGCGCTCCTTCTTCGTAGGATGATTTTTCTCTGGTTCCATACGTTTATTATGCCACCGCCCGGGGTCCAAGACAAACAGGGTTGCCGAATACTCCCGGACGCCCTGTACGCCCCTGAGGGCTCAAAATCCTACTTTCGGGGGATGGATCTTCCGGCGCGAGGTCGATACAGTCAAACTCGGAGAGGAGAGGGAGCACGATCTCGCCCGCCGCGACCGGGACCCGCAAACCATCCGGTCCAAGTTGCCTTGGAGATCATTGAGCAGCGACCAGCGACAGGAATCGTAGAGCGATGGATACTGGGAGAACTTTCTTTCTGCGTCAACCGGGACAGCACCCTGGATGAAAGAGCGCAGGCATTTTCCGCGATTTCACCTTCGCAGGGTCATCACCTACGAGGCCGGGATCTTGCACGAAAGAGCCCTGCTTTTGGACAGAAAACAATTCCGAGCCTTGCTGCTCAACATCAGCGAAGGGGGCCTTTGTATCCGGTCCAGACACCGAATCTACAGACAGACCATCTTGAGGATCGGGCTTCCGATCAGTCAGGTTTCCCCGGCGGCTCCCACGCTGGCAGTCGTCTCGTGGGTGAAGAAGGACCGGAAAGGAAATTATTTTCGGGCCGGCGTAAGATATATCATCTAGCCGAGTAGAGATCGATATCCCCTGCTCGGCGCCCTGAGATAAGCCGCCGGCACCTCGCTCCCTTGGCCGATGATTGACCCGGGGTAATAGAACCATCTTTGGCTCAGATACCCCCATCCCGGCTTGTCCACCACACCGGGGGCCTCCGCACGCCATCGACACTTCCCAATAATACTATAGCAGTATTGATCTGATCCCCGAATCAATCGCTTTATTGTCTTTAGGTATTCTATGCGAATGGTTGTCTCGGCCGGCCACCCGCTTCCCGCTCCCCCAAACCGACAGCTGAAACCGTAAATGTTAGCAGCCAAGCATCCCCTTGAGCCGCTGTGCATTTTGGGCAGCGAAGGCCTTTTCATCGTTGTCGAAATAGCAGTGGACGGACTTCCCCTGCCCGGCCCAGGCGCGGATGGTCCTGGCCCAATCCGAGAGGGCGCGGTCGTCATAACGGCCGCGATAAGGGCCTTCGGGACCGTGCAGCCGGACATAGGCCAGGTCGGTCGTCACCTCCCTGGGCGACTGCCGCCCGTCCAGGTCGTAGATGCAGAAGGCGACGCGGTGGGAGGCCAGCGCCTCGTAAACGCGATCGTCGAACCAGGAGGGATCCCGAAACTCGATGGCGTAACGATACCGACGGTCGAGCCCCTCCAGAAAGTACTGCAGCCGCCCAATGTCCAGCCGCCAGCGGGGCGGGAGCTGAAACAGGATCGGGCCCAGTTTCTTTCTCAAAAGCACCACCCGCTCCATGAAAGGCCTGAGCGTCTTCCCGGGGTCTTTGAGCTTTTTCATATGGGTGATGAACCGGCTGGCCTTGACGGCAAAGACGAAGTCCTTCGGCGCCTCATCCCGCCAGTGCTCGAAGGTCTTCTCCGACGGCAACTGATAGAAGGAGTAATTGATCTCCACCGCGTCGAAGCGCTCGAGATAATATTGAAACCACCTGGACGCGGGCAGGTCGCGCGGATAGAAAGCGCCCCGCCAGTGCGGATAGGACCAGCCGGATGTGCCGATCCGGACCGGGATCCCCTTCGCCTTGCTCATCGATCGCCCCTTACCAGGACCGCTTCAGGCCATCTCAGACGGATTTGAGTCTTCTTCCTCCGGCGCCGATGAGCCTGCAAAAGGCCCGCGCATCATCAAACATCCAGATATTATTGAACATGATATAGGTCTCTCGTCTTCCATCGGCGATCCGCCCCAACCGGGTCAGATCCTCTTTCGTGTAGCGGTACCGGTAGCCGGTGATGCCGTGGAGGCGATAGTACCCGAAGTCACCTGAGCAGGACCGGGCCTTGAAAGGGTCCACGCAGTGGACCAGATCCAGGTCTTCGCAGATCGGGCGGATCTCCCCCTCTTCCCATTTTCCACGCGGCTCCCAGGCGAAGATCATTCCGCCTCGTGCGATCGAGGAGAAGAAATGCTTCAGGTTACGTTTGTTTTCGGGGGATGGCCCGAAGGAGGACGGGCATTGAAAGATGATGATCCGGGCTTCGAGCAGGCCGGCGATTCGCCGGGTGCGCTCCCAGGCGGCGAGCACCTCGTCCGTGGGCTTGAAGGATCCATAGTTTTTTTCATGGCCCGGAAGAATTTCGAGCTTCAGTTTTCTATAGGTTGGGGAGCCCGACTCGTGGGTGATGAGCTGCCAGGCCTTGAGCGCGTATTCGAATCCGGGCGGGGCCTCACGGCGCCACCGGATCGCGGTCTTGTCCTCTGGCGGCTGATAAAAGGTCTGTTGCAGTTCCACGACACCGAATGCCGTAAAATACCTTTCTCTGGACACCGGAAACCCGCAGCAACCCACCCGGACCATCCGCTCTCCCTCCAATCACGGCAAGGTTGGATACCGTTATCTTGTCAGGTTTGGCGTGAATTCGCAAATGGTTGGTTGGCCGGCGTAAAGGGGTCACGCCGCTTGTTGTCCATAGTTATCCTCAGGCCGAGCATTGAGCTACCCCCCTTTAGAGGCAGGCCTCCCGCACCGGCCGGATCTCCCTCAAGTCCGCCACGTCATCCAGCTTCAGCCCGTCGGCTATTCGGGAAACGCGGGACTCCAGCTCCGCCCACAGACGCGGCTCATGCGGGGTCGCTTTGACATAATCCTGGATCGCTCCCACCATAAGGGACCTCCCCCGCATTTTTTAAGGCTCCTTAGACCTCGATGCCGATCACATCCTCTGAATTGCGGATTCGGGCCGCTTAGGCCTGTAGAAGGAAAAAGGCCGTACCCCCGATGGGTACGGCCTTTTCAAGTCATTCATTCACGCCTTTTTTCTCACGGTGCCGGAGCGGGAGCACCCCCCGAGGTCAGATTATACTGTCCGATCCCGAACGTTCCGTTAAAAGTGTCGAAGATGTTATAGCTGACATGCGGATTGCTGCCGGATGCGATCAACAGGTCCAAGGGCATGCTGGCCCCGGTGTTGTCAGTGATCTTATTATGGACGATCGTCGGAGATGAAGTTAAGGTCACCTCGACCCCCCCCGATGCATTTCCCGTGATCCGGTTACCCGAAATAAGGGAAGTGGAAGATTCCCTATCAGAAACACCCCAACCCGTATTCCCTACAATCGTGTTTCCGATAACCGTGGGAGAAGAGACCAGTGATATATCAATTCCGTTTACCCCGCTGCCGGAAACAAGGTTTCCTGAAACAGTGGGCGATGAATTATCCCGGATTACGATGCCTGAGAGCGTATTATTCGTCACCTCATTGTCGGTGATGAGGGGCGAACTTGATCTCAAACTCGCAATTCCATGCTGGCCATTTCCATTGATCAGGTTGCCGCTGATGATCGGCGATGCGTTATCATGGCTAAACACGCCGCTGGCGCTGTTACCCGTTAGCTCGTTGCCGGTGATGGTCGGCGAGGACCCGTTGACATCGATCCCATACAAGCCCCCGGTGATCCGGAATCCTGAAACGGCCACATTCGTAAGGAGCGATATGGACGCCACCGGTAAGGCGGAATCGGCCGCCTGGATCGATGTGACATCCCGGCCGCCCCCCTTGAGATGCACATAACTCTTCAACACCAGATTTTCGGTATAAGTTCCCGGCAGCACGTCGATCACCACGGGATTTGCGGCCGTGCCCGAAGCGGCGTCGATCGCGGCCTGGATGCTGTTGCATGACCCGCTAATGGATACCTCGATCCGCCCGGTTGAAGCGTCGCAAGAGGGACCTCCCCCCCCGCCTTTATGATTCTTTCCTTCCGCGGAATGGAACGATATGCCGACCGCAAAAAGGGTGCAAATTCCAGCCAATACCAGCTTTCCGATCCTTCCAGGCATCTCTCCTCCTCCTCTGGCAGACGTGACAGTTGCTCTGCGTTGTCGGAGGAGTATAGAACGTTGGGGAATTGATGTCAATGCCGCGCAGTCCTTGGGTATCGGCGGGCGGTCCAGCAGACCGTCAAGACCCTTTTCCTGAAAGGCCCGTTTATACTCGCAAAACTGGCTTCTGGAAATCCCGCGGCGTCGGCAGGCCTCACACACGTTGCGCAGCCGTTCAGCCAACTGGAGCAAAGACAGCCTCGTTTGTACTAACTTCTTCTTGGCAGTCATGTCTTCCTCCTTTCGGCTCTGTTCGTTTGGCGCGAAACAGATTAGCCGAAGAGGGCGGCTGGCTGCCACCTTTTTGTTCCCCAAACCTGTACGGGAAGATCTTAACTTTTACAATTTGATGCACGAATTAGGGGTTGGGATTTGGATTTTGCGGAAAGTGATCTCCGGGGAGCCGCGGACGGGCTCAGCGGGTCGGGCCGAAGGGCCCGCGGGTTGCGATCAGGCGTTGCGATGAGGCGGCATCAGCCGCCCATGGCCTTGCGTCTTTTCTTGCGGGCCTCTCTTCGCTTGCGCTTGCGCTTTTCGGAAGGCTTTTCATAGAAGGATTTGGTCCTGATTTCCTTAAACAGGCCGGCCTTCTGCAGCTGGCGCTTCAAGACCTTCAGTGCTTTTTCGACGTTGTTCTCGTAGACTCGGACTTTCAACAAGGACCCCGTTTCTGTTTTGCGCTGCCGTTTCGGTTAGAGGTTTGCATTTCGCCGTTCCATCCCCTCCCGGCCCGCTTCTCGGCGGGACCGGCGAAGACCGGCCGGGCATTCGCCGCCCGCCGGTTACTGCAGATGCGCCTCCTGAATCTTCAAAACCTTCACGTCGAAGTGCAGGGTCTGACCCGCCAGGGGATGATTGAAGTCCAGCACCACGGAGCTGTCCTTGATCTCGTCGACCCGCGCCGTGAAGACCTTCCCCTCGGGACCTGTTACCTGCAAGGCAACCCCGACGTCTAAGGCCTGGCTCGGGACCTGTTCCTTTTGCACCTCGATGAAGGCGTTGCGATCCACCTGTCCATAGCCCTCGTCCGGCCGGACGGTCACCTGCTTGGTCTCCCCCACATTCATCCCTTCCATGGCCTTTTCGAGGCCCGGGATAATTTGGTGGGTCCCGTGAGTATAAACCAGGGGGTTTCCCCCCACGTTGCTGTCAACGACCTTGTCGTCATCCAGCTTCAGGGTGTATTCGATCGAGATCGATTTGCCCTCGGATACGCTCATCATGCCTCCTGTTAGGATTCTCCACGGAGCGGAAAGCTCTGCGGGCCCCGCTGCGCTACGCCCGACGACGCCGCATCACCCCGTCATGAACCGCGCTTTCGGTGATCGATCCCGACCGGGCGAGGCGGACTGGACTGCCTTGAGGGATGTGGTGAGGACAAAGGCTGGGGCTCACCAGGCGATCACGGTATAGCGTGAGTTATCATAACAAATTTCCCGGCCCCGTGCAAGGTGATTCCCGGGGGCCATCCCGGGAGAGCTTTCCGCCGGTCCGCCCCGACCGCACCCTCAGTCAGCATAACCTGCTATAATTAAGAGGATTTTGGGAAACGAACCCCGGAGCTCACCAATGAAGGTCAAGCGCTCGGACAGCTTGGAGCTGGTCCTGGAGGATTTTCCTCTCCTGGCCGGGGCGATCGCCCTGCCCGCCGCCGCCTTTCTTTTATTCAAGGTCGTGGAGCGGCTGGCCGCGGATCCATCGCTCGACGGCGAGCTTTTCGGGGCCATCGTCGGCTTCGCCGTGTTTTTCTTCACCGGGGCGATTTTCACAGAACGAAATCTTTTCATCTTCCGGATCTATCAGAAAAGGCTGATCTGGAAGACGAGCGGCCTATTTCGCCGAAGGGAAAGGGTCATTCCGTTCGATGAGATCCGCAACGTCACGCTGCAGGTGGGAATGGGCCGCCGCCAGCGGGACACTTACCGCCTGGCCCTCGTCACCGACCGGGAGACCCTCCCGATGACCCTGGGCTATACGTCGGGCAAGAAAGAAAACTTTGAAAAGACGGCCGGGATGATTCTCAATATTCTGGGCAAGGACGCCTCCCGGGTGATCGAGGACAGCATCCTGGCCATGGCGCAGGCTGGCCAGAAGCTCTCGGCCATCCGTCTGGCCCAGCGGCATTATCGGATGGGAACCCAGGAAGCCAAGCAGTTCGTCGAAGACTTGACGAAGGCCTGATTACCTCTACCTTTTCTCTCCTGCGGCCCTTCCGGGGCCGGCCAGGCTGACCCCCCAGACCGCCAGGAGCGACAGGAAGAATCCGGGCACCAGCTCGTAGATCGCGCCGGATAGGACGGGTACATTCTTCCAGATCACGATCGTGACTGCCCCCGCCACCGCCCCGGCGATAGCCCCGCCCGAAGTCGTCTTCCGCCACAATAGGCCCAGGATCAAGGGCGGGCCGAAGGCCGCCCCGAGTCCGGCCCAGGCGTAGAGCACGAAAGAAAAGATGACGCGGTTCTCGGTGAGTGCCAGGACCATCGCCAGCAGGCCGACCACGCTGACGGCCAGCCGGTCCAGGTTGATCACCAGGGGAGAGTCCAGGTTCTTGCCCGTGAGACGTGCGTAAAGATCGTGCGAAAGCGACGAGGAGGCCACCAGGAGCTGGCTGTCGGCCGTCGAGCAGATGGCCGCCAGGACGGCCGCCAGCATCAGACCCGCGAGGACGCCCGGCAGGAGCTGAAGCGCAGCGATCGGAAGGGCCTGCTCGGCGTCGCCCAGCGAACCGAACAGGGCCCGGCAGGCCAGGCCCAGGACCACCGCCCCGCCGAAGACGAAGATCCCCCAGGTCATTGCGATGATCCGGCCTTTGGCGACGGCGTCCTCGTCCCGGGCGGCCATGAACCGGACCAGCACATGCGGCTGGCCCGGATAGCCCAGGCCGATCCCCAGCCAGCCCACCACCAGGCCTAACATCAAAAAACCCGTCTTTCCGGCCGACGCGCTAACGAGCCCCGGGGCCTGCCCCTCCAGGGCGGAGAGCATCCCCGACCAGCCACCCACGTGGGAAAGCGTGATGACCGGCAGGAAGACCAAAGCCAGCCACATCAATGCGCCCTGAATAAAATCGGTCCAGGCCACGGCGCGAAAGCCCCCCGTCAGGGTATACAGCACCACGATCCCCACCCCGATCAACACGCCAAGCTCGTAAGGAATTTGAAAGACCGCTTCGAAGGCCTTTCCGGCCGCGTTGAACTGGGCGGCGACGTAGGCGGTCATCATGACGAAGATCACGGCGACCGAGATCAACCGGATGGTCAGCTCCCGGTCTCTGAAGAGGGAGCCCATCAGGTCCGGGATGGTATAGACGTCATGGGCGGCGGCATGCCGCCGGATGGGATGGGCCATCACCCACCAGTTGAAAGCGTAACCCAAAAGACAACCGGGAACGACCCAGAAAGTGGCCAGCCCCTGACTGAAGGCCGTGCCGACCAGACCCAATGTGACCCATCCGGATTCCGACGAGGCCGAGGCCGAGACCGCCGTTACCCAGGGCCCCAGCCCCTTTCGGGCGAGCAGGTAATCGTCCGTGGAGCGCGAGGCGTAGCGGGCCGAATAAAGCCCGACCAGAATGATACCTAAAGTATAAATAACAAATGATACCGTCACGCTCAGCGGCGCTTCCATTTCCCCTCAAGCCTCCCGGCAATCCTTTTGAAAAGATGCGGACTCGATGAAAGATGGCGATCCAATCGATCAACAGGAATTATAACCCAGAATCACCACCCCGGCAAAAAGGCCTGGGCATGCGGATTGACAGTGATCACGATTACGCAATAAAATGAAATATACGCAATGAAACGGAGGTCCACATGAAAAGAATCATGGTTACGGCAACCGCGATCGTGATGCTCATCGCTTCGATACTGATGGGGCCGTCCGCCTGGGGTTGTGACGCGCTGGGGCCCGATCGCCATGTCGGCGTCGTCACCGAAATTGATCCCGCCGCCGGCACCTTCACCATTATCGACGCCCAGCTTCAGGAGCCCATGACCTTCCAGGCCGAAAAAAAGGTCCTGGAATCGCTTGAAAAAGAGCGAAGCTATATCATCACCTTCAAGATGAAGGGAAAGCGAATGGTGGTCAAGGAGGCCGTCCCGGCTTCGTAGCGTGATGCCGGAACCCCGCCTTTCGCGTCGCTTCTTCCGCCCGGCACCGGCCGCGGTAATCGCCTGCATCCTGCTCGTCGTTCTACCATGGGGTGCGCCGGCCGGGGCCGCCCCCGAGCCGGCGCCGGACGTGGAGTTCATGGGGCTCGACGGCGCCCCGGTCGCCCTGTCGGACCTTCGCGGCCGGGTGCTGCTGATCAATTTTTGGGGG
Organism: uncultured Nitrospirota bacterium; assembly: GCA_964348105.1. Classification (GTDB taxonomy): domain Bacteria; phylum Nitrospirota; class Nitrospiria; order DATECO01; family DATECO01; genus CAYGBP01. Next base: position 53,763 of record CAYGBP010000002.1, read on the forward strand.
ACCTGGTGCGAGCCCTGTCTGGAAGAAATCCCCGAGCTGATCCGGCTTCAGGGCCGTTACGATCGCAAGACCTTCAAAGTGGTCGGTGTGGCGGTGGAGTCCGGCCGTCCGGAGGACATCCGGGCCTTCATGGAGGAACACCGCATGGATTACAGGGTCCTGATCGGTAATCTCGGGGAAGTGAAGCGCCGCTTCCGTGTCCTGGGATTTCCCACCAGTATCCTCGTGGATTCCGAGGGCATGATTCGCAAACGGTATTTCGGGCCGCAGACCGAGGACGCCTTCCGCAGCGATCTCGAAGCCCTGATCCAAAATGCCGAATAGCCCTCCTCGCCACACCAGCCCCGCCCCAGCGGCCGGGCGTGCCGCGCCATGGGCGATCATCGGCGCAGCCGGGATCACGGCTGCTCTAGCGCTCGGGGTTTGGTTTTTCAAGGACGGTCTATTCTCCCTGGCCACCCGGCCCGCGCCGGAAAACGCCCTGGCGGGCCAGGACAGCCTCTATCTGCGGGCGGCCGCGCACCAGCCCGTGCGCTGGCTGCCCTGGGGCGAGGAGGCCTTCGAGCGGGCCCGCGCCGAGGACAAGCCCATCCTGCTGGACATCGGGGCCTCCTGGTGCCATGGGTGCCGGGTCATGGCCGAGGAATCGTATAATAACCGGACGATTGCCCGATTGATCAATGAAGGCTTCGTCCCCGTCAAGGTGGACCGGGATGAGCGGCCGGACATCGACCGGCGATACCAGGAGGTGGTACGCGTCCTGACCGGCGGCGGAGGCTGGCCCTTGACCGTTTTTCTCACGCCCGACGGCATGGCCTATTTCGGCGGAACCTATCTGCCGCCCGAGGACCGGGGAGACCAGCCCGGGATGAAGACGGTCCTGGGCCGGATGGCTGAGGCCTATCGGCTCCAGAAGGTGGATGTCCTGTCGGCTTCGGCGCAGGTCGCCGCCCTCCTGGATCGGCTCGCCGAGGATTCGGCCGATCCGGGCCCGCTGTCGGACCAGACCGTCACGCTGATCGCCACGAACATTCTGGGGCTTTACGACGAGGCCCACGGCGGTCTGGGGGGCGGTCCCAAGTTTCCCTCCCCCGGACTGGTCGAGTTCGCCCTGATGCGGCACGTCGAGGCGGACGATGCCGAGATGCTTTCGATCGCACTCCGGACGCTCGAGGCGATGGCCCGCGGCGGCATTCACGACCAGATCGGAGGCGGCTTTTTCCGATCCACCGCCGACCGTGAGTGGCGCATGCCGCGATTCGAGAAAATGGCGGATGACAACGCCGGGGTACTGGTTAATTATCTTCATGCCTATCAGGCCACCTCGAACCCTGAATTCTCCCGGGTGGCCCGGGGAATCATGCGCTATCTGGACAGGACGCTGTCCGACCGTGAGCAGGGCGGCTTCTTCGCCCATCAGGACGCCGGCTCGGCCACCGATCAGAATGCCGGTTACTACACCTGGAGCCCGCGCGAGGTCCGGCGGGCCCTGCCCCGCGACCAGGCGGAGGTCATCCTGCTCTACTACGGGATCACGAAGGAGGGAAATACGGGGGATTCTTCCGGCCGGAACGTTCCCTTCATCGCCTCAACTCCCGAGGCCGTCGCGCAGGAGTTGGACCTTTCCGTCCAGGAGGTCCGCCGGCGGATCGAAGAGGGCCGAGCGGGCATGGCCGAGGCCCGCCGGAAACGGGGAAGCCCTTTTGTTGACACGACCTTGTATACCGATCGAAACGGCATGCTGATTTCGGCCTATCTGGAGGCGTACAAGGCGCTCGGCGACGAAGAAGCGAAGGCCTTCGCACTCAAAACGCTAGAGCGGATGTTGCGGGAAGCCCACCGCAAAGGGAAAGGGATGGCGCATGCCTCGTTCGAGGGCCGGGCCCGGGTTTACGGCCTGCTCAACGACCAGCTCTGGATGGTCGCCGCCGCCCTGGACGCCTTCGAGGTCACGGCCGAGATGCGGTACCTGAAAACGGCCAAAGAGCTGATGCGGCATGTGATCGCGCGGTATCGGGATCCCGACGGGCGCGGCTTCTTGGATCGAATGGCCGAAGCCGAGGCCCTGGGGGAGCTGAGCCGTCCGGTCAAGGACATCCGTGACGACCCCGGCCCGTCCTCGAACGGCCTGGCTGCTCAGCTCCTTAACCGGCTGGCCTACCTGACCAACGACGACGCCTTCGGGAAGGTGGCGCGGGAGACCCTTACCGCATTCGCCGGCACGGCGGGGGGCCTGGCCGGCACGGGGGCCACGTATGCCCTGGCCCTGCATTATCATCTGAACAAGCCGCCTCAGGCCGTGATCATCGGCCGCAAGGACGATCCCGGCACACGGGCACTGTGGGAATCGGCCCTGAGCGCCTACCGGCCCGGCAAGCTGGTGGCCGCTTACGATCCGGCCGAGGTCCGGATCGAATCGATTCCGCCGTCGGTGGCCGGCGCGGTCAAGGTGTTCGGCCAGGACGGCTCGCCCAAGGCCTATGTCTGCGCCGGGGCGACCTGCGCCCCTCCCACGGGCGATCCGGACGAGACGGCCGATCTGGTGAAAAATTACGGCATTGAGACGGAATAGATCCCCAGATCGGCACCCGCCGCCCGAAGTCTCTGCATTCTCAAACCCATTAAGATATAATTAAAATCGTGGGAATCTGGGCGGAGAATGCCGC
>CAYGBP010000002.1:56438-64049 GCA_964348105.1 uncultured Nitrospirota bacterium
TCTTCGCCAATATCAGAACGTTTGGCGTCCATTATTGCCTCGGCAGTGATTCCCAGCTTATTTAATTCAGATGCAAGCTGGAAAGATACATCTTGAACAGAGGCTGTCTCTAAAATTCTCGCAAGATTCACACTTTGCGTTGTAGTAACTGTACGTGAAGCCGTGAGAAACTGTGAGACGATTACCTTTTTACCTTTTACAGATGAAAGGGGCGGAGGGAAGTTAAAATGACCAGGCTTGAACTCACCGACCGGGAGGGCGAAATATTGGCCGAGGCCCTGGAGAGCTATCTCTCGGATTTAAGAATGGAAATTGCCGACACGGAGCGGCTCGAGTTTCGCGAGGACCTGAAGGAACGAAAGAACGCCTTGGCCAAGATCCTCGGCTCGCTTCGCGCCATCAGCGAAACCCGGTAAGACGCAGAAAGATCCGCGACTCCGGGCCGCGCTCGTTTTCGCGCGCCCTTTTGCCTCATTCCGTGTCTACTTGCCTGAAGTCTCCCGGACACCCAGGATTTTGACATCGAAATAGAGGGTCTTGCCGGCCAGCGGGTGATTCATGTCCAGGACCACCGTCTTTTCCTTGATCTCGGTAATCCGGGCCATGATCGGCATGCCGTGCGCTCCCGTCCCTTGAAGCTGTGCCCCGACCTCCATGGCGTCGGCGGGGATCTGCTCCCGGCTCACCTCCATAAAAGCCTTTTCGTCGATCGGCCCGTAGCCCTCTTCGGCCTGGACCGTGACCTTTTTGCTGTCGCCTTTCTTCATGCCTTCCAGGGCATGCTCCAGGCCGGGGATAATCTGGCTGGCGCCGTGGGTATAGGTGAGGGGTTCTCCGCCCACATTCGTATCCACGACGCTCTTATCCTCGAGCGTCAGGGTATATTCGATCGAAACTTCCTTGCCGTCCGAAACGCTCATGGCCTCCTTCGCCTCGGGAGAACCCCCCAGGGCCTCCGACGCCGCTCCCGCGGCGACAACGCAGGCAAGAATTAAAAAGGCCCATGGTCTAGCGGTGTGGTTTTTCATTGAAATCTGCTCCTGTTGACTGTGTACCGATTCTACAAGATAGACGGGAGGTCTTGACGATCAATGAAGATGCAGGTGAGGGTAGCCCCCCGAGGCCATCACGAAGGTTGATTTTCAATTGATGTTAACAAAATCGATGTGACGGCCGCAAGTGTTTTTCCCCGCGAGCGGTGGCGCCTTCAGAAAAGAATGTCTGGGTTTGATCCCCGGGGTGCGAAAGAAAAAGAGGCAGGATCGAATGCCGGACCATGATAGGCACGGGTCATTTGAGCTCTTCCGGCCGTCCGAATAGATAGCCTTGAACCATGCAGATACCGATTTCCCTGATTGCATCCAATTCTTTTTCCTGCTCGACGCCCTCCGCGATAATTCCCTTGGTCACATAACCGCTTAGGGCTTCCAGCAGGAGTTTCAAAAAACTGCTGAACGGCTTCGACGAAACGGCCTGAAGCACCGTAGACCGGTCGATCTTGATATATTACGGGACCAGCCGGGCGATGAAGGGCAGGGAGACGAATCCCGCCCCAAAGTCGTCGATTGCGAATTGATATCCGGCAATCCTCCATTTCGCCGCCATTTCGAGCCGCTTTTCCACCTCCTGCAGGGCCTCCAGCTCGGAAATCTCCAGAACCACCTCCATGGAGGAGGGCTTGGCAACCGGCTCGATGCTGGTCAGCAGATTGAAATCAATATTGAGGAAAACTCTCTGTAATCCGAGCTCCTGTGCGAGCTTGAGCTGTGCCAGAAAACAGATGCGCTTCAGCTCCGCGAGCTGCCCGATCGCGTTGTACTTCTTGAAAAATTCAGGGACGCTCAGCTTGCCCTCGGGATCCCGGCAAAGGGCCTCGAAGCCCAGTTTTTGATTCGAGAGCACGTCCACCACCGGCTGGAAGACGATTCTCACGGATTCGTCGTTCACCTCGTACTCCTCCGCGCCGATATAGACCCGGTACCCGCCCTTCTTCGCGACATACAGCGCGCGGTCTGCCAGCCTGATCAACTCCTCTTCCGTCTTCCCGTGCTCCGGATAGATCCCCACCCCGATACTCATATCCAGGTCTAACCGGCATTTCTTGGCCAGGGAGCGCACCGAACTGCGAATCCTCTCGGCCACGATCAGGATCCCGGGCCGCTCCGCCTTGGACAGGATGACGACGAACTCATCCCCGCCCCATCGAAAAACAAGATCGGTCCCCCTTGTCGAATCCTGAATGCACCGGGAGACCGTTTTAAGAATTTCATCGCCGGCCTGATGACCTCGATTATCATTCACGCCCTTGAAACGGTCCAGATCGCACATCAGCACGGCGAAGGATTCCTGGGTTCGGTCGGCCCTGGAACGCTCTTCGTGAAAGCGGTCATGGAAATGCCTTCGGTTGTAAAGATCAGTCAGTGGATCGCGAATCGATCGCTGGGCGAGAGACTCCTCGGCCCGGCGCCGATCGATCGCGACGGCGATGAGGTTGGACGCATTTTGAAGAAACGACACCTCCTCCTGCCCGAAACGCCGCAATTCCCTGGAATGCACCCCCAGGACGCCGATCAGCCGCCCCCGAGAGATCATGGGCACGCTCATCCCGGATACCACCCCATGCTCGGTCAAGAGCGGCGGGCCGGAAAATCTCTTTTCCTTTCTCAGATCCTCCACCACCACGGGGCCCTTGACGGTCAGCGTGTAACCGGCTTGCGAGTCGGAACCGGCTTTCACCTCCGCCGAACCGACGAGCCCTTCCTTCCAACCCACCCCCGAGACGAGCCTGAGATGATCTCCCCGCTCATGAAGCAGGAGGATCTTGCATAACCCGGCTTCCAGCGTTTCCGCAACGACGTCCACGGAACGGTCCATGAGTGCCTGCAGATCGTCGGTCTTCAGACAGCGCTCCCCGATCTCGCTGACGGCCGCCTGCTGCCTTTCCCGTCTGCGAAGGGCGGATTCGACCCGCTGGCGCTCCGTCACCTCTTCGATCGCCCGGTCCCGCATCTGCCGGTATTCCCGGGCACGCTGCGTCAGGTCGGTGACGTCCTGGACCGATACCAGGGCGTCAAAACCACCCGCCGCTCCGGCGATCGGCGTGACGGTGGTATGCTGAATCACCTGGTCTCCGTTTCGTCGGGTGGCCGGAATCAAGAATTTATGAAACTGAGAAGAAAAAATTGTAGGAGGCCCGCCTTCGAAGACATGCTGAAAGCGGTCCTTGTATCGATTCTCGATGAGGTGAGGAAAATGGCTCCAAATCTGGGTCCCCAGGATATTCTCCCGGGAAACCCCGCTCCACTCTTCCATGCAACGATTCCAGAACAGAACCGAGAAGTCTTTGCGGAGGACGAAAATCCCGACCGGAACAACATCCAGGGGCTCGAACCGGGCGGCCTCGCCAAGCGGGTCATCCAAGATTAGCCTCCAGGATCCGGTCGATCGCCGTCAGAAGGGCCTCGAAGGAGCTTTCGAACAAAAGCAGGATGTCCCCCTCTACCTGCAGCTGCTGTATCGTGAAGCGGGTCTCGGCCAACAGGATGACCCCCGTGGGCTGAACCTTGTTGCTGCCCAACAGAAGCGCGATGGTCTCTTCGCTGTAGGTGGGAATCGAGTAGTTGATGCGCTCTTTGAGGACGTTCCCAATCGAGCCCATGACGCCGTTGAGGACAATGTTGCCCACCTCGCTGATTGCGCCAATCCGTGCGGCATCCATATCCGTCGATTCGGGATCTTCCTGGGCCAGAACCGCCGCCAGCTTGGAGGCACTCAGGGCCGGAAAGACCAGGGCCGCCGTCCCCGAAAAAGACCCCTTGAATGGCATTCGAACCGTTGCGAGCCGGTCCCGGCCCAGATTTTCCAGCTCCCCCTCCAGCATCCGGGGCTCCAGGAGCTTGATTTTCGGGACCTCCAGGTTGATATGGTGCTGTAACATTCGGTTGAGTATCTCGGCCGCCCGCGCAACGCCGATATTGATCAGTTCCTTGAGCGCATCCTGTTGCTCCGCCTTAATCTTCATTTTTCGCACCGACTTTCGATTTGAGGATCCGGTCGACGGTGGAGCAAAGCTCCTGCTCGTTGACGGGTTTGTTGAGCACAGCCTGGGCCCCCAGTTCCAGACATTGATTCCGCACGCTCTCCTGTATGTCGGCTGTGACGATGACCACCGGAACGCCCTTCCGCTGCGCAACGAGCGTGTTGAGCACCCCCAGGCCGCTCACCCCCGGCATGATCAGGTCCATCAGGATACAGTCGGGCGGCTTGGCCCCGATTATCTTGAGGGCCTCCTGTCCGTCCTGAACATCCATTACCTCATGACCCGCGCGCTGCATCACCTTGCGGATTACGCCGCGCTGGTAGGAGGAATCGTCAACGATCATAATAAGCGCCATGGTCAGCTCCTTTCGCCCTCTGTTTCGACCGCACAGCGCGCCGTGCACCCCCGTGTCCGGGACCGTCACCGGGCCCCGGCAAACCGATGCGGCCCCGCGCGACACCCCCCCCACCTATCAAGTATAGCAGTCGATCAGATCAGGTCAAACGGGCCTCGGGCGCCGATCGGCACCCTGGCACGATCGCTCCGGGCGATCCAGCCGCGGGAGTTCGACCGCCCCCCCATTGCCGCCGGGCGCTCGTTCTGGTATATTGGCGCCACCCTGATTCAGCCCGGACCCGGATGTCGGTTTTTGAAGCCCAGGCACGCCGCGACCCATCCGGACGAAATCCTCCTAAGCCAAGGATGAATCTGCAGGATGGTCAGTCCAAACACCCCTGAACGGGAAACTTCCGGCACCGCTCGAATCGAGAAGTTCTTCTCCGGCCTGATGAAGTATCTCCTCTCCCCGGAACTGGAGGCGAAGGCAACGCTTCTGAAGCGAAACCCCTTCGCCCTCCTCCTGATCTACGAGGCGCTGATCCTCTTCCTGCTGCTCATCTCCCTGTTATCGAACGGGGTGGATGAAAAAACGATCCTGCTGGCCATCGCCGTTTTCCTGCCGGCCGTCGCCCCCTATATCAAGAAGCTGACTTTGTTCGGCTCCGAGATCGAGCTCATCCAGCGAATCGAGAGCGAGGTCAAGGAGGAAAAGAAACGATCGCTGGACAATCAGTACGCCCAGGAGCGCGCGCTCTATGCGCTCGCCGCCTCGATCGGACAGAATGTCGCAACGCAGCCGAGGCGGGGCGGCATGAAGCCGGCGCGCATTCCCATCGAGATCGGCGCAAAGGATTTCGCCGAGTCCTTCATCCTGGCCGAAATCCTGCACGAGCGGGTCAATCGACATCGAATCGCCAGCCTGCCCCCCTGCCGCCAGGACTCCACCCTGGCCACCTTTTTCAACCTCCGGATGGGAAAGATCGACCTCTACGTCGAATACTCCGGCGTCGGTTTCATGCTCGCGGGCCGGGATCCGCAGGAGCACGACGCCGGAGGCGGTCGACAGATGCTCAACGAGATCTATGCGCCCTGGGGATTGACCTGGTTGTCACCGCTCGGCTTCAACAACCAGCATGAGCTGGTGATGTTGCGGGAAACGGCCGAAAAGCACGGAATCGTAACCGTCGGCGATCTGGCCCGCTCCCCGGATAGGTTCAGCTTTGCGGCCAACCGTGAATATTTCCTGCGGGATACCGCCTACCCGCGACTCCTCCGGCAGGGCCTGAGCTTCCGGGAAATCCGTGAAGTGGACATCTCGGACCGACTGGGCGGATTGCTGGACGGCCGTTTCGATGTGGGCGTGGGATGGACGACGGATCCGCAAATGGAGGATACGCGCTTGATCGCTCTACGATACGACGAGCGGTTTCCCGGAATCTCCCAATACGCGATGCCGCTGGCGCGGGTCGACATCGTCCCCGAGATCCAGGAGGCGCTGGAATCCTTGATGATCGACCAGGCCCAAATGCTCCATCTGAACAAGATCGCCATGGCCGCCGGGAACTCTCCCCTTGCCCTGAAAGGCGCCGCGGCGGAATTTCTCCGAACGGCCGCGCATCCCGCCTGACCAATCCCTGTTCCGATTTGGCTTTACATCCCGCCAAAACGTGGTTAGAATGATGCAATTATCGCCGTGGCCCGACGGCCCGCCATGCGGCGAACGACACAACCCAACCATCCTTCGAAAGAGCATTCGACTTGGACCAGATCAAACCCTGGTATTTCCGGATCGTCATGCGGGGCATCCAAATGCTCCCCCACGGCGCCGCAGTCCGGCTCGGCGGCTTTTTGGGGCGGCTGGCCTACTATGCCTGGCGTCCCAGAACGCGAATCGCCCTGCGAAATCTCGAACGGGCCCTCGGAGATGAAATGACCGAGGCCGAGCTTCGCGGCATCGCGCTGGACATGTACAAAAATTTCGGCAAAGGCATGATCGAGTTCCTGCGCCTCCCCCTCCTGAGCGCCGATAACCTCAAAGAGCATGTCGATTTCGAAGGACTGCAGCATCTGCAGGAGGCCCGCGCCCGAAACCGCGGCATCTTTTTCCTCAGCGCGCACCTGGGCAACTGGGAAATGCTCTCGGCCGTCATGGCCTTGCGCGGCATTCCGATCAGGCCGTTGATCAAGCGGATTCGCAATTCCCGCATCGACACCTTCATCAACGGCGTCCGCCGAAGCACGGGCGTCAAGCCCATCGACAAACAACAGGGCGCCGAGGCGATGCTGCGGGCCCTTCGGGAAAAAGTGGCGGTGGGCTTCGTCCTCGACCAACACGCCAGCGAGGCCGAAGGCATTTCGGTCACCTTTTTCAACCAGCAGGTCTCGGCATTCAAGAGTCTAGCCACCCTGGCCCGAAGATACAAGATCCCGATCGTGCCCATCTTCATAGTTCGTGAAGCGTCGGGCCGCCACCGCGTCATTATCGAGCCGGCCATCAAGCCGGCAAAGGCCGCGACGATGCACGCGGCCGTCAAAATGGACACCCAGGCCTGCATGGCCGTCCTGGAGCGCTTCATCCGCCGCTACCCCGATCAATGGATCTGGCTGCACAGGCGATGGCGGGACGCGGATTCCCAGGCCTCGGCGGCCTGACTTCTCCCGAAGCTCACCCCTCTCGCCCGAGACCCAGTGTGACAAGCCCCCCGATCGAGGTTCGCACCCTCCCGGAGCGCTTGATTACGGGGATGAATTCACGCGCCGCCCGCGCCTCAATTCATTGCAATCGGAGATTGACGGAGGACCGATTCGACTGGTAAAATGAAATTATAGGGCGGGCCCCTGTGGGGCCCGCTTTTTTTGGATATCCTAACCGATGGACGTCATTACGCAGGACAAGATCCGCAACATCGCGATTATCGCCCACGTGGACCATGGCAAGACCACGCTGGTGGACGGTCTGCTGCGCCAGAGCGGAACCTTCCGCTCCAACCAGGCGGTTCAGGAGCGTGCGATGGACACCAACGCCCTGGAGCGCGAGCGCGGGATCACGATCCTGGCCAAAAACACGGCCATCCGCTACAGCGGACACCTGATCAACATCGTGGACACGCCAGGACACGCCGATTTCGGAGGGGAGGTGGAGCGGATCCTCAAGATGGTCGACGGCGTGTTGCTGCTGGTCGACGCCGTCGACGGACCGATGCCCCAAACCAAATTCGTGCTGGCAAAATCGC
>CAYGBP010000003.1:0-424 GCA_964348105.1 uncultured Nitrospirota bacterium
AGGGGGTTGCCATATCCTGTGTCGGCGTCGACGATGACGGGTTGCTGGACCGCCCGGGTGATCCGACGGACCGTGGAGACCATCTCGGTCTGCGTGAGATACCCGAAGTCGGGCATCCCGAGCTGCCCCGCGGCCACGCCGTATCCGGTGATGAACAGCAAATTGAAGCCGGCCTTGGAGGCAATCCGGGCCCCCATGGCATCGTAAACACCCGGGAAGATGACCACCTCGCCGGTCTTGAGAAGCTTGTGGACCCGGGTTGTGAACGGTCTCGATTTCACGGGCATTTTCTTTCGATGGGCCGGACCGCCGCGCATGGTCACTCCGCGCAGGGCTGAACTTCCACCTGCAGATCGATCTGCCGCAGGATGCCCGCCACCCGTTCGCCGTCGGGACGGGGGCCTTGAAAGCATACGGCCCTACC
>CAYGBP010000003.1:434-713 GCA_964348105.1 uncultured Nitrospirota bacterium
GGTCGCCCCGTGGCCAGCGAGCGCTCGAGCTTTGAGCCGAGCTCGTCCTCGGTCTTCCCGGTCGCCTTCTGGACCTGGAGGATTACCTCATCGAAGGTATGCACCTCGTCATTGTAGAGAATGACGCTCCAGGGCAGATCGCTCTGGGTTTGCTCCGCCTCCTCGACGAGGCTGAGCGGCGAAGTGGATTCCACACCGGCCATCGAACGTCCCCAAATCGTCTGGAATTAGCCTTCGCCGCCATGGGCCCCTGAGATCGCTCCATGAAGAAGCCGTTCC
>CAYGBP010000003.1:723-4430 GCA_964348105.1 uncultured Nitrospirota bacterium
GGACTCTACGACGATCTCGAACCTGTTGTTGGGCAGCGCCCGAACCTGCCCGGGGTGCTCGGGAGAGAGCGGGATCTCGATCGCCTCGCGGGATATTCCCAACCGATCGGTTACCTGGAATATGGCGCCGATTTCCTTCATCGTGACGACATCGAGCCTGGCCATTCGTCAATCCTCCCCAATTCAGGCGTTTGGCGGATCCTGCGGCGCCAGCTGCTTGCGCAGCGACTCCCAGTCCGTTGCGGGCAGTGAGCAGGTGAACCGGTGGCAGACATACACCTTCACCCTTCGATCCCCGCCGTCCTGACCGAGGACGACCGACGTAAGGCGATCGCCGCTCGGGCGGTCCGGATCGACACAGGCCAGGGTTTTATTGGGGAGATAAAGCGAATGAATCCGGCGGATGAGCTCTCTGGCTTCGGGTGATTTCTTGTCTCCCACCAGGACGATCTGCTTGGGGGTTTCGAGATAAAAATGAAGCGCTGACACCAGGCTGGAGTAGCCGAAGGGATTCTCCTGCATGGGTTTGTAAAAGAGCCTGAGAATCCGTTCGGCCTTTTCAAGGTATTCCCCCGAATCCTTGAGATAATACAGCCGGAGCAGGTCCATGGCGGCCACTGCGTTGCCGGACGGAATGGACTGATCGAATCCCGATTTGCTCCGGCTGATGAGGGTTTCGTGATCCTTGCCGGTGAAGAAGAATCCGCCGCCCTCGTCCCCGTCGTCCCAGAACTGCTCGATCATGATTGCGGTGAGGTGATTGGCCTGCTCAAGGTAAAGGGGCTCGAAAGTGGCCTCGTAAAGATCCAGCAGGGCCGCAATCAGGTAGGCATAGTCGTCCAGGTAAGCGTTGAGCTTGGCCGTTCCGTCCTTATAGACGCACAGGAGGCGGTCTTCCTTGAAGAGATGAGTCAGGACGAAATCCGTGGCCTTTCGGGCCATCTCCATATATGAGGACGTCCCCAGCACGTTATAACCCGCCACCGCGGCCGAGATCATCAGCGCGTTCCAGCTGGTCAGTATCTTTTCATCGCGGAAGGGCTTGATTCGCGCTTCCCGCGCATCGAAAAGCTTTGCGCGGGCGCCCCGGAGAAGCGAGGCGATCTCCTCGCGCCCTTGGTCGAACTCGCGCGCGACCCCTTCGAGCGGCAGATCGGTGTGCAGGATGTTCTTTCCCTCGAAATTCCCGTTGGGCGATACGTCGTAATACCGGCAAAAGATACGACCCGCCTCTTCGCCGATCACGGCCGTCACTTCTTCCGGCGTCCAGGTGAAGAACTTTCCCTCCTCCCCCTCGCTGTCTGCATCCTGGGTTGAGTAAAACCCACCCTCGGGGAACTGCATCTCCCGCTGCACATAGGCGAGTGTTTCCACGGAGATTCGTTTGAAGAGCTCGTTGCCGGTGGCCTGGTAGGCTTCCAGGTAGAGACGGATGAGCTGGGAGTTGTCATAAGACATCTTTTCGAAATGCGGGACGAGCCAGCGCTCATCCACCGAGTAGCGGTGAAAGCCCCCGCCCAAGTGATCGTAGATGCCCCCCTCGGCCATCCGGATCAGGGTATGCGTGACATGGTTCATCGCGTCCGTATTGCCGCTGATCCGGTGGTAGCGCAGCAGCAGGGAGAGCCCCTGGGTATTCGGAAATTTAGGAGCCCCGCCGAATCCCCCATAGACCGGCTCAATATAACGCATCAGCGATTCGGCCGCCCCCTTCACGGCGTCCAGCGAGAGGGATTCTTCGCTGGCCTGATGCTTGGCGATCAGGCTCAGCCCGTTGAGGATCTGCGACGTGGTTTTCCGGATGTCCTGAGGTCTCTTCTCGAAGGCCTCGGCCGCGGCCGAAAGCACCTTCGGAAAGCCGGGAAGATTGTATCGATCCTGGGGCGGAAAGTACGTTCCCCCGTAAAAAGGCTCTCCATCGGGCGTCAAAAACATCGTCAGTGGCCATCCACCCGCACGCCCCTGGAACATCTGCACCGCCACCTGGTAGATCTGATCCAGGTCCGGCCGTTCCTCCCGGTCCACTTTGATATTGATGAAATGCCGGTTCATGATATCGGCGATTTCCAGGTTTTCGAAGGATTCGCGCTCCATGACGTGGCACCAATGGCAGGCCGAATAGCCGATCGAGAGAAGGATGGGTTTTCCTTCGCTCTTGGCCCGCTCGAGGGCCTCGGTGCCCCACGGGTGCCAGTCGACCGGATTGTGGGCATGCTGCTGCAGGTATGGGCTGGTTTCGTTAATCAGGCGGTTGGTGTGCTTGTGGGCTGTCTCTGGCAAGATCTCACCTCGCGAAATGATCAGGAATTGCTCTAAAAACAATAATATAATATACGGGAGATGCGCAGTGCAACCCAAAATGAATCAAGCGCCCGAATCGGCCAGGACCCGGTTTACCCGGGATCTCCAGCGCTGATAGGTTCGAAGGATTGCTTCCCGGTTGGCTCGGGGTTTGAAGGTGCGGGTCGGGCCGAGCGCGGCGCGGGCTTCGGCGGGGCTCGACCACCGGCCGGCGCCGACGGCCGCCATCATTGCGGTGCCACGGGCGGTTGCCTCGACGTCGGCGGGCCGGTCGATGGGCAGCCCAAACAGGTCGGCCTGCATCTGGATCAGATCGTCCAGACGGGCCAGCCCCCCGGCCGCCCGGGCCGGGCCGCGCATGGGAATCCCCTCGGCACGAATCGTCTCTAGAATGACCTGCATCAGAAAGGCGACGCCCTCCAGCATGCCGCGGAGCAGATCGGCTGGACGGGTCTGCGCGGAGAGATTAAAAATCACACCTTGCGCGGATTCATTCCAGAAAGGCGCGCCCAGGCCGGTGAGGGCCGGGAGCATCATCACAGGGTGTTGAGAACTTGCGAAGAGGCGTTCGATGTCCCGCGGGTTCTTCCAGAGTCCCAGGGGGTGCCTGAGCCACTCCAGGGCCGAGCCCACGCTGTTGACGGTGCCTTCGATCAGGTAGCCCGCCCCGGACGGCGTCGACCAGGCGATGCTCGTGAGCAGGCCGGGCACGCAGCGGCGGCGGTTCCCGGTATTCAGGAGGAGAAAACCTCCTGTCCCGTAATTGATGGTGATGGCGCCTTCACGCGTGCAGCCCAGACCGATGGTGGCGGCCTGCTGATCTCCGATGCTGCACAGAACGGGGATCCGCTCGTTTCCGATTTGCGCCGTTCCAAAGGGCCCGGTGCACGGGAGGATCCTCGGCAGGATGTCTGGCGGGATGCCGAAAAGCCGCAGCAGCTCCGGGTCCCACTGCAGCGTATCGAGGTCCATGAAGAGCGTGCGCGCCGCATTGGCGGGGTCGGTCGCAAACACTTTCCGTCCCGTCAGTTGCCAGATCAGATAGGTGTTGACCGTTCCACATAACAGGTCGCCCCTTTCGGCGCGCTTTCTTAGCTGAGGCCGCGACTCCAGAAGCCAGGCAAGCTTCGGGCCGGCGTAATGGGGGGAGAGCCGCAGGCCGGTCTTGCGAAGGATCAGCGCTTCGGACCGGTCAGACCCCCCGGGTGCCGGCAAGCTCGCGATCCGGCGGCACAGTTCGCTTTCCCGCCGGTCCTGCCAGCTTCTGGCCGGGGCGAGGGGACGTCCGGTGCTTGGGTCCCAGACCAGGAGGGTCGATCTCTGGTTGGCGATTCCCAGCGCCTGGATCCTGCCGCGGCTGGGACCGGCCTCGCGCAGCACGCGTCGCACTGCGTCCATTTGGGATG
>CAYGBP010000003.1:4463-7155 GCA_964348105.1 uncultured Nitrospirota bacterium
CGTCGATCAGGATGGCACGGGAGCTTGTGCTTCCCTGGTCCAGGGAAAGGAGCCAATCCTTTTTTATCCGCCCGGGATGATTATTTGGCCGGGTCGTCTTCAAAAAGCAAATCCACGGGGCTGGTGAGGATCAGATGCGACAATCCCCATTGCGCCGGATTTTCCAGGCTCCAGGGATCCTGACTGTCGGCGGGTTTGAGCCGAACGCCATGGTTGCCGCCGTAAATCAGATGGGCGACGCCGATGCCGGAGTCCTCGATCGGGCAGGCATACGCCGGGCAAAGCGGCCCCCCCGCCTCCCCCGTCCCACCCGTGATGCTGCACCATTCCCCCTCGTGGTGAATCTCATACAACCGGATGCGCAGCAGCTTGCGGGGCGCACCCAGCTCCTTGAATCGCAGCATCTGCATCTCGCCGCAGTTTGGATTCTCGTCCACCTCCAGAATCATGAAACCAATTTAGCACGGGTCCAAAGCCAGGTCAATTCGGGACGGCATAGGGGCCCGTGTGGTTCCCGAGGCGGGGTTGATTCGAAAAGGCGGATGGTTTAAACTTAAAATATAGGATTACAACCGAAAGCCGGAGCCGCAAATGGAAAAGACATTCGAAGACGTTGTTGATTTCCACAGACACCTCTGCCTGGATATCGCCATGGGCTACCGAATCGCGAAATCGGCCATGCGTGAAATGGGCCGGGAGGCCTCCAATCTGAAGCATGTGGTGGCCATCGTCGAAAACGAGACCTGCGCGGTGGACGCGATGCAGGAATTCACGGGCTGCACACTGGGCAAAAGGAATCTAGTCCTTACCGGCACCGGAAAACCCGTCTACATCCTCCTGAACACCAAGACGGGCAACGGCGTGAGAATTTATTGTAAGTACTGGGAAACTTTCGACACGGACGGCTCCTTCAACAAGTGGAGAAAGCAGGCGACTTCGCCGGAGGCGAGCCGCGAGGATCAGCACACCTTCCAGCGCGAGCTGAATAAGAGGATCAAGGAGATTCTCCGGGCGCCCGAGGATACCATCTTTACCATCAAGCGCATCACGATGCCCGCTCCGCCCAAAGTGGGAAAATACAAGGCCGAGCCGTGCGACCGGTGCGGCGAGCATACCCATGTAGGCCGCTTCATTCAGTACGACAGCCAGAAGATCTGCAAAGACTGCATGGAGGAGCTTTCGGCCAAAACGGGGTAGGCCGGTCGGGAGGCGTCTTCGCGTCGAGCTAATGGTGGCCGGGGGGGCCGTGCGCCGCCCGGCAGGTCCGGCAGTTGTGAAGCGCGCCCATGACCCCCGTGATCAGATCGTTGAGCATTTCCCGCTCGTTCTCGTCCACGAAATCGAAAAACTCGTTATCCCATCCCTCCAGATAGACCGACCGCAGGAAGAAAAAGCCGGGGATTCGGTCGACATCGAAGGCTTCTTTTTTCAGTTGTTGATCGATCCATTTCACGACATGCCGTCGGGTGATATATCGGCGCTGGTTGAGGGCCTCGTCGGCCTCCGACAGGATACGCACAAACTTTTTCCAGTCTTCGGGGTGGCGGTTGAGGTGGTCCAAAAACAGGGCCTCGATTCCCTTGACGTTTTTGTGCCGGTAATCGAGGGGCATCTCAACGTAGGTGTTTTTCCGGGAGCAGCCGAGTCCGGCCAGCAGCGCGAGGGCCAAGACGAAGATGCGAAACGCGGCGAGGGGCCTGGCAACTGATGGAGGTGACAGCGAGGGCGTCATTGCCATTTGACCGAACCTTTCAGATAGGACAGGAACGGGCGGTGCTCCCGGGGGTTCATGTCCATGAATTCGATGCCCAGGCGGTACATTCCACCCACGATGTCGCACCATTTCACGACGCATCGCAATGTATCCGTCATTTGCCGGCCGTTGCCCATGTTTAGAAAGACCCGTGCATCCAAAGGGCTACCCACCGGAATGGGCCGCAAGGTGTAGAGCCCCATCCCCCCGAAGCCCGCGCTGAATGGATAGGCATGGATCAGGGTGTCCTCCTCTGAGATCAGCAGCTCTGTGAGGGCGCTGAATGTTACCCGGGGATATCGACGCTTCTTTTCCATTTTAGGTTCTTCTCCGACTGGCCTTTCCGGAGCCAATCAGGCCTGCGGGCAGGCGGCTGGCTGGTCTTTGCTCGGCCTGGCCGCCCTGCCGGGTCAGGTCCTCAGATGCTCCTCCCAGCGTTCCTGAAAGGCTTCATATGAAATAAAAAGGGCGTCCCTCATGGCCGCCTCCAATGAGAGGCCTTTCCCCAGAGCGCCCAGAAGTTGTTGAAGCTTGTACAACCCGAATTCCGACACCAGAAACCGCACCGCGGAGAGGCTTTCCTCGTAGGCGACCTGGGCGCCGAGGCTCTTCAGGCCCATAAAAGAGCCGTGCAACTGGGTGAGCTTGAAGTAGGCTCCCTGCCGGACCAGCGCTTTGAGCTGCTCCTCTGCGCCGGATGAAGATCCCCCCGGCTCCAGGTACTGGGCCACTCCCTCGTGAAGCCAGGTCGGAACGGCCTCGCCCCGATTGCGGCTGACCCGTTCCAATCCAGACTCCGTCATTTGATGAATGACGGCATGGACGTATTCGTGAAACAAGACCTGCTTGAGCCGGGGCAGGTGATCCTCGTAGCCCGCCGCCGGGATGCGGATCTTTCCGTCGAAAACGCCGCCGCTCCAGGCGGGCGCCCGTGTCACG
>CAYGBP010000003.1:7165-8642 GCA_964348105.1 uncultured Nitrospirota bacterium
CCTTGCCGACTTCCCCGTAAGCCTCCTCCATGATCTCCAGCACGGTCTTGTAGAGATGGCGGTTCTCCTGCCCCTCGAACTTGATGGTGAAATGCCGGGTGGCCTCGTGTGTAAAACCGTCGTGGGCGCGGTCCTCCCGACGGGCCTTGGCCAGCCTGGCGCGCGCCGTCTGATTGAGCGGATCGATTTGCAGCAGTTCTTCCCAGAGCGTTATCGCTTCGGAGAGCTCGTCATTGCCGTAATGAAGCTCGGCCAGCATGGCGTAGGCCTGTGTTTCCATCGGATGCGCCTGGATGATATCGCGAAGGTGTTGCCTTGCCTCTTCCTCCCGGTCCCGCCGGATCAAGGCCGAGACTCGTTCATATCGCGAGGCGAGGGGGACGGATGTGTCCACCGATGGCTCGATTACCCCGCCGGTAATCCGCTCTTGCAGGTCAGGCCCGGGGACGCTCCCCGGGTCCGGGGCGGTCGTCTCGGGACGTTCGGCGTTGATGGCGGGACGCGCCCCGGCGACCCGGGCGTCCAATTCGGGAGGCCCTCCGGGAAGGGGGGATGGTTCGTCCCGACCGGGATCGGGCGGGGGCTGGTCAAAGTCCAGGAGGATGAGGGTGGTCAGGACGACTGCCACCGCGGTCATCAGCCCGATCAGCGATGTGGAGGTGTGGTTCTTTCCAGCCACGATAATGCCCCCAAAACGGTCCCTTTTTTAAAGTGTAACCGGGATCGGCGGCCTGTCAATTCAGGACATTACGGGCAATAGGGGGGAAAAGATTGAGGCGGGGGCTTCAGAAGCTCAAGGTACCCTCCAGCACGGTGATGACCTGTCCGCCGACGCGGACCCGGGTGATTTCGTCGCGCCGGCACTCAACCTCGATGTAAATCGTGCTGGGCCGTTCCATCTCGTAGCCCTGTTCGCTGATGATCCGCGTGACCGGGCTGAGTGGGAGGGCGTTATGCCGGACGAGATAGGCCCCCAGCGCCCCGCTGGCGCTTCCCGTTGCCGGGTCTTCGTTCACGCCGAGAGAGGGGGCGAACATGCGGGCGTGCACGTCGCTGGAGGGCTGGACGGTCATGAGGGAGAAGGCCATGACGCCCTGCGCCGCGTGATCGTCACAGACTTCCTCCAGCAGTGCCGGCTGAACCTCGATTTCCATGACGGCCGTCAGCGAGCGCAGCGGCAGAAGGATCACGGGAAGGCCGGTGGAGACCACCTCGACGGGGAAATGTGCGTGACGGGTTCGGACAGGCGGATGCGGTTCTGCAGGGCCAGGACGTAGCTGGCCCCCAGCGTGGGATGCCCCGCGAAGGGGATTTCCTGCCGCGGGGTAAAGAAACGGAGCCTGAAATCGGCGCCCTCCTGGGCGGGGGGGAAGATGAATGCCGTTTCGGCCACATTCATCTCCCGGGCGATCTTCTGCATCTCATCGCCAGACAACCCTTGGGCCTCCGGAATCACCGCAGCCGGATTTCCGCCGAA
>CAYGBP010000003.1:8717-14991 GCA_964348105.1 uncultured Nitrospirota bacterium
CGGGGTGGCGTCATTATACTAGCCGTGTCTATGAAAAGCAACGAGCGGTTTGATCGGTCACAGCCGCCTGCGGTGCAAGCCGGGCCCGTCGAAATTCGAGGACATACCCTTTTATGCCTTCAGGGGTTTCGGGGAGAGGGCTATTCTCCGGATTTCATCGACAACATGGCGGCCGTCCTTGAGAGGCTGCAGGCCGCCCCGGGCACCCGGGTGCGTGTCACGGTTTCACCTGACCAGTTCTGCGCCCACTGTCCCAACTTGAACCGGCTCAGCCCGTCGCCGTCCATCGCGCTCGGCGGGCAGGGCGACGACGGCGGATGCGCCCTCCGGGGTCCCGGCTTCGAGCGGGAAGTCGCGGCCCAGGATCGCAGCGTCCTGGACCTGCTGGGCTTGAGGGCCGGGGAGGAAGTGACCTGGGAGGAAGTGCTCTTCCGGATCGGTTCGCGTCTGCGGGGCGATCAGCTTCCTGATCTGTGCGGGGATTGCCAATGGCTTCCCCTCGGCACCTGCCGAGAGGGAATCGACCGACTTAACCACATCTGAAACCCGATCCAACCAGGCGGGACGACGGGAGCCGACATGCCCTGGGTAACGGGATTTCTTTGTAATATTCTCATCACTTACCTCGAAAAATATCATCCTGCGCAGGAAAAGAAGATCGATTACGGGCGAATCGCGGCGCTGGCCGGCCCGCCTTGGAGCCGGCGTGGTGATGCCAAGTCCCTGATCCGGGACGCCAATCGGTGGATGCCGCAGACGATCCTGCGAGAATTGATTCGCGTCGGAGAAAAGGCCGCCGGGGATAAGGAACTGACCTACCGGGCCACCATCGATTATTTTGCCAGGCAACCGCGGCCTTTACCCTCGGTATTCGAGGTCATTGCCGAAATGATCGACGACATGGAGACGACCCTCTCCCTGGCCGGATACTGGGCGGGGGGATACGCGAACTATCTTCGGCTTCAGGCCTGCGTGCCGGTCACTTCACAGGGGCGGGAGGCGCTCGTCCTGTGTCGGTTCGAGGAATCCGTCCGTCCGGCCCTGGCGAACTTGCAGTTCGTTCGGGGCCATCTAGAGGGATTCGCGCGACTGTACCCCTTTGTCCATTGGTGTCGTTGCGAGGAGGAGATCAGTCAGTTTCGATTGGAGGATCTCGTGCGGGACTTCGAGGGCTATGAGGCCGAGGTTACGGACAGGACGCTGATCATCCGATCCAGGGAATCCGGTTTACCGGCCGTGGAGGCGGAGGCGGTTGTGCTCCAGGAGGAACCTTGTCTCACCCCCCGCCTGGAGGAAATGGGCGCTCTGCCGGCTCCGATCGTCTCCCCCGTCGGGACCCGGTTGAAGGTTCTGCGGGCCTCCGACCCCGTTTTTGCCGGGCGCTTATCCCGGAAACGCAATGCGGGCCGTCGGGCTTTTCGCATCATCCAGGGGGCGTGTCTGGAGGGAGGCGGCATGAGCCTCTGCCTTGAAAAAGGTCGGGTTTTTAATGCCCCCTACAGCCGGTTCCGGCTGACGTGGGCGGAGAAAAGCGGGGTGGGCGTGCGGGAGTCCCAGCCCCCCTCGCCGCTTCGCCGGGCCGGGCAACTGCTCGAGCACTTGAAGGCGATGAAGGAGTCACAGGTCCGGCTCCTGGATTCCACGGCCGAGAACAGGGGGCTTGAAAATGAAAACCTTCGCCTGCGAGAAACGGTCGACCGTTCCCGGGGCTTCGATCGGCTGATCGGGGAAAGCCCGGCGATGCGCAATCTGCTCGTTTTGCTGCGCTCGCTCTCGGAGCTGGACACCACCATCCTGATTCAGGGGGAGACCGGCACCGGCAAGGACCTCGTTGCCCGCGCCATCCATGAAAACGGCCACAGGAAGGAGCGGCGTTTTCTGGCCATCAATTGCGGGGCCTTGAGCGAGACCCTGCTGGACAGCGAGTTGTTCGGTTACGAGCGCGGGGCCTTTACCGGTGCCGTTTCGCGTCACGAGGGAAAATTCGAGCAGGCCGATGGCGGAACCCTTTTTCTGGACGAGATCGGCGAGATCTCCCCGGCGATGCACCCATCACGATCTTAAATCGCTGGTGGAGCGGGGGACCTTTCGCATGGACCTGTATTACCGGCTGAATGTCGTGGAAGTGAGGCCTCCACCCTTGCGGGAGAGGCGGGAGGACATTCCGCTGCTGGCGGCCCATTTCATCGACAGCCTGAGCGGGCGCCTGAAAAAGTCGGTCAGGGGACTGTCCCCCGAGGCGATGACCTGCCTGGTGCGGTATCACTGGCCCGGGAATGTCCGGGAGCTGGCCCATGTCATCGAGCGTTCGATCATCCTGGCACCGCGGGATGCCTGGATCGAGCCGGATCAGCTTCCCGCCGTGATACATGAGGCCTCGCCGCCCGGTCCGTTGCCGGCCGACCGCGGGCTGTTGGAATGGATGGACCGGGCCGATTGGGGGATCTATCGCCACAGCCTGGAGCGGGCGGGATCGTTATCCGGGCTCATCCGGGCCATCGAGGCGCGGATCGTTCACAAGGCGGTCCGCGGGCATCAGGGCAACAAGACCCGGGCGGCCCGGGCGCTTCGACGCAGCTACCGCTGGCTGCGAAAGGTCGAAAAGCAAATCG
The DNA here is from genome assembly GCA_964348105.1 of uncultured Nitrospirota bacterium. GTDB lineage: Bacteria > Nitrospirota > Nitrospiria > DATECO01 > DATECO01 > CAYGBP01. Next base: position 11,330 of record CAYGBP010000003.1, read on the forward strand.
GCCCCGACCTGCCGGCCTGATTCAATCCGATTCCAGCCTTTCGGCGAGCCACGCGCTTGCTCCGCTTTTTCAAAACCGGAATTTTCGGATATAATTAAGGCGAACCGACCGATCGATTCGCAATCCATGAAAAAGAATTTCTTCCCGAAATTGAAAGGAAAACCACCCGGAAAGAACGCCCGCCGCTGGGTGGAGCGCGACGGGGAGGTGATTTCGCGTTCCTACACCCGTGTCTATTCCCTGGTGATCGACCGGGCCCAGGGGAACCTGGTCTACGACGTGGACGGCAACTGCTACCTGGACTTCACCTCCGGCGTGGGCACCAACCCGCTGGGCCACGCGCATCCGAAGGTGGTACAGGCCATCCGGCAGCAGGCCGAGCAGTTCATTCACCTGTCGGGGACGGACTTTTATTACCCGTCGCAGGTGCGCCTGGCCGAGCGACTGGCCGCCCTGGTACCCGGCCCCGGGGGGAAACGCACCTTCCTGAGCAATTCGGGGGCCGAGGCGATCGAGGCGGCCATGAAACTGGCGCGTCATTCGACCGGCCGTTCGCATTTCATCGCCTTTTACGGGGCGTTCCATGGCCGCACCCTGGGGGCGCTTTCCCTAACGGCGAGCAAGGCCGGCCAGCGGCGTTCCTTCGCGCCGCTGGTTCCTGAAGTGACCCACGTCCCCTATGCCTATTGCTACCGGTGTCCGTACAATCTCAAATATCCAGAATGCGGCATTGCCTGCGTGGATGCAATCAAGGAAACGGTATTCCGGCACACCGTCCATCCGGAGGAGGTCGCCGCCATCGTGGCCGAGCCGATCCAGGGGGAGGGGGGCTATATCGTTCCACCCCCTGAATATCACCGGCGGCTTCATGAGCTGGCCCGGGAATACGGCATTCTTTATGTCGCCGACGAAATTCAGACGGGCATTGGAAGGACGGGGACGATGTTTGGAAGCCAGCATTACGGCATCATTCCGGATGTGGTTGCCCTGGCGAAGGGACTGTCTTCCGGTATGCCCCTGGGTGCCACCGTGGCCCCGTCCCGGATCATGAACTGGGGGCCCGGCGCGCATGCCACAACCTACGGGGGACATCCCATCTCGTGTGAAACGGCCCTGGTGACGCTGGATCTGCTGCTCGAAGGCGTTTTGAACAATGTCGGAATGATCGGCAGCTATATCATGGACCGGTTGTACCTTCTGCAGAAGACCCACCGCCTGATGGGAGACGTGCGCGGCAAGGGCCTGATGATCGGGATCGAGCTGGTCCGTGACCGGGAGACCCGTGAGCCGGCGATCGCGGAGCGAAACCGGCTGGTGGAGAAATGCTTCCAGAAAGGCCTCTTGCTGCTGGGCTGCGGACAGAGCGTGGTACGCTTCATGCCGCCGCTGACGATCGGTCGACAGGAGGCCGAGACCGCCCTGGCGATCTTCGAGGAATCCCTCACCGAAGTCGAGAAGGAAAAAACCAGGAAATCAAAGAAGGCGGGGTAGGACCTCCGAGGCCCGGCCCTGAAGCACTTGATCCACCTGATCGCTCAAGGCGGATGGATTCGGGTTGACCTCCACCACGTAGGCCCCGGCCGAGCGCGCCACCGGGGCGAAAGAGGCCGCCGGCCACACCACCCCCGATGTGCCCACCACCAGCATCAGATCACAGGCCTGTAGCGCGCCCATGCTGGCCTGGATGTCGCTCTCGAACAGCGCCTCGCCGAACCAGACGATATGCGGCCGCAGCAGACCCCCGCAGGCCGGCTCGCCCGTCTCACAGTGTGGCGGGATGGGGATCGGAACATCCCGGTTGATCGAAACCTCGCCGCAGCGCGTGCAACGCACCTTCCAGATGTTGCCGTGCAGCTCGATGGGATCGCGACTGCCCGCCAGGGCGTGAAAACCGTCGACGTTCTGGGTGATCAGCGTGAAGCCCGGGACCTTCTTCTCCAGGCCGGCCAGGGCGCGGTGGCCGGGATTGGGCGATTTTGAGGCGATGATTCCCCGCCGCCAGTCGTACCATTCCCACACCAGCTTCGGATCCCGCGCGAAGGCCTCCGGCGTGGCCAGATCCTCGGCGCGGAAGTCGCGCCAGAGTCCGTCCTCGCCCCGGAAGGTGGGGATGCCGCTGTCGGCCGAGATCCCGGCCCCCGTGAGGACCGTGACGTGCCGCGCGGCCGCGATTCTTCTCTTGACCTGCTCGATCGAATCCATTGCCCCGGTGCTTTCCAATACCACCCCTATTCTAATCCCATGGGGGGTGGGGTTTCAAGCGACGGCCGATTCCCGCCGCCGGGGACGTATGGTATGATCTGCGCGACGGAACGCCATTGGCATGAATCTGAAACTTCGCAACAGCCTGAGTGAAATCCTGATCCATTCGCTCGAGAAAGGCGGGCGCAGCGCTGTCTTCAATACGCTGGCGGCCTATGCGAAAGCCGTCCGGGCCGGGAAGAACACCCGTGTTCGCTTGAGCCTGCTGGGCATCCCGGCGGAAACGACGAGGGCGGCGATCGACGGCTCCGGAATCCTGCAGCTGACCGGCGGACCGGCCGATCCCGAGGCGGACCTTCAATCGCGTTTCTGGCTGGATGCCGGCTATCTATGCGAGCGAATGGTCGCCTACGAGCGGCTACTCTCGAAGATTTTCGCGCTCACTCCGGCTTCCCAACCGCTGGACCGGGCGGTGAAGATCGGGGCTCTGCTGTTCAATGAGGCCCTCTATTTCGAATGCCACGAATATCTCGAAGGTTATTGGCGGGAAGAAAAAGGGGAGGCCAAAAAATTTCTTCAGGGGATCATCAGCCTGGCCACGGCCTTCTACCATCTCGAGCGGGGAAACCGGCCGAGCGCCTTGAAGTTGCTGCGCGACGGCCGGACCCGGCTGCAGCCCTTCGGGCCGGTGCACCGGTCGCTCGGCCTCGAGGCCCTGCTGGATCAGACCGCCCGCTTCGAGGCCTGGTTGGACGGCGGGACGGCGTCCCCGGCCGATCCGCCAGGGCGGCTGGCGCGACCGGTTCTGCCCATCGCCTGAGCGGGGCGCTTTCCGGCGCATTTTTTTCCCTTGTTTTTGAGAAAACCGTTATGCTTTAATCTTTAAAATTGCTTGTAAAGCTCCAACAGGGGGAGGATACCCCTCTCCGGAAAGGATTTTCGCTCCATGAAGCATCGACATCGAAGATTTTTGAAAATGGCCGGCCTCCTGGTCGCGGCCCTCGCGTTTCCCTTCCTGCTGGGCTCCTGCGGGAGCGACGACGCCCCGGCGCCCGGCGTCGGGACCGTGGCCGTTCTGCTGAAGGACAGTGCCGCCGTTCGGGTGATGGACGGCGATGACCATGAGATCGCAACCGCGGCCGAAATCAACCTGACGATCTCGCATATCCTGCTCAAACCGGCGCACCTCCCGGACGATGACTCGGGAGACGACGGCCACAACGGAGACGAGGGCAGCAGCGATGACGACTCGGAGGATCTCAGTTGGATCCGGATCGACGTGAACCCCGACTTCGACCAGCCCTTCAACCTGCTGGACCTGCAGGATATCGGGGCGCTGGCCGCCGTCGGGGACGTGCCGGCCGGCCTTTACAAGGAGATCCGTCTGGTGATGGATCCGAACACGCCCCCCTGCATTGTCCTGGAGGGGACTGTTCCCGATGATCCCGAACCCTGCAAAG
>CAYGBP010000003.1:15001-18476 GCA_964348105.1 uncultured Nitrospirota bacterium
GGCCGCTGTGTCGGGTTGCTGGGCGCGCATCGGGGAGGGACTTCGACACGGTGCTCGATATGCCAACTGCGGGTTGCGTTCACACCGACGGACCATCGCAGCCCTGTGCACCGGACCGGCTGGCGCGGTGGCAAGTCCCGCGCCTGCGGTCTGTCCCGTCCTGGTGCCGGAGGGCGGAACCGCTTCGATTTTGTTAGACCTGGTTCCGGCCGATATTCGAATCCATCCCACCGGGGGTGACATTCATCCCTATATCATGAGACCGGTGATCCGAATCTTTGAGGTTCACCCGGACGGTTTCCGGATCCACAACAGCGTGACGGGGATCGTGACGGAATGCACCGAGGACACGCTGGAGATCCAGGTGCGCCGCACCCTGTCGCGCATCGATGTCCATTACGACGCCGGGACCCGGTTCTTCGGCGATGATCATACCGAGGACGGCAGGCACGTTGAGTTAATGGATGTGACCTGTGACGACCTGGTCGCCCGCCGGGTGGAGGTGCGGCTCGCCGTCCTTCCGGATGGAACCCTGTTCGCCCTGAAGGTGGAGATCAAACACGATGATGGCGAGGAACTCAACGAGTTTCGGCTTTCGGGTCGCCTGGATGCGGACGCGACCCTGATGCTTCAGGTGGATAATGGAGGCACCTACACAATTGTCTTTCCTTCGAATCGGGTGGTGCGTGTTGAGGGCAGAATCGGCGGGGAGCATATCCTGCTCGCCAGGGAGATCCATACCGGCCTGATGGTTGAGGAGGATGACGAGAGGGAGCGGATCGGTCGGCTTGATCCGCCGGATCAGGTATTGAGCCTGACGGCGGCCGATGGTACGGTCTTTACGATCAGTTTTCCGGACCGGCTGTTCAAGGTGGAAGGCGTCATCCTTCCGGAGCCGAACACGATCCTTGCGCGGGAGTTGGAGATCTTCCCGTAAAGATCCAGAGCGTTGTCTAATGCAGTTCGGCCGGCCGGCTCCTCAACGGGGCCGGCCGGTCTTGTTTTTTCAGGGGGGTGATTGACAACCCCGGCGCCATTCTTATAAACTTCGCCTCAATATCATCGGAATCCGGACTCATGGCGAGCTGCAAGGCATGTGATACGACGCTAGGGCCCGCGACGGCGGCGAGCACGGGCGACCTGTGCGCGCCCTGTGACGCGAAACAATTGAGTTGCCGCGTCTGCGGGCAGGACTTTTTCTACCGCGACATCTTGGGAGATCTTCCCATCGTGCAGTGCCCTTCGTGCGAGGGGCGCGCGGTCGACGTAGTGGAGTAGGAGCGGGATGAGATCGATCCGGGTGGAGGCGGTGACGGAGCCGAAGCGAAGCGCGCTGGAGGCCTATACGCGCCAGGGGCGAAACCGGTTCGAATCCCTGCTGCAGGAATTCGTCGAGATTCCGTCCGTGAGCATGGATCCCTCGTGCCGGGACGACATCCAACGTATGGCCGACCTGGCCGTGCGGACGCTGCAGTCCATGGGCGCGACAGCGAAAAAGGTGTCCACGCCCGGCAATCCCGTCGTTTTCGGCCGTTTCCGCCAGAACCGTCGTTTTCCGACCGTTACCATCTACAACCATCTGGATGTGCAGCCTGCCGGGGAGCCCGAGTGGCGCCGGACGCCCTTCAAATTCGAGATCAAGGGAAATCGTTATCTGGGGCGCGGCGCGACGGACGACAAAGGGCCCGCGATCACGGCCCTGATGGCGGCGCGATATGCCGTCGAAAACCGTATCCCGCTGAATATCCAGTTCGTTTGGGAGCTGGAGGAAGAGATCGGCAGCCCGAATTTCGAGTCTTTTGTCAAAACGATGCGTCATGACCTTCGCACCGATTCGGTCATCGTTTCCGACACCATTTGGGTGGCGGCGGGAAGGCCCTCCATCCCGTACGGCCTGCGCGGGATGGTGGCGGCCCGCCTTTTACTGGAGACCGGCAAGAAGGACGTTCACTCCGGCCTGACGGGCGGCGCGGCCAGAAACCCGGTGGCCGAGCTATGCCAGATCGTGGCTGCCTGTCACGATGCCAAGACCGGCGGCGTCACGATCCCCGGATTCTACCGGGACGTGATGCCCCCACGGCTGCACGAAATCCGGGAGTTCGCCGCAAGCGGTTTTAGAGTGTCGCATTTCAAAAAGGCGCATGGCCTCCTGGACCTGCGAACCCACAAGGGACTCAAGGTGATGCGCCGGATCTGGTCGGAGCCGACCTTCGAGGTACATGGGATTTCGGGCGGCTATCAGGGGCCCGGCGTGAAGACGGCCATTGCCCCGCGCGCCGAGGCGAAGGTCAGCATGCGGCTGGTGCCGTTGCAGGACCCTCAGAAGGTGCTGCGGCTGCTGCGCCAGCACGTGAAACGGATGAATCCGGATGTCCGTGTAATCCCGGAAGGGTATCTCCGCCCCTATCTGGGCGCCTGCAGCGGGCCGTATGCCCAGGCGGCTCGCAGGGCCTACCGCTACGCCTTCGGCCGCGATCCGGCCTTTATCCGGGAGGGTGGATCCATCGGGGCCGTCGTGACCCTCGAGCGCCATCTCGGAGTTCCCATCCTGTTCCTGGGCCTGAGCCTGCCGGAGCACGGCTATCACGCTCCCAACGAATACTTCGACTGGGGGCAGGCTTCCGGCGGGATCCGGGCATTCGTCAAATACTTCACCGAAATTTCCCGAATCCGTTCTTGACCCTTTTATTTGATGATGAATTCTTATTCCGCGGATTCCGGCGCGCCTCCGGCCTTGGCCAGATCTTCGGTGCGGATGCGAGTAGGGTCCATTTTTTGCAGCGATGCGGTTGCCTTCTCGAGCGTATCCGATAGAGAAGGAAGGGTGGAGCCCTTGGGTTTGAACCGGATGGGATTGACCCGCGCCACCACGAAGGCCTTCAGATAAGGGCTTTCCATCCCGCGGGCCTTGAGCTGTTTGACCCGCTCGATGACCAGATCATCCATTTCCAACAGGCGCTTGGCGAGTTCCTGGCGTTGCTGCAGCGCGGCCTTCAAGGAGCCCTTCAGGAATTGGTCCACGCGCCGGATCATGGGGTGGTACGCTCCCCCGCTGAAACGTGGCCGGCCTTCGTAGCACAAGCCGAGGGTAATCAATGCCGGCTCCTCGAACTCCAGGGCGTAGTCCGCTTCGGATTTCCCGTTCAGTTCGGCCAGATCGCGGACCATGCGGATCACCTCCAGGGCGCGTTCACGCAGGTTGTGCGCCTTTTCGGTGTTCAGGGCCAGGATCTGATAGGCGGCCGAGCGCTCGGGGATGATCACGGCGGGGATGGCGCGCGCGGAGAGCCGTTTCATGGCCACGAGGCGGTGATGACCATTGGGCGTCCAGTAGAGCCGATCGCCGGCCCGCACCGCCACGATCGGATCCAGGAAGCGGCCCAGCTTGGAGATGACCCCCATGAGCTTTCCCATGTGCGCGTCGGAAAGGTCCCGCTGATAGGGGGTGGGCTGTACCTGCTCGATCGGCAACATC
>CAYGBP010000003.1:18486-25689 GCA_964348105.1 uncultured Nitrospirota bacterium
CTATCTGCTCCTGGCCAAGCTGGGCTACATCGGCAACATCGCCTGCACGATCCAGGTCCCGCCGAAGGGCTCGCGATAGGAGGCCAGAACCGTCCCGCCGTCATGCCGCACGGCCTCCTGCAGGCCGATCACCTCCGGGGGTGGGGGAGCAGCCTGCACATCGGCCGGGGTGAGGCCAACGGCCTCCTTGACCCCTTTTTTTGCACGGGGGCGTCGTGGCTTTTTCGTTCCGCCTGCACTTGTCGCCGACTTCGACCTTGCCATTGAATTTCTCCAATCACAAAATTCCCAACTGCCGGCAGAATGCGGCCATGTGGGAGAACAACACCTGCTTGTGGGCCGTCAGCCGGTGATCTCCACCGCCGATCAACAGCACCTCGAGCGGCCGTGCCTTCGCCTTCTTGAGAAATTCCAGGCTGACCCCGCAGGGCACTGCGTCATCCTCTGTCCCGTGCAGGATCAGGGTGGGGGTTCGGTATCGGCGCACCAGCCGGTCCAGCGTGTAGCGCTCGGCGTCCCGGAGGCACTGAATGCCGACCGTTACCTCGATCCATCGATTCTTGACGGTATATTCGCCCAGGGTTTTCAGCCGCTTCAGCCCGCGCGCGCCCAGCTCCCTTCGTCGGTTTTCGAGAAAGGTGAAGCTAGGGGCGATCAGCAGGTTGGCCGTCACCATTCCGGGATTTCGCAGTGTGAACCAGGCGGCCGTCTGTCCACCCATCGAGGAGCCGATCAGGACCCGTTTCTTGAAATCACCCGCCACGGCTTTGAAGATCGCCCCGACATCCTCCAGGTTGCGTGTGAGCGTCCATTCCCGCATCGTGCCGTCCGAGACGCCGTGGCCCCGGTGGTCGAATGCCAGAAAGGCCGTGCCGTTCTCCACGAACCGATCGCGGAGATAAAGCACCTTCTCGCCCTGCTGGTCGGAGGCGAATCCGTGAAGATAGATGACGACGGTTTCCGGTTTTCCCGGGCCGGCGGGAAGAGTCAACGTGTAGTCGATGGATTCGCGTCGTCTGTTGCCAAGCTCGATTCGTGCCATTCCGTGCCGGGTCTGCGGGTTCGCTCGGTTGAATGCCGACGATCATAAATCGATTTCCGTTCGCAAGTCAACCGCTGTCTAACCTGCTGTTCTGTCAAGGAAATCCGGACGCGCCACCAGCCGGTTGGAGCACGGACCGCGATGCGGCCGCCTTCTTGACGCCTCGCCATTCAGCGATTTTGTTTGACTAAAACCGGATGTTTCGATATCATGAAAATAAAGGGGCGAATCGTTTGATATTTATGGTAAAATTCCCCGCTTCCCCCGGTCCCTTCCGATCTACGGCCGGCCAAAAAGGTCCGACATCCCATGACGAGTAACGTAGATGGCATCATCGAGCAGGTGGCCGCCTACAATCCGCAGGCGGACACCGAACTGATCCGGAGGGCCTTCAAGGAGGCCGGACTGGCCCATGAAGGCCAGCTTCGTGTCTCGGGAGAGCCCTACCTGCGCCACCCGCTCGCCGTCGCCGAGATCCTTACCCAATTGAAGATGGACGTCGCCTCCATCATCGCCGGCTTCCTGCATGACACGCTGGAGGACACCCAATTCACCCGGGGGCAGATCGAGGAGCATTTCGGAAAAGAGGTGGCCAAGCTGGTGGAGGGGGTCACCAAGATCGGCAAGATCGAGTTCAAGAGCTTCGAGGAAAAACAGGCCGAAAACTTCCGCAAGATGATCCTGTCGATGGCGGACGACATCCGCGTCATCGTCATCAAGCTGGCCGACCGGCTTCATAACATGCGAACCCTGTCCTGCCTCCCGGACTACAAGCAGAAGCGAATCGCCCAGGAGACCCTGGACATCTACGCGCCGCTGGCCAACCGGCTGGGAATCGGCTGGATTAAGAACGAGTTGGAGGATCTGTGCTTTCGCCACCTGATGCCGGAAGTCTACTTCGACCTGGTCAACAAGCTGGCCAAAAGGCGTGACGAGCGGGAGGCCTTCATTCGTGAGATCGTGGACATCGTCAAAAAGAATCTGGCCGAGTACGGATTCCAGGGGGACGTCATCGGACGCCCGAAGCATCTCTACGGGATTTATCAGAAGATGCTCAAGCAGGCCGTTCCTTTCGAGGAGGTGTACGACCTGCTGGCGGTGCGGATCATCACCGATACCAACATCAACTGCTACGGCATCCTGGGCATGATCCATTCGCTGTGGCGTCCGGTTCCGGGCCGCTTCAAGGATTACATCGGCGTACCCAAGTCGAATCTCTATCAGTCGCTGCACACCACCGTGATCGGGCCCAAGGGCGAGCATGTGGAGTTTCAGATCCGCACCGATGAGATGCATCGGATCGCCGAGGAGGGGATCGCAGCGCATTGGCGCTACAAGGAAAGCGGCCAGATCGACGAGCGAAACAGCCGGGTGTTCGCGTGGCTCAGGCAGCTGCTCGAATGGCGCCAGGAGCTGGCGGACAACCGCCAGTTTCTCAATTCGGTCAAGATGGACCTCTTTTCCGACGTAGTCTATGTCTTCACCCCGAAGGGGGACGTGAAGGAGCTGGTGAAAGGCTCCACCCCCATCGATTTCGCCTACAGCATTCACACCGAGATCGGCAATCATTGCAGCGGCGCGAAGGTGAACGGCAAGATGATCCCGCTGCGCTACCAGTTGAAGAGCGGCGATACGCTGGAGATCACCACCTCGCCCTCCCGCACGCCCAACAAGGACTGGCTCAAGCTGGTCCGAACACCCCGCGCCAAGGCCAAGATCAAGCATTGGATCAAGCTGGAGGAGCAGAAGCGAAGCCTGGACATCGGCAAAAAGCTGCTGGATCGCGAGCTTCGAAAGGCCGACTCCAGCATGTCCGAGATTCTCAAGACCGGCAAGCTGGAAGGGGTGGTCCGGGAGTTGGGCGTGGCCGGGACCGAGGAGCTGATGGTGGGAATCGGCTACGGACGCTTCTCCGCCGCCCAGGTGGTCCATCGGCTCATGCCCGACGTAGGAGCCAAGGAGACGCGCAAGGAGCGCGCCGTCCGCAAGGCACTGTCCGAGGAGAAGGGCGTTCGCATCAGCGGCGTGGACGACATCCTGATCCATCTGTCCAAATGCTGCAATCCGGTGCCGGGTGACCGGATCATCGGATTCATCACGCGTGGCCGCGGACTTTCGATCCACACCGTCGACTGCCCGAACATTGACGAGCTGGATTACGACAAGGACCGTCTGGTGGAGGTGGAATGGGACCCGGAGCAGACCGTGCCTCACGCCATCCAGATCTCGGTCCTGACCGTGGACAAGCCGGGCATGCTGGCCGCCGTCTCGGCCTCGATCTCCACCGCCCAGACCAATATCAGCAACGCCCGCATCAAGACCACCGACGACGGCAAGGCCATCCTCAACTTCGTCGTGGACATCCGAAACACCACGCACCTGGATCAGGTCTTAAAAAACATTCAGCAGGTCAAGGGCGTCCTTCACGCCCGCCGCGTGCGCAAAGGCTGAGTCTCAGTCGGCCTTGCCCCTTTACATTCCATCCGAGCCTGTGTAGAATTCCGAAGTTGCTCCAACCGTCCTTGTAAAAGGCGATTCTGTTTGGTCAGTAATCGTATTGCAGTAAAATTTGCCGTGCCGTCGGCGCGGACAAGCGAAAGGGGGCGAAATCAATGCAGCATGATAAGGACACCATCGAGCTTTCGAAATTTCTTCCCGGGGGGCCTTCGGGCTTTAAATGGATCATCGGCGCGGTCGTCGCCGTCATTCTTCTCGCACAGTCGTTTGCCGTCATCCGCGCCGGGGAGCGAGGCGTCGTCTTCAGCAAGTTCGGGGGGATCAAGGAGGTGATCATGGACGAGGGCCTGCGCTTCAAGATTCCCTTTGTCGAGGACATCATCCCGGTGGACGTGAAGGTGCAAAAATCCCAGACCGATGCGACCGCCGCCTCCAAGGACCTTCAGACCGTCTCCTCCACGATCGCGCTCAATTACCATATCGACCCTGGACAGGTGAACACCGTTTATCAGACGATCGGCCTGTTCTTCAAGGAGCGCGTCATCGACCCCGCCGTGCAGGAATCGGTCAAAGCCGTCACGGCCGAATTCACGGCGGAAGAGTTGATCACCCGCCGCAGCGAAGTCAGCGCCAAGATCAAGGACAACCTCACGGAGCGGCTGCTGGACTTCAACATCATCGTGGACGGATTCAACATCATCGACTTCTCCTTCTCGAGGGGTTTCAATGATGCGATCGAGGCCAAGCAGACCGCCGAGCAGCAGGCCCTGAAGGCCAAGCGCGACTTGGACCGGATCAAGATCGAGGCCGAGCAGAAGGTCACCCAGGCCAAGGCCGAGGCCGAGGCGCAGCGGCTGCAGCGCGAGACCATCACGCCGACGATCCTTCAGCTCCGGGCGATCGAAAAATGGGACGGCCACTTCCCGCAGGTGATCGGCGGGGCGATGCCCTTCATCGATATCGGCACGCTGGCGCCCAGAAAATAGCGGCGGGGCGCAGGCCTGATCCACGGTTAACCCGGGTGAGGAATCTCCCCGTGCGATCGGGCCGGTTAAAGCGAGATGGCGGCCAGGAAGAAGCGAAGATTTCTCTTTATAGGCCTCCTCGGCCTGCTGGCCCTGGGGGTCTACCTTTTTTACACCGAGCTTCGCCCGGTCGTCATCTTCGGCCTGCGCGAGGACTTCGCCCACGCCATTCCCTATCAGGAGATTCCGGAGGGCCTGACCGGCATCCGAGCGGAGGACTGCGGCGTCTGCCACCGGGAAATCTACGAGGAATGGAAGACCTCCATTCACGCCTACGCGTACGAAGACCCCTTTTTTCAGGCCTTCTGGCGAAAGGACAAGAACATCTGGATCTGCTTGAACTGCCACACCCCGCTTGAGAACCAGCAGCCCGAGCTGATCCTGGAGGTTCCCCGAAACCGGGTCGAAAAGGCGGTCAAGAAACCCAATCCCAACTACAATGCGGAGTTTCAGAAGGAGGGAATCACCTGCGCCGCCTGTCACGTGCGCGACGGCGTCATCCTGGGGCCGTACGACGACTCGGTGGCGCCCCATCCCACCCGTTACGACCCGATGTACCGCTCCACCGACATCTGTTATCGCTGCCATCAGGTCCCGGCCGGCCCGTTTCAGTTTTATCGTTTCGGCCCCTGCGGAACCTACCCCGAATTCGAGGGCGGCCACTACTACGAGCAGGGCTACATCTGCCAGACCTGCCACATGCCCGAGGTTGAGCGCCCCGTCGCCGTCGGCGGCCCGGTGCGCCAGGGCAGAAAACACCTGTGGCGGGGCGGGCACGACCCCGAGCAGATTAAGCGGGCGGTCACGGTGGAGGTCCGGGCCGAGCCCCCCGACCTGAAGCCGGGCGAGGAGACCCGATTCGTCCTGACCCTGACCAACTCTGGAGCGGGCCATTACATTCCGACGGGAGATCCAGACCGCTACTTCACGGTGCAGTTCGCCGTCAAGGACGGTCGGGGTCGGGTCATCAAGGAGCAGAGCCACACCATCGGCCGCTGGATCATGTGGCAGCCCGTGATTGTCGAGGTGTACGGAAACCGGCTCAAACCCCTGGAGAGCCGGGACTACACCTTCCGGTATCGCATCCCCTCTACGGCCGAAGAGGCGCGGGACTTGAAGTTTCGAGCCATCCTTCGATATCACATCATGACCGAGAAGACGCACAGGATGCTGGAGAAAAAATACGGGCTCGTCTCGGACGAGCCGTATGTCTTCACCATCTTCGAGCGGGAAGTGCCCTTGTCCGGCTCGTTCGACCGGATCATCGAAGCCTCGGAGCGCCCCGCGCCCCTTCCCGGCGGCATGAGCGCCGCTGCCTGCGCCGGACCGAGCCCCGCCCACCCCTTCGGCTAGCATGATTCTGGGCTCGGTTTTTCAGCTTGCCCGCTTTTCAATGTCCGATTGAAGGTCCGAATGGCGTGAGGACGGCAGCAGCGGCTACGGCCTGCCGAAGAGATAGCCCTGGACGAGGTGAATGCCCATGTCTTTGATCACCCGCAACTCGTTCTTGGTCTCGATTCCCTCGGCGATGATCCCGTCGGCCGAAACCTTGCGCAGGGCTTGGATTAGATCCTGCAATACGACCTTGAACTGCTTGGAGGAGACGGCCTGCAACACCGTGGCCCGGTCCAGCTTGATGTAGTCCGGAAGCAGGCGCGCGATGAAGGGCAGGGAAATAAAGCCCGCGCCGAAGTCATCGATGGCGAATTTGTAACCCTGCGTTCTCCATTTGTTGGCGACCTTCAGGTGGTCATCGACGTCCAGCAAGGCTTCCCCTTCCGATATTTCCAGAACGACTTCTAGATGCGGGGGTTTGGGCACCACGTCAAGGGTCTTCAATATGGAAAAGTCCACGTTCACGAAGAGCCTTTCCAGGTTGGCCTCCCGGGCGGCCTTTATCTGGAGGCGAAAGCAGAGGCATTTGAGTTCGTGGAGCTGGCCGATGGCATGGTATTTTCTAAACAAGGACAGGATGCCGGTCTTGCCCTGAGGGTCGCGGCTTAAGGCCTCGTATCCCAGGGTGCGGTTCGACCGCACGTCCTTGACCGGCTGGAAGACGACCTGGATGGTCTGGTCGTCCAAGCGGTACTCCTCTTCTCCGATATGGATCTTGTCTCCCCCCTTCTTGGCGATGTACAACGCCCGGTCGGCGAACCGTACCAGCACATCGGGATCGCTGCCGCGTTCGGGGTACAACGCCGCGCCGATGCTCACATCCACCTCCGGGTATTCCAACCATTTGACGCACGAGGCGATCCTCAAATACATGCAATGGCCCGTCGAGGTGCGGCTTCAGTGGATGGAGGAGGCAAACCGGTTTCTGCACTTGCTCCTGCCCGAGGAGACCAAACGAATCCGGGAGGCCATTCGGAACGGCGAGATCTGAGAGGATCTATTCCGTTGCCTTCTGCTTCAGCTCGGCGAGGCGGTTCAGGGCCTCCAGGGGGGTGAGCCGCTCCAGGTCCAGGGCGCGCAGCGCCTCGGCCAGCGGCTCGCTCTGCGGGGCGACGAAGAGGTCCGGCTGGGGCGGCTCGGCGCCGGGATCGGGCGGGGCCACCCGTGAGATGTTGGGCTCCAGATGGGCCAGAACCTCCTTGGCGCGCCGGATCACGTCCTGGGGCAGACCGGCCAGTCTCGCCACCTGGATACCGGTTTCCATTCTGGGTCCGCAAAACAGCG
>CAYGBP010000003.1:25699-30201 GCA_964348105.1 uncultured Nitrospirota bacterium
GCCCCCTTCCACGATCTTTCGCAGGAATATGATTTCGTCGTTCCATTCCCGGATGGCCGCCTGAAGATTCCGGATGCCCGGGTGATGCGCCGCCAGGTCGGTCAATTCATGGTAATGCGTGGCAAACAAAGTCCGCGCGCCGATTCGCTTGTGGATGTGCTCCGCCACGGCCCAGGCGATGCTGATCCCGTCGAAGGTGCTGGTACCGCGGCCGATCTCGTCCAGAATGATCAGGCTTCGGGAGGTGGCGTTGTTCACGATGTTGGCCGTCTCGTTCATCTCCACCATGAAGGTGCTCCGCCCGCCGGATAGATCGTCGGCGGCTCCGACGCGCGTGAAGATTCGATCGAATATCCCGATCTCGGCCTCGCGCGCCGGAACGAAACTTCCCATCTGGGCCATCAGGACGATCAGCGCCACCTGCCGCATGTAGGTGCTCTTCCCGGCCATGTTGGGGCCGGTGATGATGAGCATGCGGCTTTCTTCGCCGTCCAGGACCGTGTCGTTGGGGATGAACTGGTCCGCGCTGGAGAGCCGCTCCAGGACCGGGTGTCTTCCGTCTAGGATCCGGGTCTGAAGACCCTCGTGGACGGTCGGCCGGTTATAATGATGCGTGTGGGCCGTTTCGGCCAGCGAGCCTAGCACGTCCAGCGTGGCGATTCGGGCCGCCATGGCCTGAACCCGGTCCGCGTGGCGCGCCACCTCAAGACGCGTCTCTTCGAAAAGCTTGAATTCGATCTCGGCGATCCGGCCCTCGGCGCCCAGGACCTTGTCCTCCAGCTCCTTGAGCTCCTGCGTGATGTAGCGCTCGGCGTTGACCAGGGTCTGCTTTCGCACGTAGTCGGAAGGCGCCAGGTGCAGGTTGGCCTTGGTGATCTCGATGTAATAGCCGAAGACCTGGTTGTAGCGGACCTTGAGCGATTCGATCCCGGTGCGGGCGCGCTCCCGGGATTCGAGCGAGGCGATCCAGCCCTTGCCGGCGCGGGCGATGCCGCGCACCTCGTCCAGGCCGGCATCCACGCCGTCGCGGATGAGGCCGCCGTCGCGAATCTGGGCGGGCGGGTCGTCCACGATGCGGGTTGCGATGTGGTCGCGAATCTCACCCAGGTCGTCCCAGTCCCGGATCATATCCTGAATCCAGGGGTCGGGAAAGGCGGCCAGCAGCTTTCGGATCTCGGGGAGGCCGGTCAGGGAGTTTTTCAGCATGACCAGGTCCCGGGCGGAGGCGGCGCCCAGGCTGATGCGGCCGATCAGGCGCTCCAGGTCGTGGACCCGGGAGAGCGCCCTTCTCAATTCGGTCCGGGTGCTGAAGTCCTCTACCAGGGCCTGGACCGCGTCGAGGCGACGCTCGATGGCGGCCCGCTCCAGGAGCGGCCGGAGCAGCCAGTCACGCAAGAGCCGGGCCCCCATGGGGGTTTCGGCCCGGTTCAGGACTCCCAGAAGCGTGGACTCACGGGCGGCTTTTTGGTTTGCGGCGCCGGGATCCGGCGATCGCGCGACGAGTTCGAGGTTTCTCTGGGTCAGGGCGTCGAGGACCATATGCTGTTCGGTCGATTGCCATTTCAGGGCGGTGACATTGTTCAGGGTTCCTTTCTGATTTTCGGAAACATAGCGGAGCAGTGCCCCGGCGGCGCCTACGGCGGCCGTCTTCCCGGCACAGCCGTACCCTTCCAGGTTGCGCACGCCAAAGTGGGAGCATAGCAGTTCGGCCGCGATGTCGGGTCCAAAATGCCAGTCGGGAAGATGCTGGGCAGCACCCGGCAGGACGGGATCCCCCGACAGCCGGGCGGATTCTCCCTGCAGACGTTCGGGGAAGAGCAGCTCCTTCGGCGCGATACAGCCCAGCTCGTGGCGGAGTCGGGATAATCCGTTACCATCCGTGAATTGTGTGGTTCTGAAATCGCCGGTTGAGAGATCCAGATAGGCCAGACCCAGCGTTACCGGGGGCCGAGGATTCGGCTCACGTCCTCCCATGGGGCCCTCGGTGCAGGAAACCGCGGCCAGGTAATGGTGTTCCGAGGCCTCGAGAAGATCCGGTTCGATCACCGTGCCCGGGGTGATGATGCGCACGACTTCCCGCTTGACGATCGGCCCGCGGGCCTGCTTGGGGTCTTCCGTCTGCTCGCAGACGGCCACTTTGCGGCCGGCCCGGATCAGCTTGGCGATGTAGCCGGAGGCGGCATGATAGGGCACACCGCAGAGGGGAACGGCGCCCTCCTTGTTCTTGTCGCGGCTGGTCAGTGCGATCTCGAGAATCTTTGAGGCAGTTTCGGCATCGTCATAAAACATCTCGTAGAAATCGCCGACACGAAAGAAGAGGATGGCGTCGGGATGCCGAGCCTTGACGTTCAGATACTGCTTCATGAGGGGTGAGGGCTGGCCCTGCGGCATCAGGACTCCTCGGTCTCTCCAGCGACGGGTGCCGGATTGGCCGCCCGCGAGGTGTCCAGGGTCCGCTCGGCCAGCCGATCGATCTCCTGCTCCATATGCTGGATGGTCTTTCGCTGTCTGCGGATCTCCATTTTGTGGCGAAGCCAGCTCGGAATCGCAAACATCCCCGCCAGCCCCATCCCGATGAGGATCGAGCCCAGGATGATCAGATAGACGGGCAGGGGCTGGGTGGCGATTCCCAGCATGTAATTGAGGACGACGGTCTGATCGTTGTTATACAGGATGAATGTAAAGAAGAAGATGGCCGCCAGCAGGAGCAACAGCAGTCGCATCATTTCCGCCCTCCCTTCGGATCGGCCCCGCGTCCCTTGTCGGAGCGGGGAAAACAGGCCGCCAGCTTCTCATAGGTGACTCTCAGATGCTCCGGGATGACGCGTACTTCGGCTAGGACCGCCATGAAGCTGGTGTCCCCATGCCAGCGGGGCACGATGTGGAAGTGAAGGTGCTCTTCGATCCCCGCGCCCGCCGTTCTCCCCAGGTTCAGTCCGATGTTGATTCCCTCGGGCGAAAGGGCCCGCTTGACGGCGTCCGTACCCGTTCGCATCGTGCGCATCAGGTCCAGCATGATGGAATCATCCAGCGCGTCGAGGGTGGCGGCGTGTTTGTAAGGAGAGACGAGCAGATGGCCGTTATTATAAGGATAGATATTCATCATGACGAAGGAGTGCTCGGCACGGTGCAGGATGTAGTTGTCGTAATCTTGATTCTCCCCGGGCTTCGAGCAAAGGATGCAACCGCCCGGTTTGGGCTGGGTGATGAACTCGACCCGCCAGGGAGCCCAGAGTTGTCTCATCCTCTCTCCATCTTCTGCATTTCGGCCATGATCAACTGAAGGTCGTCCCAGACCACCTTCTTTTCCCCCGGATTGCGGAGCAGGTAGGCGGGGTGGTAGGTGGGCATCACCTTGATCCCCATGTAGTCGTGAAACTTTCCCCGTAGCTGCGAGATCTTCACGCGCGTTCGGAGCAGCGTCTGGGCGGAAAAGCTGCCCAGGGCGCAGATCACGGAAGGCCGAATCACCCCGAGCTGATCCAGGAGGAACGGCTCGCAGGCCGCGATCTCGTCCGGTTCCGGGTTTCGGTTGCCCGGGGGGCGGCACTTGATAATGTTGGCGATATAGACCTCCTCGCGCTCGTACCCCATGGCCTTGATCATCCGGGTGAGCAGCTGTCCAGCCTTGCCCACGAACGGCAGGGCCTGTCGGTCCTCCTCCTCGCCGGGTGCCTCCCCGACGAACATCAGCCGGGCCTCCGGATTACCAGTGCCAAACACGATATGAGTACGCCCTGCGTGTAGCTTGCAGCGTTGGCAGTCGCCCAGCTTCTCGCGTACCATCTGGAGATCCGCTTCGGTATCCGGAGTCGGGTCAATGGCCGGATTCGGATGGTGATCGGAGGTTTCGACAGGAATGTCCTCCACGCCCATTTCCTTTAAATACATGACATAGGATTGCAGTTGGCCGATCGCTTCGGCAGCATCGGAGGGTTCATTATCTCCCGTCCGAGTCGCTCCAACAGGCCACAATAATGCCCGCCCGCGGCCCGAAAGTCAAATCGTCGGGTGGTCTCGTCTTCGGTTTCGATTTGGATCAGGAGAGATTCTCCGGGAAGGAGGCCCCCGGCCTTTTCGGCCCACTCGATGACCATCACGTCCTGCGGCGATTCCAGCAGGTCCAGCAGCCCCAGCCGTTGCAGCTCGCGTGGATTGTCGATCCGGTAAAGGTCGAGATGGTGCAGGTTCAGCCGACCGTGATGCTCATGGTGGATCGTGAAGGTGGGGCTCGAGACGGATTGGGGGTCGATGCCCATCCCGGCGGCCATCGCCTGAATCCAGCAGGTCTTGCCGGTTCCCAGATCCCCCTGGAGGAGGATCAACTCCCCCCCGCGAAGCAGGCGGCCGAATTTTTCGGCGACGGCCCGGGTCTCATTGGGCGAGCGGGTCGTATGGGTCAGGGAGCTTTCCTGCATCTCGGATCGTCTGGATCGCCGCCGGAATGGTATCGATGAGGTCGCCGGCGATGATTCCGGTGGCGCCGGTCCCTTCGGCCACGA
>CAYGBP010000003.1:30211-32132 GCA_964348105.1 uncultured Nitrospirota bacterium
ATGTCGCCGGCCATACCGTGTATAAATAGTCCTGCCCGGCATGCATCTCCGGGGCCCATGCCCTGCGATAGAAGACCCCCCAGAATTCCGGAGAGCACGTCGCCGGTTCCCCCCGTGGCCATCCCGGCATTGCCGGTGGGGTTGATGAAGAGGCCGCCCGCCGGTTCAGCCAGAACGGTGTAGGCCCCCTTGAGGATCAGCCAGACCTGGTGCTCGCGGGCGAAGGATTCGGCCAGGCCGAGCCGGTCCGACTGGACCTTCTTGCTGCTGCATGCGGCCAGCCGTCCCATCTCGCCGGGGTGGGGCGTCAGGACCAGGGAGGTGTTCGATCGCTTCAGCACGGCGGTGTGGCCCACGAGGGCGTTGAGACCGTCTGCGTCGATCACGATCGGTATCCGGAGGGTTTCCACCAGTCTTCGGACGAGCTCCTGGGTTTCGGGGTGAACGGACAGTCCGGGACCCAGGACCACGACCGATTTGTCTGCTGCCAAATCGAGCAGGATTTTTTCTGCGGCGAGGGCGGCCGACTGGGCGGCGGTTTCGGGAATCGGTACGGTCATTGCCTCGGTCAGCTTCTGCTCCAGAATGGGATTCAGGCTGGCGGGTGTGGCCAGGGTGACCAGGCCCGCGCCGGCCCTCAGGGCGGAGAGGGCGGCCATGGCGGCCGCCCCGGTCTTTCCGACCGATCCGGCGATGATCAGGGCGTGACCGAAGCTTCCCTTGTGCGCGTCGGCGGGTCTGGCTGGAAGCGCCGGGCGGATCGAGCTCATCGTCGTCAGCGTAACCGCGATCGGCGTCTCCCGGATCAGACGCGCGGGGATGCCGATATCCACGACCTTGAGAACGCCGCGATGATCCGCCCCGGGGTATAGAAAGTGGCCGCGCTTGGGCAGCCCGAAGGTGACGGTGAGATCGGCCCGGACCGCCGCCCCTAATGCCGCTCCCGTGTCGGCGCTGATCCCGGACGGTATATCCACGGCCACCACCGGTCTTCCGCTCCGGTTGATGCGCTCGATGATCTCGGCTATATAACGTGTCGAAGCATCCTCGCGGGGTTTCACGAGGCCCGTTCCGAAGATGGCGTCCACCACGAGATCCGACCGCTGCAGCGCTTGGCCGAAATCTCCCATTTTCTGGGGGGTGGGCCGGGGGCCGGGAAGGTTGCGGATGGTCCCCCCGATTTTTTCAAATGCGTTATGGTTGGTGGCGGCGTCTCCGCGCAGGTCGCCCTTGGGGGCGAGCAGGAAGACCTCGACGGCGATTCCCTTCTGGAAAAGATGCCGGGCCACGACGAAGCCGTCGCCGCCGTTGTTGCCCTTTCCCGCCACGACCAAGACGCGCCGGGAGGCAAGTGGCGCGTAGCGCTCTTGCATGTGGCGAACCACGCCGATGCCGGCGTTTTCCATGAGGATCAGCCCGGCGACGCCGTATTCACGAATCGTGCGCTCATCAAGCTGTCTCATTTCGCTTGAATCGGCGATCTTCATCAGATGGGGTCTGCCAGCCTCCCAGAGGTTCGAAGGTGCAGGTTAGGATGCATCCAGAATCTATTCGGCTCCGGCATCGCCGGGCGGTCCACTTGGAGCCCTGGCCAGCACGATCTGACCGATGGAATAGTCCGAGTCGTGGGAGATGCTGACATGGATTTCGATCACCCGCAGATCCGCCATCAACTGCTTGACCTTTCCACCGACCGAGACCTGGGGCTGCCCCGAGGGCTGGTTGGTCACTTCGATATCGGTCCAGCGAACCCCCTTCCGCCAGCCGGTCCCGATGGCCTTGAAGACCGCCTCCTTGACGGCGAAGCGTCCGGCCAGGTGCAGATAAGGGTTTGGCCGGGCGAAGCAGTACTGCT
Organism: uncultured Nitrospirota bacterium; assembly: GCA_964348105.1. GTDB lineage: Bacteria > Nitrospirota > Nitrospiria > DATECO01 > DATECO01 > CAYGBP01. The sequence continues at coordinate 32,067 of CAYGBP010000003.1, forward strand.
GCTCCAGGGGCGTGAAGATCCGGTCAAGGAAACGCTTGTCCCATTTTCGGACGGTCTCCTCGATCC
>CAYGBP010000003.1:32142-33969 GCA_964348105.1 uncultured Nitrospirota bacterium
ACGACGCCCACCAGACCGTCTCCTCGATCCGCTGAATCTTCACCAAGTCGATTCCTATGCCCGCGATGGCGTCCATTGTGTTATGGCCTAAATAAACCGACAGGGGCGCCGTATGCAAAAGGCCAAAGGGTTGGCGCCCGGTTACTTCACCAACTCAATCATCTCGCGCACGGCCCGCTCCATGCCGACCATCACGGCGCGGGCGACGATCCCGTGGCCGATGTTGAACTCCTCAATCTCGCCAATTCGTGCCACGGGTTTGATGTTGACATAGTTGAGGCCGTGTCCGGCGTTCACGCCGAGGCCGAGCCGGGCCGACAGCTTCGCGGCGTTGGCCAAAGTCTCCAGCTCGGTTTTCCTCCCCAACTCGGTCCGGGAATTGGCGTATTTCCCGGTGTGCAGCTCGACGCAGTCGGCCTGAATTTTGTTGGCCACCTTGATCAGCTCGGCATCCGGCTCGATGAATAGGCTGACTGCGATACCGGCGTCCTTCAGCGTGGCCACGGCCTTTTGAATTTCATCTTTGTGTCCGATCAAGTCGAGTCCGCCTTCGGTCGTCAACTCCATCCTTTTTTCGGGTACGAGGGTGACCATCTGCGGCTTGATCTGTTGGGCCACCTTGATCATCTCGCTGGTGGCGGCCATTTCAAGGTCGAGCTTGATCTTGATGGTCTGTTTGAGGAGGCGCAGGTCGCGGTCCTGGATATGACGGCGATCTTCCCGCAGGTGGACCACGATGCCGTCCGCTCCGGCGAGCTCCACGAGGACGGCGGCCGCCACCGGCTCGGGATCGACACCGCCCCGGGCCTGCCGCAGCGTGGCTACGTGATCGAGGTTCACGCCCAAATGGGCCATATTTCAGCGTCCGACCGGAGAAATCGCCTAAGTCTTCCGTATTATTGCAGAAAGTCGTATTTAGGTCAAGCTGAGGGAACGGCCGACCGAGCCCATTCCGGAAGGATCGGACGGGATGCGGGTATTCCGCATCTCCCCGTGGAATCAAAAGAAAAACCGGATGGCCGGGTTGTTAAAAACCGCAACGAACCGCCAATCCATTTGACAAATGTCTGAAAAATGCAGTAACATTAAAGAGTTTCGTAATAGAATGACGGTATCGCGGCCTTGAATGCCACGCTTCGATGCGTGGTCTTCCACCAGCACATCAGGCCGGCCGCCCGAGCGGGAGGGACCGTCCGCGCCGTCGGACCGTCGATCTATCCGGCGGCACCCGGCGCGAACCGACGGCATCGATGAAAAGCGCAACAGAATCAGTTGATTGCAATCTGAGAGTTTAAGTGGAAGAGTTCTCCAGGATCAAGCGCCTCCCGCCTTACGTATTCAATATCGTAAACGCGATGAAGATCGACGCCAGAAGGCGGGGGGAGGATATTATCGATTTCGGGATGGGCAATCCCGATCAGCCAACCCCGCAGCATATCGTGGACAAGCTGGTCGAGTCGGTCAAAAAACAAAAAAATCACCGGTATTCAGCCTCAAAAGGGATTACCAAGCTACGGCATGCGATCACCGCGTGGTACCAACGCAATTACCAGGTTAGTCTCGATCCGGAGACCGAGGCGATCGTCACGATCGGGTCCAAGGAGGGTATTTCCCATCTGTCCCTGGCCCTGATCAATCCGGGGGATGCCGTGATGGTGCCCACGCCGACCTATCCGATCCACGCCTACAGCGTGATCATCGCGGGGGGAGAAGTGCTGGATGTGCCCATCCGCGCCGGCGAGGATTTCTTCGACGATATCCTGTCGGTGTACCGGAATGCCAAGGTCAAGCCTCGTTTCATGATTCTCAATTTTCCGCACAATCCGA
>CAYGBP010000003.1:33979-39462 GCA_964348105.1 uncultured Nitrospirota bacterium
TGGTGGATCTGGGGTTTTTCAAGAAGGTGGTGGATTTCGCAAGGGATAACGGCATCTGGGTGATTCACGATTTCGCGTATGCCGATACGGTGTTCGATCGTTACACGGCTCCTTCCTTTCTGCAGGTTCCCGGAGCGAAGGAGATCGGGGTGGAGTTCTTCACGCTGTCAAAAAGCTACAGCATGCCGGGATGGCGGGTGGGATTCTGCGTGGGAAACGCCGAGGTGGTGGGGGCGCTGGCCAAGCTGAAGAGTTACCTCGACTATGGTATCTTTCAGCCCATCCAGATCGCCAGCATCATTGCCCTGAACGGCCCACAGGACTGCGTTCGCCAGACGGTGCAGACCTATCAGAGGCGGCGTGATGTCCTGGTGGATGGCCTGTGCCGCATCGGATGGCCGGTTGAGCGGCCGATGGCGACGATGTTCGTATGGGCCCGGATTCCGGAGGGTTTCCGAAAGATGGGATCGCTGGAGTTTTCGAAGATGCTCCTGACCAAGGCCCGGGTGGCTGTATCGCCCGGGATCGGATTTGGAGCATTCGGGGACGAGTACGTCCGGTTTGCCTTGGTGGAAAATCAGCACCGAACGCGGCAGGCCATTCAAGGAATCAAGAAGGTGTTGTCCCGCAAGGACTGAAACTCGGAGCGATTAACCGAAGCATCGGAAAGTCATGGCGGTGAAGACGCAGGGAAAAGTCAGGGTGGGCCTCCTGGGCCTGGGCACGGTCGGGAGCGGCGCGGCTGGCGTGCTGCTTCGGCAGGGAGAGCTGCTGCGCCGCAGGCTGGGGCTTTCGGTAGTGCTTGCGGGCGTGGCCGAGCTGGATGCGCGAAAGTTCCGTGCCGCCGGCGTGCCGAAAAGACTTTTGGCCCGAAGCGCGCGGGACCTGATCGCGGACCCGCAGATCGACGTGGTGGTCGAACTCATCGGGGGGATACATCCTGCAAAGGAATTTATATTGGAGGCGATGGCCAATGGCAAGCATGTGGTGACCGCCAACAAGGCGCTGCTGGCGGCGCACGGCGAGGAGATCTTCGACGCGGCTCATCGGTACGGCGTTGATATCGGTTTTGAGGGCAGCGTGGGAGGCGGTATTCCCATCATCCGGGTTCTGCGTGAGGGGCTGGCGGCGAACCGGTTCGAATCGATCTACGGGATCATCAACGGGACCTCGAATTACATACTGACCCAGATGACGGAGGACCGCAAGGAGTTCGGTGACGTGCTGGCGGAAGCCAAGGCGGCGGGCTACGCCGAGGCGAACCCGACGCTGGACGTCGATGGCCTGGATTCCACCCATAAGCTGGCCATTCTGGTCTCATTGGCATTCGGGACGCCGGTGGATTACAAGGCGATCTATACGGAGGGCATTACCCAGATCAAGCCGATCGATATCGAGTACGCGCGGGAGTTCGGATACTTTATCAAGCTGTTGGCCATCGCGAAGCGCTCGGGGGGCGAGGTGGAGGCCCGCGTGCATCCCACGATGATCCCGGAAGACCGCCTGTTGGCCCAGGTGGGAGGCGTCTACAATGCCATCCAGGTGGTGGGAGATGCCGTGGGAGAGACGCTCTATTACGGAAAGGGGGCGGGTTCCGAGGCCACGGCCAGCGCGGTGGTGGGGGACATCATGGAGATCGCGCGTAATCTGGGCCGTCGAGCCCACGGCCGGGTTCCGGCGGGGGCCTTCCAGCCCGGCAGTCGCCGACCGTTGCCCATCAAACCCATTGCCGAGATTCAGAGCCTGTATTATCTGCGGATCATGGCGCAGGATCGGCCTGGGGTACTGTCGAAGGTTTCCGGAATTCTGGGAAAATACAATATCAGTATTTCCTCCGTGATCCAAAAAGGGAGGAAGCTGGGTCGGACGGTCCCCGTGGTGATGATGACGCATCGCGCGGTGGAGCGGGACGTTCAGTCCGCCCTTGCCGAGATCAACGCGTTGCAATTTGTCTCTGGCAAAACGGTTCTGATCCGGGTCGAGGATGAGGAAGGCTGATGGGCTGGACGGGGGTTCTTGCGGCTTACAGGGACTTGCTCTCGGTTACGGACCGGACCCCGATCATTACGCTCAACGAGGGAAACACCCCGTTGATCGAGAGCCGAAACCTGGTGGAGCGTATCAACCCAGGCCTGCGGCTCTGTCTGAAGTATGAGGGGGCCAATCCCACGGGATCCTTCAAGGACCGGGGGATGACCCTGGCGATCTCCAAGGCGATGGAAGAGAGCGCCGAGGCGGTCATCTGCGCCTCCACGGGGAACACCTCGGCCTCGGCATCGGCCTACGGCGCCCGGGCGGGTCTGAAGGTCTTCGTGATCATTCCCGAAGGGAAGATTGCGGCGGGAAAGCTGGCCCAGGCGATGATCCACCGGGCCACGGTGGTTCAGATCAAGGGAAATTTCGACGAGGCGCTCAAGATCGTCAAGCGGATCTCGGATCGGTTTAAAGTCACGCTGGTCAATTCGATCAATCCCTATCGCCTGGAAGGTCAGAAGACGGCCGCCTACGAGGTGTGTGACCAGTTGGGGGGAGCGCCCGATTATCATTTTCTCCCGGTGGGAAATGCGGGTAACATCACGGCTTACTGGCGGGGTTACCAGGATTATCGCCAACGCGGGGTGATCTCCGGAAGCCCTAAGATGATGGGCTTCCAGGCGGCCGGCGCCGCACCCATCGTCCTTGGGCATGTGGTGGAAAAGCCCAAGACGATCGCCACGGCCATCCGGATCGGCAATCCGGCCAGTTGGAAAGGCGCCGCTCAGGCGGCTCAGGAATCCGGGGGGCAGATCAACCTGGTAACGGATGAGGAGATCATAGAGGCTTACCGGATGATCGCGGGACTGGAGGGAATCTTCTGCGAGCCGGCATCCGCGGCCTCGGTTGCGGGATTGATCAAGATGAACCAGGCGGGAATCTTTCGGGAAGGGGACCGGGTGGTCTGCACGCTCACCGGGCACGGGCTCAAGGATGTCGATGTCGCGATGGGCGTGTCGCAAAAACCCACCTCGGTTCGGGCAAACTTCGAGGATGTGCTCAAGGTGCTGGGTTTTTGAGACGGTGAACAACGGGACAACCACAATCAACTTTCAGAGGACGTCGGGTTAAGATGATGAAGTATCTCGTGTTGATCGGTGACGGAATGGGAGATCACCCCATTGAGAGTCTGGGACGGCGCACACCCCTGCAGGCGGCCCGTCTGGCGCATATCAATGAGCTGTCCAAACAGGGTCAGTTGGGTCTGGTCCGGACCACGCCTGAGGGAATGGCACCGAGCAGTGACGTGACACAACTGAACATTCTGGGATATGATCCCAGGAAATGGCATGTGGCGAGGGCCCCCCTGGAGGCGGTCAGCCTCGGGATTTCGCTGACCCCCGTGGACGTTGCCTTTCGTTGCAACCTGGTCACCTTGTCGCAGGAAGGGAAAAAGGACGACTACATCATCGATAAGATCGGCCCGGCCACCATTCTGGAGGATTACAGCGCCGGCCACATTACCACGGAGCAGGCCCGTGAGCTGATCCTGGATCTGAATGACCAGATGGGGACTGAGACCATTCAGTTCTATCCCGGCCTGAGTTATCGACATCTGATGATCTGGATTGGCGGCAAGGCGAAGGCCAGATGCACCCCGCCGCAGGACGTTACCGGAAGGCATGTGATGAAGAACCTGCCGAAAGGGGAGGGGGAAGAGCTCCTGATCGATATCATGAAGGCTGCGGCCGAGATCTTGAGCACGCATCCCCTGAACCGGGAGCGCATCGAGGAGGGCCACAAACCCGCCAACGGCGTCTGGCTGTGGGGTCAGGGCAAGCCGTTTGACCTGCCGAGCTTTCGGCAGCGCTACGGCCTCAACGGCGCCGTGGTGGCGGCCGTTGAGCTGGTGAAGGGGCTGGGCAATGCCGTCGGCCTGGAGGTGGTGGATGTCCCGGGGGCGACGGGATATCTCGACACGGACTATGCGGCAAAGGCCCGCGCGGCGCTGAAGGCCCTGGAGACCAAGGATTTGGTGGTGCTCCACGTGGAATCGCCCGACGAGGCGGGGCACGAAGGAAATCTCGAGGGTAAGATCAAGGCCCTGGAGGATCTCGATTCCCAGCTGGTGGGAACGCTGAGAACCGAATGGGACCGGTTCGATGAGCTGCGGCTTCTCTTCCTGTGCGATCACTTTACGCCCGTCATGCAGCGGCAGCATACGGATGATCCGGTGCCCTATCTGATCTACGAGAAATCAAAGGCCGGACGGATCAAGCCTTCCGGAAAGGAATATTGCGAAGCCACGGCGCGCGAGACCGGAAAGGTGATCCCGGACGGCGCGCAGCTCATGAAGGAGTTCATCCAGGCATAGGGAACTCCGAAGGGCAGGATTTTGTCTCTCGTCATCCAAAAATTCGGCGGGACTTCGGTGGGAAGCGTGGAACGAATTCGCGCGGTGGCCCAGCGGGTCTCCAAGACGAAGGCAGACGGTTACGATGTGGTCGTGGTGGTATCGGCCATGGCGGGAGAGACGGATCGACTGTCTCGGCTGGCGCAGGAGCTTTCGAGCCAACCGAGCGAGCGGGAGATGGATCTGTTGCTCTCTTCCGGCGAGCGGGTGACGAGCGCCCTGTTGGCCCTGGCCATCCAGGCGGAAGGACATCCCGCGAGGGCGTTCACGGGCCGGCAGGTGGGCATTATTACCGACAGCAGGCATACGAAAGCCCGCATCGAACGGGTGGGGGCGGAACGGTTGCAGGAGGCCTTGAATCAGGGGCTCATCCCCGTTGTGGCCGGTTTCCAGGGAATTGATATGAAGTCGGATGTGACGACGCTCGGGCGTGGAGGATCGGACCTCACCGCGGTGGCGCTGGCGGCTTCCTTGAAGGCGGAATCCTGCCAGATTTTTACGGACGTCGAAGGGATCTATACGTGTGACCCCGGCATCGTCCCGGAGGCCCGGCGGCTTGAAAAGATTTCTTACGAGGAGATGCTGGAGTTGGCCAGCCTGGGAGCCAAGATCCTCCAGGCGCGATCCGTGGAATTCGCCGCAAGATATCAGGTTCCGGTTCGCGTCCTTTCGAGTTTTTCAGACAGTCCCGGCACGCTGGTCACCAAGGAGGATCGAGAGATGGAGCAGGCGACGGTCTCGGGAGTTACCTATGATAAGAACCAGGCCAAGATCACCTTGATTGGTGTTCCCGACCGCCCGGGTATCGCAGCCAAGCTGTTCGGGGCCATCGGAGAGGCCGGCATCGTCGTGGACATGATCATCCAGAACGTCAGCCAGGAAGGCCTGACGGATATATCCTTTACCGTCCCTAAATCCGATTCGCAGAAGGCGCTGGAATTGGCGCGGCAGCTCTCCCGTGACCTCGGTCCAGCCCTGCGCGCCACCGGAGTCGGTACGCCAGGCGCGGCCGTCGTCCGTCCCCACGTACACGAGGCCGAACTTCAGCGGCGACTCGGAGATCGAGAAGATCGTCTGGTACGAGATGTCGCCCAGC
>CAYGBP010000003.1:39472-39965 GCA_964348105.1 uncultured Nitrospirota bacterium
AAATCCGATTCGCAGAAGGCGCTGGAATTGGCGCGGCAGCTCTCCGGTGACATCGGGGCCCGTGGGGTCAGCCTCACGGGAGATATTACGAATGTTTCCATCGTGGGCGTCGGGATGAAGAGCCATGCCGGCGTGGCTGGGAAAATGTTCTCCACCCTGGCGAATGAAGGCATCAATATCATGATGATCTCGACGAGTGAGATCAGGATATCCTGCGTGATCGATTCCAAGTACACCGAGCTGGCCGTGAGAACGCTGCATGATGCATTCGAGCTGGGGAGAAAAGAGGGGTGAGGGGATCCTCCCGACCGGTCTGAGGGAGCAAGGAAGATCCGATCCGGCGAAGGGGAGAACCCATTATTGCCGATGAAGCAGATCGAAATATACGACACGACGATGCGAGACGGTGCACAAGCGGAAGACGTGAACCTCTCCGTGGAAGACAAGCTTCGCATCACCGAAAAGCTGGATGAGCTGGGCGTTCCTTATATCG
>CAYGBP010000003.1:39975-40260 GCA_964348105.1 uncultured Nitrospirota bacterium
AATTGCCAGAGAACTCGACGAACTCGGTGCCCATTATATCGAGGGCGGGTGGCCCGGTGCGACCCCCAAGGACACCGATTACTTCCGCGAGGTGCGAAAGCTTTCCCTCAAGCATTCCGAGGTGGTGGCCTTCGGGGCCACCCGGAAGGCCTCCAACAAGGTTTCGAATGATGCAGGCCTGCAAGATCTGCTCTCAGCCGATACCCGGATCGTAACGCTCTTCGGCAAGACTTGGGATCTGCACGCCAAGGAAGCCCTCGGAATCAGTCTGGAAAAGAATCTGGA
>CAYGBP010000003.1:40270-42007 GCA_964348105.1 uncultured Nitrospirota bacterium
TCATTTCCGACTCGATTGGCTATCTTAAGGAGAAAAAGAGGCGCGTCTTTTTCGATGCGGAGCATTTCTTCGATGGTTACAGGGCGAATCCGGAATATGCCCTTTCGACGCTGGCGAGGGCCCAGGAAAACGGCGCGGACTGCATCATCTTATGCGACACAAACGGGGGGACGATGCCCTGGGAGGTCCGGGACACTTTTGCCCAGGTGCTCAAGGTTATTAAGGTTCCCCTGGGGATCCACGCGCACAATGACGCCGATATGGCCGTGGCCAATTCGATGGTCGCGGTCGAGATGGGGGCCGTCCAGGTGCAGGGAACGATCAACGGGCTGGGCGAGCGATGCGGAAACGCCAGCCTGTGTTCCATCATTCCCAACCTTCAGATCAAGATGAAGATGCGCTGTTTCACCCCACAGCAACTCGCGCATCTCAAGGAGGTGTCCCGGTTCGTGTACGAGATCGCGAACCTTGCGCCCAACAAGCGGCTGCCGTACGTGGGCGACGCGGCCTTCGCGCACAAGGGGGGCATTCATGTCCATGCCGTACGAAAAAATCCCCTGACCTATGAGCACGTCAAGCCCGAGGACGTCGGTAACCGGCAGCGGTTCCTGATTTCGGATTATGCCGGCAGGAGCAGCATCTTGCAAAAAGCCGCGGAATATCGTATTAAAATAACCGAGGATTCTCCGCAGCTTCGGCATATTTTGGAGTCCTTGAAGGAGCTGGAGAACCAGGGCTTTCAGTTCGAAGGGGCCGAAGGCTCCTTCGAACTGCTCATGAAGAAGGCCACGGGGAGCCACCGGCGCTTTTTCGATCTGGTCGGATTCCGGGTGATTGTAGAGAAGCGGCAGGAGCAGGAGACACCCATTTGCGAGGCGACCATCATCGTCAAGGTGGGTGGGGAGGTAGAGCATACCGCGGCGGTGGGCAACGGGCCGGTGAACGCGTTGGACCATGCCCTCCGCAAGGCCCTCGAAAAATTCTATCCCCAGCTCCGGGAGGTCCGGTTGCTGGATTACAAGGTGAGGGTCCTGGCGGCCGGGGAGGGGACAGGGTCGCGCGTGAGGGTGCTCATCGAATCGGGAGACCACCAGGGGAAGTGGGGGACCGTTGGCGTATCGGAGAATATTATCGAGGCAAGCTGGCAGGCCTTGGTAGACAGCATCGAGTACAAATTGTTGAAAGGGCCGAAGGGTGATTCGACGCCTGAATCTTGCCCGGAGGCTTGACGGCTTCGGACCAGGTGATACCTCGTATCGGCACGGTTGAACGTCCAGGATTCCATCGGCACCCTCAGGTAGAGCGACGCGAGGTCGATCCTTCACACGGGAGGAAAGGAATGAGAAAGGCAGACATCGCCAATGAAGTCTACGAGAAGGTGGGAATCTCGAAAAAGGAGGCGTCCCAGATCATGGAGATTATTCTGGAGACCATCAAAGGGGTGTTGCGCAAGGGGGAGACGGTGAAGATCGCGGGATTCGGAAATTTTGTCATCCGGAGCAAAAGGCCCCGGAAGGGGCGCAATCCGAAGACGGGCGAGGAGATCGGGATTACCCCCCGGAAGGTGGTGACCTTCCGCCCGAGTCAGGTCTTCAAGAAGTATGTCAATCGATGATTAGAGCTGTCTCGCCCTCTCATGTGGTGGACGGGCTTATGGACGGTAAGCTGTTTTACAAAATCGGCGAGGTGAGCCGCATCACGGGACTGGAGCCCTATGTGCTTCGGTATTGGGAGACG
>CAYGBP010000003.1:42017-43285 GCA_964348105.1 uncultured Nitrospirota bacterium
GGAGTTCCCGATGCTCAAGCCGAAGAAAAACAGCGGGGGACAGCGGGTCTATCTAAAAAAGGACGTCGATCTCATCATAAAGATCAAAAGAATGCTGTATAATGAGGGATTTACCATCGTGGGGGCCAAGAAGCGGCTGCGAGTTCCTGATCCGAAGCGCAGGGGCAAGGAGATTCCCAGGCTCCTGACCAGAGTCAAGAGTGAGCTCAGACAGATGCTGGAGGAGATCCGCAAAGTTTGAAGGCTGACGGTTGGATTCGAGACGAACGGTACGGGCTGAGCTCATTCCCTGGAATCCAGCCCTCAGACTTCAACCCATACATCGGGGCGTAGCGCAGCCCGGTAGCGCACTCGTTTGGGGTGCGAGTGGTCGGCGGTTCAAATCCGCCCGCCCCGATACCCATAAGTTAAAGGAGGGGATCTCACTGCGGATTTGGTCGTGAGAGGAAGCGCTTCTGGGCGCGGTGTTTAAGCCGCGCCTTCGGCGCGGGGCACGGTCAAATCCGCCCGCCCCGATAAAAATTGGCTTTGCAAATTTTTGGAGCAGCGGAGCCACGAAGCATTGGAGATTGGGGAAATTCGCCCCGGTGCTCCGCTGCGGTCTAATGCTCGGATGCTGCGTTTGTCCCCGCTAAGACTCTACTCCGCAAATTTTGTGTACATGTCGTGGTCGGTTGTGAGCCCGATACGATGATCGCCCGGGCAGTCCTATACCTGAGTTTCATGAATGGACGGGCTGCATCGATCAGGACGGTGTGAATCAGGGAACCGATCTGTGGCTGCGAAAGGCAGCCTTTTTCTTATGCGTGGCAAGAAGGCCAGGATCCTGGTTTCAAACGATGACGGGGTGCATTCCCGTGGAATACATGCGTTGGCAGCGGCGCTAGACGATCTGGGCGAGGTGTTCGTGGTGGCCCCCGATCGGGAACGAACTGCGGCGGGGCATGCGTTGACCCTCCACAAGCCATTGCGTGTGGAGCGGCTCGATGAGCGGGTCTATTCGATCAACGGGACGCCGACCGACTGCATCAATCTCGGCCTTCGAATTATGAAGTCCCGCCCTCTCCTGGTGGCCTCCGGGATTAATAAGGGAGAGAACCTCGGAGACGACGTGACCTATTCGGGAACGGTTTCCGCCGCAATGGAGGGCACGCTGCTGGGGATCCCGTCATTTGCCATCTCCCTTGCGGGCGATTCGGACTATCGCTTTGAGGCGGCCGCGGGCTTCGCGGCCGCGCTGGCGGAACGGATCGTCAAAGGGGGGCATC
>CAYGBP010000003.1:43295-51501 GCA_964348105.1 uncultured Nitrospirota bacterium
CCTTCTCAATGTGAACGTTCCGAATCTTCCGGAAAAAAAGGTCAGGGGGGTGCGGTTTACCGAACTGGGCAAACGAGGGTATGAAGACGTGATCGTAGAAAAGGTGGATCCGAGGGGAAAAAAGTATTATTGGATCGCCGGAACCCGGGTCGTCTTCGAGGAAAGCCGGAATACCGATTTTCAGGCGTTGCAGGACGGGATGATTTCAGTGACCCCTCTTAAACTGGACCTGACGGATTATAACGCGCTGAAGCGGCTGAAGCGGTGGAAGTTTTCGGTCCCTCCCAAAGGCTGAGCGGGTCGGAGAGGTAGCCTTGGAGAAGAACCAGGAGTTCGAAGCTCGGGAGCGGATGGTCACCCACCAATTAATGGGGCGCGGCATCCGGGATCCACGCGTTCTGGAAGCGATGCGCAGCATTCCCCGTCATCTCTTCGTCGGCGAGGATTTGCGGGACCGGGCTTATGACGACAGCGCCTTGTCGATTGGCTGCAGCCAGACGATTTCACAGCCCTATATGGTCGCCATCATGACAGAGGCACTGGAACTGAAAGGGTCCGAGAAAGTCCTCGAGGTCGGCACGGGATCGGGATACCAGACCGCAATCTTATCCCGGCTGGCAAGGGAAGTATTCACGATCGAGCGCATCGAAAGTCTGGCGTTGGGAGCGCGCGAGGCGCTCGATCGGGTGCATGCGCGAAACGTCACGGTGTGCGTCGGCGACGGATCCATGGGGATGGTCAGGGAATCGCCATTCGACGCGATCCTGGTTACGGCAGGCTCTCCGAGGGTGCCCCCTTCTCTGCTGGATCAGCTCAAGCCGGGCGGGCGCCTGGTGATTCCCATTGGCGACCGGTCGAGGCAGTCTCTGCACAGGATCGTGAAAAGAGCGGATCGGATTGAAGATGAAGAGCTGATCGGTTGTGTCTTCGTGCCGCTGATCGGTGAGGAGGGTTGGAGGACGGAGGCGCAGGGGGAAAACGGCAGGCTGGGGGAATGACGCTGCTTCGGGATCTATACGAATGGGTGCTGGGGTGGGCCGGTTCGCCCTACGGCACCTGGGCGCTGTTTTGCCTCGCCTTTGCGGAATCGTCCTTTTTCCCGATTCCTCCCGATGTCTTGCTGATGGCCCTGACGCTCGGGGATCCGTCGCGCGGATTTTGGTTCGCGGGCGTGACGACGGTCGGATCGGTTTTGGGAGGCCTTTTCGGATACCTCGTCGGATACCTCGGAGGGCGACCGCTTCTGGACCGGTGGGTGGCCGGCGATCGCATCAGGTCGGTCCGGCGCTATTTCCAGCGCTACGAGATGTGGGCGATTACCATTGCTGCCTTGACGCCCATTCCGTACAAGGTCTTCACCCTTTCCGCCGGCGCTTTCGCGATCGATGTCCGAAAATTCGTCGTTGCCTCGCTGCTCGGGCGAGGCGGACGTTTTTTCCTGGTTGGGGGACTGCTCCAGTTTTTCGGATCCCCGATGAAGGAATTTATCGACCAATACTTTAATCTTTTGACCATCCTGTTCTTCGTCCTCCTGATCGGCGGCGCCTATCTGGTCCGGTACCAGGCCCGAAGACATGCCGTCTAGCAGGGGTTCTTACAGGGAAGTGGGGAAAAGTCGCGCGATGCTGAAGGTTTACAACACCCTGACCCGTAAAAAGGAGCCGTTCAAATCCATTCAGCCGGGTCGAGTGCGCATGTACGTGTGCGGGGTGACGGTGTATGACTACTGCCACCTGGGACACGCACGAAGCGCGATCATCTTCGATTTGATCCGCCGTTATCTGGCCTACAAGGGATGGCGCGTCAAGTACGTGCGGAATTTTACCGACGTGGATGACAAGATCATCAACCGGGCCCGGGAAGAAGGGCGCAGCTGGCGAGAGGTGGCCGAGACCTATACGCGAGAATACGACCGGGACATGGCGATCCTGGGCGTGGCAAAGGCCAACATCGAGCCCAAGGCCACGGAGCATGTGGCCGAGATGATCCGCATGATAAAAAGGCTGGTCAAGGCGAATCTGGCCTATCCCGTCGACGGCGACGTCTACTTCCGGGTCGAGAAGTTTAAATCTTACGGCAAGCTGTCCAAGCGCAAGCTGGATGAGATGCTGGCCGGGGCCCGGGTGGAAGTGGACGAGCGGAAGGAGAACCCGCTGGATTTCGCCCTCTGGAAGGCCTCCAAGCCGGATGAGCCCGCCTGGGAGAGTCCCTGGGGCCTCGGTCGTCCGGGATGGCATATCGAATGCTCGGCCATGGCGATCCGGCACCTGGGACAGTCCATCGATATTCATGGGGGCGGCAAGGACCTGGCATTTCCGCATCACGAAAACGAGATCGCGCAGTCCGAGGGCTCGACGGGCAAGCGGTTTGCTCGATACTGGATCCACAACGGCTTCGTCACGATCGACCAGGAGAAGATGTCCAAGTCGCTTGGAAATTTCTTTACGATCCGCGAGATTTTCGAGAAATCACGGCCCCGGTATTCATCCGACGAGATCACGGCCGAGGTCCTGCGATATTTTCTTCTTTCCACGCATTACCGAAGCCCGATTGATTTTTCCGACCAGGCGCTGGACGCGGCCAAGGCCGCCATGGATCATTTTTATACCCTGCTGCAGAAGCTGGAAGAGGCCCGCCTCTCCAGGGGGGAGGGAGACCGCGTAGCGGCCAAGGCGGTCAAAGCGTTCGTCAAGGCCTTCGAGAAAGCAATGGATGACGACTTCAATACGGCGGGGGCCATTGCCCAGCTTCAGAGGCTGCGTGGCGCGGTCAATCGCGCGATGGATCAGGGTATGTCCCGCCGAACGGCGAGTTCCATGCGTAAAACATTCCTGCAATATGGAAAGATGCTGGGTCTTCTTCAGGTCGCGGACTGGAAATCCTCACCCCTTCGAATTTCCGCCGCGGACGATGTGGGGGTTGCGGATCAGACGGGCGCCGCCGTCACACTGGGAGCTGAGACTATTAAACGTTTGGTGAACGAGCGCGAGGAGGCGCGAAAGGCCAGGGAATGGGCCCGCGCGGATGAGATCCGGGAGCAGCTCGCGCGGGGCGGCGTCATCCTGGAGGATCGCCCGGACGGCACAACCCGGATTCGAAGGTAAATGCCCTCATCTGTCTTTTGTCCTCTTACTTAAGATAGGCATCCGTTGATGCGTGAGCGCTCGGGTTACAACGCCCGATAAAGAAATTCCATGTCATCTAAGGAAAAAGCCGTCGTCGTCGGCGTTCATCCAGTCCTGGAACTGCTCAAATCGGGCGAGCGCCCGGTCGAGAAAATTTATCTGCTCAAGGGGCGGTCAGGCGGAAAAGCGGATGAGATCCTGCGGCTTGCCCGCTCATTGGGCGTCTTGGTTCATTTCGAGGTCAGGGCCGTCCTGGAACGCTACGCGGAGGGCCAGCGGCATCAGGGCGTGGTGGCTCTGACCGGAGCCAGGGGATATCGATCCCTAGACGAGGTGATCGCCCGGTCGAAGCAGACGGGGCGGTTCCCGCTGATCCTGCTGTTGGACGGCGTGGAGGATCCCAGAAACCTGGGCGCCATCGTCCGGACGGCCGAGGCGGCGGGGGTGGATGGCGTGGTCTTGCCGCGGCATCGGGCGGTGGGCCTCACGGCCGCAGTGGATAAGGCCTCGGCAGGGGCCTTGGAACATCAAGCCGTGACGCGTGTTACCAATCTGGGCCGGACGCTGGAGGAGCTCAAAGCGGAAGGATTCTGGTCCGTTGGCCTGGATCCCTCGGCAGAGAGGCGATATACGGAACTGGATTACCGGATGTCAATCGCGCTCATCGCCGGAGGGGAGGGACAGGGGATTCGATCGGGGGTATTGAAAAAGTGCGATTTCAGGGTTTCCATTCCCATGCGGGGGGCCGTGGACTCCCTGAATGTGTCGGTCGCGGTCGCTGTGGTCCTGTTCGAAATCATCCGTCAACGGGAAATTCCTAAAGTACTATAATAGGCAATAATTATAACTATTGGAAATATAAAGCTATTAATTGTTGATCCAGCTTCTCTGATGCCGCGTTTCGCCAAGACTGTTCATCTTTTTCGATTTTTGGTATGATATCCCCACCTGAGATAATCACCCAAGTGAGGACCTGTCCATGGCTGGCACGAAGTTATCCGTGGGCCACGAGCTTCTGGCGGTCTGCGCACAATGCAAGGAAACCAAAACCCACTCCATTACGGGAATCGTTCGGGGTCGGGTCGCGAGAGTCCGGTGCAAGGGGTGCAACGGCTCGCATCCCTTCGTGGCACCACCTAAGACGGCCCAGCGCAAGGCCAGGCGACGGCCTGGCAAGGCGTCGCCCGAGGCGGTTTGGGAAAAGATGGTGACCCTGGCCGCGTCCCGGAAAAGAATCCCGTACACGCTATCCGGTGTTTTCAAGGAAAATGACCTCATCGACCATAATACCTTTGGTCTCGGTGTGGTCACTCACCTGTTGTCCGGCAAGAAGATACAGGTCGTTTTCAAGGACGGCCAAAAGATCCTGGTGTCCGGTCGATAAGCGATTCATCACCGATCCGCGGGCGCAAAGGAAAGACCTTCGCAACGCCGAGTCTTCGGTCCGAGGGAAACCCCTCGGGGCTTCGGATCGCATGGATGCGCCCTTGACCTCTTTTTCTTTTCGGTGGGCTTGAGCTTCCTGCTGGCCGGGATGATCAGCTTTGCCTTCGCATGGTACCATTTTGCCAACAACTTCAGAGAAAGCATATTAAGTGCCTCCCTGCATCTGACCAACGAGCTATTATTCGTCGTCATCCTGCTGGAATTATTCCGTACCGTGATCAATTTCCTCAAATCGAGGGTGATCACGCTGGAGCCGTTTCTTTACGTGGGAATCATCGCGGGGACGAGACGCATTCTGACCGGCGGGGCGCAACTCGCCAATCTTGAGGTTCTACCCGCGGCGATTTTTGAGCGGTATCTTTGGGACATCGGGTTGAACGTGATCATCGTCCTGGGGCTGATTTTTGCGGTGTTTCTTTATAATTGGAAAGGCAAGCCCAAGGATATCGATTGAAGGATCGGCGACCGGACGGGAATCCGCGAAGGGCCTTCGGCGCCGGCCTTCGGAGGAGGGGATCGGCATGAAGATCAGGCCGTTGCATGACTGGGTGGTGGTCCGTCCCGGCCCGGCGGAGGAGAAGAGCGCGGGCGGAATCATCATTCCGGAGGTTGCGAAGGAAAAACCGCAGTCCGGGGAAGTTCTGGCCGTGGGAGAGGGTCGTTACGAAAAAGAAAAAGATGAGCGGGGTAAAGCAAAAAAGCAGGAGGCCAAGTTCATTAAAACGACCCTGAAACCGGGCGAGCGTATCGTGTATGAGAAGTATTCTGCGAGAAAGATCGAGGTGGACGGCGAGGAACTGGTGATGGTCCGGGAGGACGACGTCCTGGGACTGTTGGGATAGGTCCCGGTCAATCAGGGTCGGCTGGCAACTGCGGGACGTGGTTCCCGTTGGGAGGTTGGCGATGAGCGTAAAAAAGGCGAAGTATTTTTCGGTGGCGGCCGAGAACCGGCCGGGAGAGCTGGCAAAGTTCGCCCGGACGCTTGGGCACCACCACGTGAATCTGGACGGCATCTGGGGTTTCGGAACCGGCCCCGGAAAGGCGCGCATCATCTGCGTGCCGCAGGATCCGCAATCCTTCAAAAAAGCGGCAGGTCCCGCGGGATGGGATGCCCAGGAGGGTACCTGTTACCGGTTGGAAGGGGAGGACCGCGTGGGCGCGTTGGTGGAAACCCTCGAAAAGATCGCGGGGCAGGGGATCAATCTCCACGCGGTGGATGCCGTTTCGCTGGGTGGAAGGTTCGCCGCCTACGTCTGGTCGGACCCGAAGGACGAGGAGCAGCTGGGCAGGGCCCTCGGCGCATGATTTGACCGCACAGTACCGGATCTTGTCGCCTCCCTGCCTGTTGGGGCTGGGCATGTCAACCCTGCTCTGGACGGGCTGCGCTACTCCGCCCCCCACGACGGGTTCGCTCCCCGAGGCTGTCTCTCCGGCGCAACCCGGCACCGTTCCGACTCCCCCCGTCGATCCGCAGACACAGGAGCAGGCTTACGAGCATAACCGCTCCGGCATGATGAAGATGGCGATGGCGCGGTTCGATGAGGCGATTGTAGATTTTCAGATGGCCGCAGAAATGATGGAGGATTATACCATCCTGGATCGGCCCCTGGTCTATACGCCTGTGTTCATGATCGCCTGGGCCTACGAAAAGTTGGGCGATGGCGTGAATGCATGCAAGACCTATCAACGCTTTCTCGACTTGGCGCCGGGCGCTTTGGCCGAGCCCAGCAAGGTTTCCCATGCCCGGGACTATCTGGACCGTTGCCGCGGATAATGATTGCGGGCACGTCGCTTCCCGGATCCCGGGCGACGAGGGGGGAAGGAAGTGGAACCGGTATTTTCACCCCTCGAGCTGAAGGTCCAGCGGATCATCCGCGAGACCCGTGACGTCAAGACATTCCGATTATCGGGCGAAGGCCCGATCCCGTTCGATTTCTTCCCGGGACAGTTTCTCATCTTGTCATTCCGCCTGTACGATCCTTCAAAAGGCCGCGAGGTCAACAAAAACCGGGCATTCTCGGTTTCCTCCTCTCCCACCGACCGGGATTATCTGGAGGTCACGGTTAAAAAGACGGGACGGGTCACCCGCCATATGCATGAGACCCTTGGAGAAGGTGATACCGTAAGAGTGAAGAACCGTGCGGGCGAATTCTATTATCGCGAGGGCATGGGCGAGCGATTGGTCCTGATTGCGGGCGGGACGGGGGTCGCCCCGCTGATGAGCATGATCCGCTATATCGGAGCGCGAAGACTGCCCGTTGGGCTCATCCTGCTTTACAGCAATCGGACGCCCGAGGAGTTCGCCTTTTCCCGGGAGTTGGAGGAACAGGAAAGACAGATCCCCGGATTTCGGTGCCTGCATACGGTAACCCGTCCGGAAGGGCACGCCTGGAACGGCCGGATCGGTCGGATCGGACAGCCGATGCTTGAAGAGGCCGGCGTGCACGAGTACGAGGTGCACTGAGGCGGGAGGCCGGCGTGCGCGAAGCGGATCTCATTTATTTGTGCGGCCCGAAGGGGATGATCCACGACATTCGGAGCATGGTGGTGAACCTCGGGGTGGAAGAGGGGCGGGTTAGGACCGAGCACTGGGATTAAGGGTTGACGGCCTCATCGAAGTTTTTCATCCGGTCTTGTTCGAGTTCGCGGATCGTCCGGGTCCGTTCCTTGACCTTCAGGAAATGGTGTTCCTCTTCCACGGACGGCTGGGGTGCCGGTTGCTGGATCAAAGACCGCGTGAGCGTCATGTAGCTGAGGCTTGAGGAGAAGAATACCACGCTGATCAGCACCATCCGGAAGAGAAAACGGGGAAAAGTACTTGAAACGGAGGATTTAAACAGAAAGACATAAAGGACACCCAGACTCAAGCGCGCCAAGGCGATGCCGAGGAGCAGCCGTTCAACGATGGAGAGTCCCATCACGAAGGTCTGGGTCTCCTGATGGACATCCCCCGCCCAGGCACGGGTCTTGGCCCAGACGCCTCGAGGCCGTTGGGTGGCCGCTTGAACCCCTTGCTCATATTCCTCCGAGACGGTATTGGACAGTCCGTCAAGGGTCTCGCTGACTCCGGCTGCCGGATTTATGCCTGAGATATCAATGCCTTGACCAAATGCTCCCGAAGGTGGCAAGAGAAGGAATGCTGACAAGAGGAGCAGGATTGTGGTTTCTCGGTTCATAGGCCGACGCACTTTCGGGATGATTCCTTATTCTAACTGTAGCAGGGGAAAGGGAATTGTCAAGGAGGCCGTGGAAAAAAGGGACACGCCCGGCTGAGCGTGTCCCTTTCGAAAATCTAACTTGGTCTGGCATATCATTCTTCTTCGGTCAGCCAGATGGAATTGGCATGTCCCATCTTGTTGACGTCGGCGCTGACCTTTGCTCCGACCTTGAGCTCTCCGGATTTTTTCGTGGATTTGGGATCGACGTGGATCGAGCGGACATTTCCCTCGGCGTCCTTCACGTCAACCATTTCCCCCGAGATTTTGACGATCTCACCCGACAAGTTGCCCTTCATCTTTTTGCCCAAATCGCCGCCCGCAAAGCCGACGCCGACGAGGGAAAAGGCGAGAACAAGGCCTCCGATCAGCCCGAGAAATTGCTTCATGGCTGCTCACCCCCTCTCATGATGGTTTATG
>CAYGBP010000004.1:0-4562 GCA_964348105.1 uncultured Nitrospirota bacterium
CTTGTGGCTTTTGCCCACGATGCTTGGGAATCGGTTCTGATTCGAGGCTTCTTCCTTGAGAATGAGGTTTTCGGTCACCAGACGCTGCTTCTCCAGGGCCTTCTCGAGCAATATGATGAGATGATTGGGATCGAAGGGCTTGGTCAGGAAATCATAAGCGCCTTCCTTGACGGCCTGCACGGCCGTCTCGATCGTCCCGTAGGCCGTCATGACGATGACGGGCACCAGCGGATTGTATTCTTTGACGGCCTGCAGGATTTCAAGCCCGCCCTTGTGCGGCAGCTTCAGATCGGTGACCACGAGATCCACCTTGTTTTCCTTGAATTTCTGGATCCCTTCCTTTCCGTCCTTCGCCCAGATCACGGCGTACCCCTCGGCCTCGATGGCTTCCATGAGCATTCGGCCCATGCTCTCCTTGTCCTCAACCATCAGGATTCGGGCTGTATTCTTCTTGCCGGTCACGATCGCTCCTCCCCCTCATAAGGTAAGTATACCCGAAAGGTGGTCCCGTGGCCCGGCTGGCTGTCCACACGGATCTGGCCGTTGTGCGAAAGGATGATTTTATGGACCAGGGCGAGGCCCAGGCCCGTCCCCTGCTCTTTCGTGGTGAAAAAGGGCAGAAAAACCCGGTCGATCACCTCCCGGGAAATCCCGGCGCCGGTGTCCTGGATCTCGATCTCCAGAATCTCCCTCGGGCCCGCGTCCGATCTGGCGGCCTGCTCCTTGCGGGCCCTGGCCTGAATCTTCAGCTCGCCCCCCTCCGGCATCGCCTCCAGGGCGTTCTGGACCAGATTCGTCATGGCCTGGCGGATCAAGATCTCATCCGCCTGAATCCGCCTGATGCGAGGCGGAATCAGGAGCCTCGCCTTCGGCGGGGTGCCGCCGCGAAACTGCTCGACGGCCTGCTGAACGACGCGATGGATGAGGGCCGACATATCGACCGGTTGGGGGTTTATCTCGATCGTCCGGCTGAAGTCCAGCAGCTGGTGAATCAGGCGCTCCATGGCCTCCAGCTCCTGGACGATGGATTGAATCATTCCCTTCCCCTTCGGATCGATCTTCGCCTTTCGGTCCAGCAGCTTCGCATAGCCGAGGATGGTCCCCATATTATTCCGAAACTCATGCGCGATCCCCGCCGACATCTCCCCCAGCATGGACATTCGCATCTTCAGCTCCATCTGCTCCTGCAGTCGCTTGATCTCGCTGATGTCCGTGAAGACCATCGTGGTCCCGATGACCTGGCTTTTCTTATCGGTTAGCAGCGACGTGCTCACCCCCACCCAGATCCGGTCGACGGGCTGAGATTTCGAAGCCTCATCGGCCGGCCCCGGAAACGTCCCGGTTGCCGCCGCCTGCGGCTGAATTCGCGCAAGCTCCAGCTCCTTGCGGGTCGTGATCCGTTTGTCGACGAGGGCCCCAAGGACGAGCCGGCAGACCTCGCTGTCCTCCCCGAATATGCGGCGGCAAGGCAGGCCGATGACGGATGATGCCGGCCAGCCGAGGATCCTCTCAGCCGCCGCATTGAAGGTGGTGACGGATCCCTCCTGGTTGAAGGTGATCACGCCGCTGGAAACGCTGTTAAGAATATTCTCATTATAGGATTCGATGTGATCGGCGCGCTCCTCCGCCACCCGCCGGAGCCGCTCCAGCTCATGCTCCTTTTCCTTTAGCTGCAGGATCAGGGTCTGGAAGGTGTCCATGACGAAGCCCGCCGTGTCCTTCTTGGAGGAGTCCTTGCCTTCGGACGAAGGCTCGTCGGCCAATCCCTCGCCGAAGCGGGATCGCTGCGACAGAACGGCCGCCCGCGTCCCGTAATAGGCCACCACGCCCACGGCCACCACGCCGAAAATCTTCAGGAGGAGCCCCGTCACCGAGCCCAGCCCGAAACCGGCCGAGTCCTCCACGGGAATGGCCACCCGCAGGACGCCCCAGATTCTCGCCGAGGAATCCCTCAGGGGATAGAAGACCGCCCGCATCGGCTGGCCGTCCTCGTCCGGGAAGGCCGAGGAGACGCGGACCTGCCCCGCCCAGACCTCCTTGAGCCGTTCGGGAATCATTTCGGGAAAATGATACTGAAATCCGCGGGGAATGCCCGGCGCGGTGTCCTGGAGGCTGCGGCGGTCGGCGTCCATCACTGAAATCCGCGCGGCGCCGGCGGCGTCTTGAATCCGTAAGAGACGGCCGGCCTCCGCCCGGGAAGGTTGGGCGGGAGCGCCCACTTCCCGCGCGATCCCTTCGGCGTGCAGGCTCAACCTGCGAGCCTCCTCGCGCTCGGAGCGCTCCCTCGCATGCTCCAGCTCCATCCAAACATGGAGACTGAATAGAAATAGAAAGGCCAGGAGCAGAAGGGAGATCTGC
This sequence comes from uncultured Nitrospirota bacterium, assembly GCA_964348105.1. Taxonomy (GTDB): domain Bacteria; phylum Nitrospirota; class Nitrospiria; order DATECO01; family DATECO01; genus CAYGBP01. The sequence continues at coordinate 2,359 of CAYGBP010000004.1, forward strand.
CTCAGCAGGCCGCTCCCGGCGCGAGCGATGCCCAGGGACCGCGTCATGCCGCCCAGAACCCCCCGCTCAGATACCAATAAAGAATGTCATGACCCCAGAAAAGCGAGATGACCGCGCCGGCCGACAGGAAAGGACCGAAGGGAATCGGGACGCGGCGACCCCTCCCTCGGACCACGATGAGGAAGATCCCGATTGCAGACCCCAGCAGCGCCCCGATAAAAATGGTCACCAGCACGTTCTGCCAGCCCAGGAATGCGCCGATCATGGCGATCAGCTTGATGTCCCCGCCGCCCATTCCCTCCTGCTTGAGGATCCGGTGGCTCAGGTCGGCGATCAGGTAAAAGAGGCCCCCGCCCAGGGCCAGGCCGATCAGGCCGTTCCAGAACCCCTGAGGCAGGATGAAGGCGGCGGTGAGCAATCCCACCACCATCCCGGGCAGCGTGATCTCGTTGGGGATGATCTGATGATCCAGGTCGATGAAGGTCACGACGATCAAAGAGGACAGCAACAGGGCATAGACCAGGCTCTGGGCCGTAACGCCGAACTGATGCGCCAGGTAGACATAGCCCAGTCCGTTGAGAAGCTCCACCAAAGGATAGCGCCAGGAGATCGGCGCGCGGCAGGCGCGGCATCTCCCGCGAAGAAACAGGAAGCTCAGGATCGGGATGTTATCGATCGGACGGATCGGCTTGAGACAGCCCGGACATCGTGAGGCCGGCTTGATGATGGACTCATCCCGGGGGATTCGATGGATGCAGACATTGAGAAAGCTGCCGATGGCCGCCCCGACGAGAAAGGTGAAAATAAGGAGGTTCAGACCCATTCAGCCTGCCTTGTCGCATCGCTCGGGGCGGCCTCCCGGGAGGATGATCTCCGGATATCCGGTCCGAACGGCCGCCGGCATGATGGACGCATGGTCTAAATATAGCACAAGATTCCCGACCCCACAAGGAAGGGCGGGATGCCGCAAAAGACCGGAACTGCTTGAGGGATATGGCAAAATCGGCCCGTTTCCTTGACAGATTTTCGATTCGATCGATATAATTAAACTAGGCGGCGGGTTCGGTATCGGCCCTGACTCTCATCCTGACCCGGACCGTCGGCGTGATGCCGAAGAAGGGCTTCACGCTCGGCAGCGTCTTCACTGGTTCCAACCGAAAGGCGGGCGCGGCGGCGTGCGGTGGGCAAACGCTATCAAATCATCGGCACCACGGCGGACCTCGGCCTGAAGGTCTTCGGCAAGAGCCCGGACGGGCTTTTTGAAAACGCGGCCGCCGGGCTGGTCAGTTTGATGACCAACCCGAGAGCCTTGCGGATCGATACGGTCCGGGATCTTCGCCTGGAGGCGTCCGGCCCGGAAGACCTGCTTTTCGACTGGCTGAACCGGATCATTTATCTGTACGAAACGGAAGGTTTCCTGGGAAAGCGTTTCCAGGTCAAGATCCGAAAGCCGTGGAGGCTGCAGGCCCGTCTCGAGGGAGAGATCCTGGACCGCAGCCGGCATCAGATTCTGCGGGTGGTGAAGGCCGCCACGTATCATCGGCTCGAGGTCACGAAGACCGGTGCGGGGTGGCGGGCGAACGTCATCCTGGATGTTTGAGGCGTTTCATGAGCATTCGTTTGAAGAAGATAGACGACTACCGGTGGGAAATCCCCAAGAGTTATAAAGAGGGGATGCGGGTCCCCGGCTTAATCTTCGCCAGCGAGGAACTGATCAAGGAAATCGAAAAGGATCAGTCCTTCGAGCAGGTGGCCAACACGGCATTCCTCCCGGGAATCGTCAAGGCGGCCACCGCGATGCCCGACATGCACTTCGGCTACGGGTTTCCGATCGGCGGGGTCGTGGCCACCGACGCAACGGAGGGCGTCATCTCGCCGGGCGGGGTGGGGTTCGACATCAATTGCGGGGTGAGGCTGGCCACCACGCATCTGCGGCAGGATGAGATCGTGTCCCGGATGCATCCCGTGGTGGACGCCCTTTACCGGGAAGTCCCCACCGGGGTCGGATCGGAGGGTATCCTCAGGCTCTCCCCCAAGGAAGAGCGCGACATCATGGTCAAGGGGGCCGGCTGGATGGTGGAGCGGGGGATGGGCAGCCCGGCCGATCTGGAGCATACCGAGGCGGGAGGCTGCCTGCAGGGGGCCGATCCCGACAAGGTCAGCCCGCACGCCTGCGACCGGGGAAAGAAGCAGGCCGGCACCGT
>CAYGBP010000004.1:4572-12098 GCA_964348105.1 uncultured Nitrospirota bacterium
TTGGCCTCGCTGACCAGCCGCGCGAAATGTTCGAACGACCGGTCGTAGCTTCTCTCGGCGTCACGGGGAAAGAAGCAGGCCGGCACCGTGGGCTCAGGCAATCATTTCGTTGAGGTCCAGTACATCGACAAGATCTTCGATCCCCGGGCCGCCGCCGTCATGGGACTTTCGGAGGGCCAGGTCACGGTGATGATCCATTCGGGCTCCAGGGGATTCGGCCACCAGGTCTGCACCGATTATCTCAAAACGATGAACCAGGCGATGCATCGCTACAATATCCATCTCCCGGACCGGCAGCTGGCCTGCACGCCGATCCAGTCCCCGGAAGGACAGGCCTATCTGGCCGCCATGCACGCGGCGGCCAATTATGCCTGGGCCAACCGCCAGTGCCTGATGCATCTCACGGAAAAGGCGCTGCTCAAGGCCCTGGGCCTCTCCCCCCGGGATCTGGGCTTTCGACTGATCTACGACGTGGCCCACAACATCGTGAAGTTCGAGGACCACGAGATCGACGGGAAAACGCGCAGGGTGGCGGTGCACCGAAAGGGGGCCACGCGGGCCTTCCCGCCGGCGCATCCCGAGGTCCCGGCCGATTACCGGGAGATTGGACAACCCGTGCTCATTCCGGGAGACATGGGCCGTTATTCCTTCATCCTGGTGGGCGCACCGGGCGCCATGCGTGAAACCTTCGGGTCGACCTGCCACGGGGCCGGACGGGTCATGTCGCGTACGGCCGCCGTCAAGGCGACCAAGGGAAAGGCGGTCGTGCAGGAACTGGAGCGCCGTGGCGTCATCGTGCGCGGCGCCACGCTGAATACCGTCCGGGAGGAAATCCCCGAGGCGTACAAGGATGTGGCCAAGGTGGTGGAGGTGGTGCATGAGGCCGGAATCGCCAAGCTGGTGGCGCGCCTCAAACCGATGGGCGTGATCAAAGGATAGGAGCGCGAATTGCCCTCACAAAAAATCGCCGTCATCGGCGCGGGAAGCTGGGGCACCTGCCTGGCGGACCTTCTGGCCCGAAACGGGCACCAGGTCAATCTCTGGGCGTATGAGAAGGAGCTGGTCGACGAAATCGCCCATCGCCATCAAAACACGCTCTACCTCCCCGGCGTGAAGCTCTCGCCGTCGATCAAGCCGACCCACTCCCTGCAGGAGGCGCTGCGCGGGCGGAAGGTTCTGGTCCTGGTGGTTCCCTCGCATGTGGCCCGGGGAGTCATGAAACAGGCCCTTCCCCATCTCCTCCCCGATCTTTCCATCGTCTGCGCCACCAAGGGCATCGAGAACGAAACCCTGCTGTTGATGGCCGAAATGCTCCAGGACGTAACGCCGAGGAAGCTTCATGATCGAATCGCCGTCCTTTCCGGGCCGTCCTTCGCAAAGGAAGTCTGCGAAAAGCAGCCCACGGCCGTGGTGATGGCCGCCGCCGAGCAGAACGTGACGAGATCGCTGGGCAAGCTTTTCACGAATTCTTACTTCAAGGTCTTTTACAGCACCGACCTGGTCGGGGTGCAGGTCGGCGGCGCATTGAAAAATGTGATCGCCCTGGCCTCGGGCGGGGTGGAGGGACTGGGGCTCGGCTACAACACGCGGGCCGCCCTGATCGCGCGCGGACTGGCCGAGATCACCCGCCTGGGCGTGGCGATGGGCGCGGATCCACGCACCTTCCTGGGCCTGTCCGGACTGGGCGATCTGGTCCTCACCTGCACCGGGGAGATGAGCCGAAACAAGACGGTCGGCTACCAGCTGGGCAAGGGCATGAAGCTCAAGGAGATCCTGGGCCGCACGCGCATGGTGGCCGAAGGCGTGCACACCACCCGCTCCGCTTATGATCTGGCCCGCAAGATGGAAGTCAAGATGCCCATCGTCGAGCAGATCTATGCCGTTCTTTTCCAGGACAAGAATCCCCGGCGGGCCCTTTCAACATTGCTGGAAAGCCCGGGAGGCTTCGAATAACCCATGCTGCAGCAGATGCTCATCAGCCTGATCGGCGGAATCTGCCTGCTGCTCTACGGCCTTCAACTGGCCGGCGAGGGGCTGCAGGGTGTGGCCGGCGCCAGAATCAGGTCGCTGCTGGGGGCCGTGACCAAAAACCGCTTCATCGGCGTGGGAGCGGGGGCGGCCCTCACGGCCATCATCCAGAGCAGCAGCGCCACTACCGTCATGCTGGTGGGTTTCACCAGCGCCGGCCTCCTGACGCTGCAGCAGACGATCGCGATCATTCTGGGCGCCGACATCGGGACCACGCTCACCGTTCAATTGCTCGCTTTTCCCATTCTGGATTACTCGCTGCTGATCGTCGGCCTGGGGTTCCTGCTCTATTTTACGGCCAAGCGGCGTCCCACGAAGTTCACCGGCATGGCCATCCTGGGGTTCGGATTCCTATTCCTGGGTTTGAAAATCCTGACCCAGGGCATGGCCCCGTTGAAGGACATCGCCTGGATCCCGGATGTGATGCTGGCCGTGGAAGACTATCCCTTCTGGTCGCTGATCGTCTCGGCCGTGCTGACGGCCCTCTTTCACAGCAGCGCCGCCACGCTGGGCATCGCCCTGGCCTTCGCGAGCCAGGGTTTGATCACGATCCAAACCGCCATCCCGATCATCCTGGGGGCCAATATCGGCACCTGCGCCACCGCCCTGATCGCCAGCCTGGGGGCGCCGGCCGAGGCCAAGCGGGTAGCGATGGCCCACACCCTGTTCAAGATCCTGGGCGTCCTGCTTTTTTATCCCTTGATGGGGCCTTACGGCGACCTCGCGGCCAACACCGCGCAGTCCATGACCCGCCAGATCGCCAATGCCCACACCCTTTTCAATGTGGCGATCACGGCCCTCATCCTGCCCTTCGCCACGCCACTGGCCAATCTGGTCACGCGCATGATCCAGGATCCCCCGCGGGCGGAGGACCCGGCCCATCCGCGCTATCTCGACCCGCACGTGCTGGACTCGCCCCCGTTGGCGCTGGGGCAGGCCACCCGGGAGGCCCTTCGAATGGCCGACGTGGTTCAGGGGATGTACAAGGATACCCTACTGGTCTTCACCCGGGACAACCCCGAGGCAATCGACTTTATCGAGCAGCGCGAGAACTGGGTGGACAACCTCAACCGCGAAATCAAGCTGTATCTCACGCGGCTGTCGCAGTCCTCCTTGAACCAGGAGCAGCTGCAGCGCGAGATGGCCCTGCTGGCGGCCATCAACGAGCTGGAAAATATCGGGGACATCATCGACCGAAACCTGGTGGAGCTGGCACGGAAGAAGAATTACAAGGGCCTTCGGTTCTCGGATCAGGGGCTCAAGGAAATCGTAGACCTGCACCAGATGGTGGGCCACAACTTCGAGGCGGTCATCACCGCCTTCGCCGGCCAGGACCCCGAGCTGGCCCAAAAGGTGATCCAGGCCAAGGGGTGGGTGGCGAAAAAGGAGCGCGAGCTCAAGCAGGCCCACATCCACCGCCTGCATGAGGGCCTTCCGGAATCGATCGAGACCAGCGCGATCCACCTGGACGTGCTGACCAACCTGAAGCGCATCAACTCCCACATCACCAACATCGCCTACCCCATCGTGGAGCAGACCTGAACCGGAGACTCGGCCTGCATGAAACCCCATCAACCCAAGAAACCGCGTCCGCTGCGCCTGCTTTTTCGACTGGGGCTCCTGGTCGGGATCGTGGCCGTCGCCTCTGCCACGCTTTGGGTGATCCGCCTCCCGGACGTCTCCCGGCTGGCGATGGAGAACCCCCGCAAGACCGCCTTCATGAAATACCGCGAGGCGAACGGCATTCACGGTCGTCCCATCTGGGTGCCGCTGGATCGAATTTCACCCACCCTGCGCCACGCCGTCATCGTGGCCGAGGATGCCAACTTTTATCACCATCAGGGCGTGGACTGGGCGGCCCTCTGGGAGGCGCAGAAGAGAAACCTCGAAGAGCGCCGGATGTACCGGGGCGGCAGCACCATCACGCAGCAACTCGCCAAGAATCTCTACCTTGAACCCTCCAAGACGATTCTTCGCAAGCTCAAGGAGCTGGCCATCACCATCCGGCTGGAGCAGTCGGTGTCCAAATCTCGGCTCTTGGAAGTTTATCTCAACGTGGTGGAATGGGGCCGCGGGGTGTATGGCGCCGAGGCCGCCGCGAGACATTATTTCGGAAAGTCGGCCTCCCAGCTCACGATCCGGGAGGCCTCCTGGCTGGCCGCCATCCTGCCCTCGCCCCTGAAATACGACAGGCAGCGCGGGTCGGAGTATATCCGGGAACGGGCCGAATGGATCTCGGGGTTCGTGGAAAACCGGCTCAACCAGCGGTCCGACAACCTGTGACCCCCCCGCGGCCTCGTTTCCCTTTTTGGCCGCTATTGAAAATACCCGTACCCTCTAGTAAGCTACCCTCAACACCTCCCGACCGGCGGGTTTCGGTCAGAGGGGTGGCAGGCGCGATCCCGGAGCCTTGATGAGCCATGAGCCGCGTGGGCAGACTCGCATTCATCCTTTCATTGACCGGCCTTTTTTCCGTGTCCGGGTGGTTCGAATTTCCCGCCTCGGACGCCGTCCCCACCCCGCGCCTGCGGCCGGGCATTTTTCTCTACGCCGTTCCCGAGATGCGCGATCCGAACTTCCGGCAGACGGTCGTCCTGCTGGTGGACCACGAGCCGGAGGGGACCACCGGGGTCATCATCAACCGGCCGACCGAACTGACGCTGTCGGAAGCCCTCCCGGAGGTGAAGGGAATGAAGGGCCGGAAGGACCGGCTCTACTTCGGAGGGCCGGTAAGTCGTGAGCGAATGCTGGTCCTGATCCGGTCTCCCCGGAAGACCGAAGACACCGTGAAGGTGTTCAGCGACGTCTATCTCACCGGAAGCGAAAAGGTCTTGAGCGACTCGATCCGAAGGCGGGGATCCGAAGACACCGTCCGGGTCTATTCCGGATACGCCGGCTGGGCCCCCGGACAGCTGCAGAATGAAATGCTGCGGGGCGACTGGGTCGTCGGACCCGCCGAGCGTGACATGATCTTTTCACCGGATCCATCCGCCGTCTGGAAAAAGATCTATTCCCTGCAGGAGCAGATCGAGATCCGGCATCGCCCGGCCCCGGAAGGGCCGGCCGCGACCACCGCCGCCGCGCGGCGCACAACCTAACGGAGCCTCCGGCATTGTCTGGTAACCCCTTTCGCGGCGCCTTTTATCTGGTTCACGGCCTGCGCCTGATCGCCCGATCCGGCATCCGCCGCTTCGTCCTGATCCCGCTGCTGGTCAACACCATCCTGTTCGGCCTGCTCATCTGGTACGGCGCCAGCCAGTTCAACCAACTCATCGATTGGCTCCTCCCGGAATGGCTGGATTGGCTTGCGTGGATCCTGTGGCCCTTGTTCGCCGTCACCGGCCTGCTGGTGGCCTTCTACACCTTCACGCTGGCCGCCAATCTGATCGCCGCGCCCTTCAACGGGCTGCTGGCCGAGGCGGTCGAAAAAAAGCTTCGGGGCGGTGTCCCGACGGCCGGCCCGTCCTCGCGGGGCTGGGGCGCCGAAATCGCGGGGGCGCTGGGATCCGAGCTCAAAAAGCTGCGCTACTTTCTGGCCCGCGCCGTTCCGCTTCTCATCCTGTTCCTGATTCCCGGCCTCAACATCGCCGCACCCCTCCTGTGGCTGATCTTCACCGTCTGGATGCTCGCCCTGGAATATGCCGACTTCCCGATGGGCAACCACGGGCTGCCGTTCGCCGATCAGCGAGCCCGGCTGCGGCAGCGAGGTCTCACCGTCCTGGGATTCGGCGCCGCCACCCTGCTGCTCACCCTGATTCCTTTTCTCAACTTCATCGCCGTCCCGGCGGGCGTGGCCGGCGCCACGGTGCTGTGGGTGGAGGAATTCGCCCGGCGGGAATGACGCCCCGAAAGGAATGGTTCGAGAAATTCCGGGTTGAAGAAGCGCAAATCGGAAAAAAAATGGATCGAGATCGCCGTCCGGGTCCATGAAACCTCCCGCGAGGCCGTATCGGAACTGTTCGACCGGCTGGGCGAGGGAGGGGCCGTCACCGAGACGGTTCCCGCGAAGCGCGGCGCGGGCGAAACCGGCACCCGGACCATCCGGGTGAAGGCCTATCTGCCGTCGGACCGCCGGGCCGTGTCGCGCCGCCGGGAGGTCCTCAAGGAACTCCGGGAGCTTCGCCGGCGGTTCGCTATCCCCCGGGCAACGGTCCGGACGCTCACCGAGGCCGGCTGGAGCGAAGCCTGGCAAAAGCATTTCAAAAAGCAGACCATCGGCAAGCGGATCATCATCCTGCCGACCCGCAAGCGATACACACCCCGAAGAAACGAGGTGGTCATCCGGATGGATCCCGGCATGGCCTTCGGGACGGGCCTTCATTCCACGACGCGCCTCTGCCTGATGGCGCTGGAGTCTCGTCTTCGGCCGGGCGATCGCGTCCTGGACATCGGAACGGGATCGGGCATCCTGGCCATCGCGGCCGTCGGCCTGGGCGCCGATCACGTCACGGCAATCGACATCGAATCGGACGCGGTGCAAGTGGCGAGGAAAAACGTCGCCCGAAACGGAGTCGCCAAGAATGTGACGCTCCACGCAGGGACTTTACAGAAGCTCAGGGACGAAATCGGGCCGGCCCACCTGATCGTGGTGAACATCCTGGCCTACACCATCATTAATATGCTGCCGGATCTGAAGGAAAAGCTCCGGCCCGGGGGGTGGTTGATCGGGGGCGGGATTCTGAAAGAATTCAAGGGGGACGTCACCCGCACCCTCTCGAATGCCGGCTTCAACCGGGTTGAATGGCTCGAGGAGGAAGACTGGCTGACCTTCGCGACAAATGCTCCATGATAAGTTATTACGCTAACGACACCGTTTCCATTCATTGTCCAGACATCTTGTTGCTATTCTATAGCTCCCGCCTTTTGAAGCAATTGCACCACTTCTGTGTAGTCCCTCCGCTTCGCAATCATCAATGCGCTCTCACCATCTTTATCCTTAGGGGATATATCAGCACTCGACTCCAGGAGTATATTTACGACTTCAGGATGGCCGTATTCAGTCGCGTACATCAAAGCAGTACTACCATGGTTGTTTCTCGCATTTACGTCAGCCCCGTGGGCTAATAGAAGTTTCACGATATCAACATGACCATGCTCTGCTGCAACAGTTAATGGCGTCGCACCACCGGTAGGACCGGTCAAAGTGCTCATTGCATTTACGTCAGCTCCATGTCTCAGCAAAATCCTTGCTACCTCAGTATGTCCTTCCCTAGCGACAAACATCAAGACGGGCCATCCCCCTTTTCTATAATTAACATTGGCACCTTTACCCAGTAAATCATCAACAACTTCAGATTTCCCCCTCATCGCGGCTTTTCTCAAGCCTTCATCGGCGACCAATGTGCAAGCTATAGATAAGAAAATAAGAGGAGATACCGTGAGGAGCAAGAAGGCAATCCGCACAAGGATTGATTCGCTACATCGCCGATTCACAGAAACCCCAGTCTCCACAACATCAAACCAGCTTTCGAACAAACTAAGCTTTGTGTAAACCATCG
>CAYGBP010000004.1:12108-18863 GCA_964348105.1 uncultured Nitrospirota bacterium
AAGTTAATTCTTATGCTACAATCTCAGGCGTTTTGCTCCTTCACGCGCTAATAACCAGGCAGCTGCAATCCAAAGCACTAAACCGGCCACCTTGAAATAAAGGCTCGGATGGCCTATTCTGTCAATCGCCAAACCTCCTATGAGGATATACCCCCTCACGATGCCTCGAATCTGGAAATATTTTTAATAATGACACGAAAACCCGAAACCGGCAAGCGCTCATATACATGGTCGATCCGGAAGAGATGCTTGTGTAAGAGGTAGGGAGCATTTTCGCTTGGGGTCGCCAACGGTTCCGGACGAATGCGCGCTTCGGGAGATTAGGGGGGCATCGAACTTGGATCAATCGGCATTCTGAGCCTTGTGCCGGGCGTCCCGGACCACTTCTTCCGGAATCATCTTTAGGGCGAGCAGGACCAGGAACGGAACGATGACGAGGTCGTCCAGATGGCCGATGACGGGGATAAAGTCGGGGATCAGATCGAACGGCAGCAGCGTGTAGCCGACGGCAACGGCCAGCAGGATTTTGGCCACTCTGGGGGTCCGGGGGTCCCCCAGCATGTAGCGATAGACCCGGATTTCGCGCTTGAGGGCCATGCCGATGGCTTTCAGGCGCAAGGCAGTGGCCGCCTCACTTCTTGGGGTTCAGTTTGAGCGAGGCGGAGTTGATGCAGTAGCGAAGGCGCGTCGGCGGCGGGCCGTCTTCGAAGACATGGCCCAGATGCGCGTCGCATCTCGGGCACAGCACCTCCGTGCGGCTCATGAAGAAGGTGCGGTCTGCCGCGCTCGCGATGTTTTCTTCAGAAACCGGGGCCCAGAAGCTCGGCCAGCCGGTCCCCGAATCAAACTTGGTCTCGGAGCTGAACAGGTCCAGGCCGCAACAGATGCATTGATAGACGCCCTCCTCCTTGGAGTCCCAGTATTCGCCCGTGAAGGCATGCTCCGTCCCGCGCTTCCGGGTCACCTTGAACTGCTCCGGCGTGAGCTGCTTTTTCCATTCCTCCTCGGTCTTCACGACTTTGTCTTTCATGGCCCAAAAACCTCCCTCTAAGATTTTCCTGATCCTCCCATTATCATGCCGAATGATCATTCGGTCGAAATCCTGAAGACCGGGGGGCTGATGCCTTCATGACGGCATTCGGGGCATCGCCCGGGAATGGAGAAACGACGCCGCTCCGAGAAGACGAAGCCGCACTTGTTGCAGACGGGCGGCTCGATCTCGAGCCGCTTGGGGAGATGAACGCTCTTGGCCACGTGCTCCAGGTGGGCGATCACCTCCTTTTCCGAGATCCGGATCGCCTTGGAGAGGTCGCGGGCCGTCATCGCCCCCTGCTCCAGCTCCTCCATGATGCGCCTTCTCAGTGTCACGCCGCCGTCACGAATTGAAGATGAATGCTGCGCTCGCGGGGTCCGTCCAGCTCGATGAGCAGGACGCTCTGCCAGGTGCCCAGCACCAGCCGCCCGCCCGACACCGGGAGGGCCAGGCTCGGCCCCAGGATCGATGCGATCATGTGCGCCGGGGCATGCGCGGGGTTGTGGGCATGCCGGAAACGGATCTTGGGGATCATCTCCCACAGCACCTCGACCAGGTCCTCCTCGGTCCCTTCGCCCACCTCGCCGACCGTCAGTGTGGCCGTCGTGTGCTGGATGCAAAGCAGACAGATGCCCTCGCGGATGCCGGCCTGGGCGATCTGACGCTCCACTTTATCCGTGATGTCGATCGCCTGCCTTCCCTTCCCCGTCTTGATCGTCAGCTCACCCATATTCGACCCTGATCCGCGCCGCCGTGCCTCATCGGCGTGAGATAACCATCTCCTCGATCCGGGGAAGGCCTTCGGCCGCCTTTTCCCAATTCTCCCCGCCGTCGGCCGAGCGCAACAGGACGCCGTCGGTGGTCGCGGCGAAAGATCGCGACGGCTCGGCGGGATCGGTCACGATGGCGCTCACCATCCCATCGAGCGGAAAGGGCCCCCGGGCAAGGGTCCATCGGTCGCCCCCGTCCCGGCTGATGTAGATTGCCGCATCCGCCCCTCCTGATTGCCAGGGCGGGGGCTCATTGGCGGCGCCCACGCACAGGCGCTTGCCATCGTCGCCGATCATGGACAACGGGACGAAGTACCAGCGCTCCAGACCGCACTCGAGCTTCTCCCACCGCACGCCTGCGTCACGACTCCGGTAGAGTCCCCCTCCCGTCATGGCGAAGACGACCAGCGGATCTGCCGGCACGACCCGGATCGTATGGATGTCCGAATCCACGCCGTCGTTTCTTTCCTCGAAGGATTTCCCGCCGTCGGTCGAGACCAGAACCCCGCCCACCTCGATGCCGACATAGAGCCAATCGCCCGCCGCATCGAGGCCGATCGCCCGAACGTGCGGCTTGGCCGGCTCGTAAAAATGCCATTTCTTCGCGGCCGGGTTTTTTCTGAGTGCCTGCAGCTCCTCCCAGGCGTGCCCTTCGTCGCGGCTGATCCAGAGCGAGGCCGGCTCCATGCCCGCGTACAATTCACCCGCCCGGGCCGGATGAGCGGCCAGCGCCCAGAGGCCGCGGCCCGGTTTCGGGCCCGACGCCGTTTCGCCCCACACCCCCCCACCATCTTCACTCCAATAGATCCGGCCTTCGTCAGACGCGGCGTAGAGTCGGCCAGCCGAATCGCGCGTGACGGCCTCCAGGGAAATCTTGGTTAAGGGGCGTTCGGGGGCGGCGAGGGATCCGTCCGGTAAAAGCGAAATCCGGACGATCCCGTCCTGCGTCGCTAGGATCAGGGCTTGGGAGGAGGACATCGAAGGTCTCCTTGGCCTGATTTAGGTTATCACGCGGCCATCGTAAAAGGCAAACCCCTGCCGGTCGTTGCCCTTCCCGAGGAGAGTTGACCTCCATCCTGGGATCTGCTAACATTCGGGCCCGTCAATGCTTTCGGCTCACGAGATTTTCATGCTGATGGGAGGTGTCATGCGAAATCGCCCGGCTCGAGCCCTTTTTCTGATTCTTTTCGGCCTCTGTCTGACGGCGTCTCCCGGGATGGCAGCCAACGCGGATGCCATCCTGGGATCCTGGAACACGGCCGAGAACAAGTCCAAGATCGAGATCTTCAAATGCGGCTCGCATTACTGCGGCAAGATCGCCTGGCTGAAGGAGCCCCTCTACCCGGAGGATGACGAAAAGGGGATGGCCGGCCAGTCCAAGGTGGATCGAAACAACCCCGACCCCGCGCTTCGCCGGCAGCCGCTGGTGGGCCTGCAGCTCATGGAAGGCTTTTCACACGATGGCGACAATCGCTGGCAGGGCGGCCTCATCTATGATCCCGAGAACGGCAAGCAGTATAAATGCAAGCTGACCCTCGAACCCCCCGACCGGCTTCATGTCCGGGGTTATATCGGCTTCTCCCTGATCGGAAGAACTTCCGTCTGGACCCGCTGATCTTTCCGATTCGTTTCATTGCCTCGTTTACCTCCGTTTGACCGCCTCCCATCGCGCGCGCCGAGGGCGCGGCTTGCTTGAAAGGCCTCTCCCCATCGTGTATGATCCAGGCACGATTCCATGAGACGCGAAGCGCTTGAAAAACTCCTGCAGGAGGTCCGCCGCGGGAAGACCTCGGTCGGCGAGGCCCTGGAAAAGCTCAAAGGATTTCCCTACGAATCCCTGGGATTCGCCAGACTGGACCACCACCGTACGCTTCGGCAGGGCATCCCGGAAGTGATCTACTGCGAGGGAAAGACAAAGGAGCAGATCACCCGGATCGTCCGGCGGATGGCGGCCTCCGGCGTGGATATTCTGGCCACCCGCGCCAATCCCGAAATCTACCAGGCCGTCCGGCGGGCCCATCCCGGGGCGAGATACCACCCGCAGGCCCGGGTGATCGTGATCCGCTCCAAGCGCCCGCCGGAGCGCGACAAGCCCGCGGGCCACATTCTGATCCTCACGGCGGGTACGGCCGACATCCCGGTCGCCGAAGAAGCCAGGGTCACGGCCGAACTGCTTGGCAGCCATACGACCGCCCTGTACGACGTCGGGGTGGCCGGACTGCACCGCCTCATGGACCAGAAGGAGGTCATCGAGGAGGCCAAGGTGTTGGTGGTGGTGGCCGGGATGGACGGCGTCCTGCCCAGCGTCGTGGGCGGGCTGGCCGGCCAGCCCATCGTCGCGGTGCCGACCAGCCAGGGATACGGCACCGGCCTGGGCGGTTTTACGGCCCTGTTGACGATGCTGAATTCATGCGCCGCCGGGGTGGGGGTGGTGAACATCGACAACGGCTTCGGTGCCGCCTGCCTCGCGCACCGCATCAACACCCTTTCCAAATGAAGATCGCCTATTTCGACTGTTTTTCGGGCATCAGCGGGGACATGATCCTGGGCGCCCTGATCGACGCGGGGCTAAGTCCCGAGCGTCTGAGGCGCGGCCTGTCCGGCCTGGCTCTCAAGGGTTTCTCTCTGAAAGTTCGTTCCGTCCAGAAGCACGGACTCCGGGCCACCAAGGTGGATGTGATCCCCGGACCGAGGCCCGCCGGATTGTCCACGCTGGCCGATCTCGAAAAGACGCTATTAAGATCCAGACTCCCCGACCCGACCCGGCGAAAGGCGCGCGGCATTTTGAAGCGCTTGATCGGGGCCGAGGCGAAGGCCCACGGAAAGCCGCCCGGACGGGTCAAACTGCACGGGATGGAGCCCACCGACACCCTGGTGGACATCGTGGGGGCCGTGCTCGGTCTGGATCTCCTCGGCATCGAGCAAGTCGTCGCGTCGCCGCTGCATGTGGGCGGGGGCATCAAGGGGATGGCTCCGGCCACGGCCCACCTGCTTGAAGCAATTCCCATATACTCGTCCGGAATCCAGCAAGAGCTGGTGACGCCCACGGGGGCGGCCATCCTGTCCCACCTGGCGTCGGACTTCGGACCGTTGGCCCCGATGACCGTGCGGGCGGTGGGGTACGGGGCCGGGTCCATGGACCTGGAATGGGGGCCGAACCTGCTGCGCCTGCTGACAGGCGAGTCGCTGAGTCCCGGGCATGGCTATGAAACGGATCGTGTCATTCAAATCGAGACACAGATCGACGACCTGTCCCCGCAGATCTACGAACACCTCATCGAGCGGCTCCTGGCGGCCGGGGCCCTGGACGTTTATCTGATCCCGGTCATCATGAAGAAGGGACGGCCGGGCACGCTGGTCGGCCTGCTCGCATCGCCCGAGACGGCGTCCTCCCTGATGGCCCTGCTGTTCGACGAGACCACCACAATCGGCCTGCGGATCCAGGAGGTCAGCCGGGCCAAGCTCATCCGCCGCGAGAAGCAGATCTCCACGCCGCTCGGCCCGGTCAGGGTGAAATTGATTCACCGCCACGGCGCCGTGGAGGCCGTGCCCGAATACGAAGATTGCAGGGCGATCGCGCGGCGCCTGGGACGGCCGCTTCGCTCCGTCCTGGAAGAAGTCAGAAAGGCTGCGCGGGCCGTTCAAAAGAAATCGCCGAGCGGAGGGACGGCCGCTGACTGATTTTCTCCTGTTTCTCTTATCCATGGCCGTCATCCTGGCCGGGGCCGGGATCTTCACAAACAGCGTGGAGTGGCTGGGCAAGCGGCTCAACGTCTCGGAAGGCGTGGTGGGCAGCATCTTCGCGGCGGTCGGAACGGCCCTTCCCGAGACGATGATCCCGGTCATCGCGATTCTGTTCGGGACGGACAGCGCCCGGCACGAGGTGGGGATCGGGGCTATCCTGGGTGCGCCGCTCATGCTGTCCTGCCTCACCATCCCGCTGCTGGCGATGGGGCTTCTGACCTTCGCCTCCCTGAAGCAGCGCGACAAATCCTTCCATCTCAATTACGACATCGTGTCGACCGATCTGGAGTTTTTCCTGGCGGCTTACGGCTTGGCCTTCCTGATGGCCGTGGTCCCGTCCTCCCCGGCCCTTCGATGGGGGGCCGCTCTGCTCCTGCTGGGGCTCTACGCCATCTATATCCGGAGAATGTTCGCGCGCCAGCCCGAGGGCGAGGCCGAGATCGAGCCGTTGTACTTTTCCCGCCGGGCGTCAAACCCAGGCTATCCCGTCATCGGGCTTCAGATCCTGGCCGGACTGGCCTGTATCATCGGCGGTGCGCACCTGTTCGTCGAGGTGGTCCAAGCCCTGGCTCAGACGATGGGGATCGCCCCGTTGATCCTGTCCACCCTGATCACGCCGGTCGCCACGGAGCCCCCCGAGAAGTTCAACAGCCTCATCTGGATCTCCCGGAAGAAGGACACCCTCGCAGTGGGAAACATCACCGGGGCGATGGTCTTTCAGGGAACCTTCCCGGTGGCGGTCGGGCTGATCGGCACCGCCTGGCAGCTGAATTTCTACGCCCTGATCAGCATCGCCCTGGCCATTACCGCGGCCGTCCTCCTTTATACGGCCATCCGGCTGCGGGGAGGCTGGAACCCGGTCTTCCTCACCATCGGAGTCTCGCTTTATGCCGCCTACGGACTGGTCGTTTATTTTCTGTAAGCCGCACCCCCACGGGCCGATTCGAGCCGGCCGTCTTGCAAACGGGCCCCGCACCTTTTAGAATACGAATCGATCATGAGTGACTCGCGGAAAGGAAAGCCGCCGGCATTCAAACCCGTGCTGGCCGTCACGATGGGGGACCCGGCGGGGATCGGACCCGAAGTCGTCCTCAAGGCCTTGACACGTCCGGCGGTGCTTCGAATCTGCCGGCCCTGGGTCATCGGGGACAAGCAAGTCCTGCGCGCGGCGGCGCGTTCCCTGGGGATCGAGACGCGGTTCGAGGATC
>CAYGBP010000004.1:18873-19959 GCA_964348105.1 uncultured Nitrospirota bacterium
AAGGTGACGTTCGAGCCGACCGAGACGCCCCCCGCGACGGTCAAGGACTCCGGGAAGATCCCGCTTCACCCCATCCCGCCGGGGAGTCCGTATCCGGTCTGGGAAATATTGAAAACGGCCGCCGACCTCGCGCTGGCCCGAAAGGTCCATGCCGTCGTGACGGCCCCGGTCCGAAAGGAGTCCATCACGGACGGCGCGGTGCGCTATCCGGGGCATACCGAATTTTTCGCGGCCCGGTGCAACGCCGGGCCGGTGGGCATGATGCTGGTGGGGGGCACCCTGCGGATCATGCTGGTCACCACCCACGCAGCCGTGGCCGATCTTCCGGCCCTCATCACGCAGGAGAAGGTGGAATCGGCCATCCGCCTGGCCCACCGCGCCCTCTCACTGCACTTCGGCCTCCGCGAGCCGAAAATCGCGGTGGCCGCCCTTAATCCGCACGCGGGCGAAGGCGGAATGTTCGGCCATGAAGAGACGAAGGTCATTGAACCGGCCGTCGAGGCGATGCGGTACCAAGGCCTACGGCTGGACGGCCCCCTGCCGGCCGACTCGGCCTTCCGGCGGGCCTCGGCGGGCGAGTTCGACGGCGTCGTGGCGATGTACCACGACCAGGCCTTGATTCCCGTCAAGCTGCTGGCCTTCGGCGAATCGGTCAACTTCACCGTCGGCCTTCCCTTCATCCGGACCTCGGTCGATCACGGCACGGCGGAAGACCGGGTCGGGCGGGGAACGGCCGATCCCGGAAGCCTGCTCGCGGCCATCCGCCTGGCCGCCCGGCTGGGGATCCGAACGGAAGCGCCCGGGTGAAGGCCAAGCCGCCCCCACCCCGCAAATCGCTCGGCCAGAATTTCCTGACCGATCCGAACTATATTCGCAAGATCGTGGAGGTCACCCAGCCGGATCCCTCCGAGATCATCCTGGAAATCGGGCCGGGCCGGGGACTGCTGACGCGCGCCCTGGCCGTGCGGGCCGGCCGGGTGGTGGCGATCGAGGTAGACCCGATGCTGGTCGGGTATCTTCAAACCCACTTGGCCGATCTGGACAACCTGGAGCTGGTGCAGGCCGACGCCCTGGCCTATCCCTACG
>CAYGBP010000004.1:20106-38204 GCA_964348105.1 uncultured Nitrospirota bacterium
GCTGTCGGTGCTGATTCAATACTATACCGACGCCCGGCTGTCTTTCTACGTCCCCCGGACCTGCTTCTTCCCGCGACCCAAGGTGGACTCCGCGATCGTCACGCTCGAGGTCCTCGCGCGGCCCCGCCTTCCCGTAAAGGACGAAGGGCTCCTGTTCCGCCTCGTGAAGGGAGGATTCGCGCACCGTCGAAAGTTTCTTCTCAACGCCCTGGCCGACGCCGGGTTCGACCCCGCGCCCCTTCGGAAGGTCAGCGAGAAACTGGGGCTGGATCGCAGGAAAAGGGCCGAAAATCTAGGCATCTCGGACTTCTGCCGGCTGGCGGACGCTCTGTTTGAACTTGAACAAGAATTGTGCTAGCATGATTTATTTAAGACAAACTACCCATGGCTTCTGCACCCCGGAAAGAGGGATTTTCGGAGCTGGGGGGGATCCTTCTGGTCGCGCTGGGGATTCTCATCCTGGCCAGCCTGATTTCGTACCATCCCCTCGATCCGTCCTTTTCCACCACCACCTCGAACCCCGATGCCAAGAACCTCGCGGGCCGCTTCGGGGCCTATATCGCCGATGCCCTCTTCGTTTTGTTCGGCGCGGGCGCCTACCTGATTCCGGCCTTTATCCTGTACCGCGGCGGACGGCGGTTTCATAAACCGTCCGCGGAAGCGCCGCCGCCGCCCCGCCGGCTGCGGGTGGGCTTCGGCGGAAGTCTCCTGTTGCTGATCTCGGCCTCGGCCGCCGGCGCGCTGTATCTCAAAAAGCTGCCGATCCTGCTGCAGAATCCACCGGTCCAGGGCCCGGCCGGGGGCCTGATCGGCGGGCTTCTGTCGGAGGCCCTGCTGCGCTATTTCGCCCCGATGGGCACGCACTTGATCGTCCTGACGGCGCTGCTGCTTTCCTTCATGATGGTCACCTCGATCTCGCTGAGAGACCTGAGCGGCAAGGCCTCCGAATGGCTCCGGGAATTGGTGGACCAGACGGCCACCTGGCTCAGGATTTTCAGGGGGCGGTTCCGGCGGAGGCATTCGGCCCCCCGCCGGATGATTCCACGGCAAAAACCGCCGGAAATCGTCCAGCCGGAGCCCAAGCCAGCCGTCTTCAAGCAGGAGCGGCTGAAATTCTCACCCCCGGGCGACACTTATCAGCTCCCGCCGCTTTCGCTGCTGAGCGATCCGGCCCAGGGCGAGAACAAGCTCTCCAAAGAAGAGCTCTTGATGAGTTCGAAGTTGCTGGAGAAACGCTTCATGGATTTCAGCGTAAACGGGAATGTCACGGCCGTTCACCCCGGTCCGGTGGTCACGCTGTTCGAGTTTCAGCCCGCCCCGGGCGTCAAGGTCCAGCGGGTGGCCAACCTGGCCGACGACCTGGCCCTGGCCATGAAGGCCACCAGCGTGCGCATCATCACGCCCCTCCCCGGCAAATCCACGGTGGGGATCGAGGTGCCCAACACGCTTCGCGAGGAGGTTTCGCTCAAGGAGATCCTGGCCTCCGAAGAGTTCCGCGAGGCCTCCGCCTCGGACTCTTCCCCCGCCAACGGGGCATGGCGATCCCGGGGACTGCCCCTGGCCCTCGGGAAGGACATCTTCGGAAATCCCGTGGTGATCGATCTGACCGGCATGCCGCATATCCTGGTGGCGGGCGCGACCGGGTCGGGCAAGAGCGTGGCCCTCAATACCATGCTGCTCAGCCTTCTTTTTTCATCCACGCCGCAGGAGGTCAAGTTCCTGCTGATCGATCCAAAGCGGCTGGAGCTTTCGATCTACGAAGAAATCCCCCACCTGCTGGCACCCGTGATCTACAAGCCCAAGGAGGCGGCGCGCGTCCTGAACCGCGTGGTGGATGAGATGCAGAAGCGCTACCGGCTGCTGGCCGAGGCCGGCGCCCGAAACATCGACGGCTATAATCAAAAAGTCAGGGACGCCGAGCCGCTGCCCTACATCGTGGTGATCATCGACGAGCTGGCCGACCTGATGCTCATCTCGGCGCGGGATGTGGAGGATTCGCTGATGCGGCTGGCCCAGATGGCCCGGGCGGCGGGGATCCATCTGATCGTGGCCACCCAGCGGCCCTCGGTCGACGTTCTGACCGGAGTGATCAAGGCGAATTTTTCGGCGCGCATCTCCTTTCAGGTTTCTTCCAAGACGGATTCGCGCACCATCCTGGATGCAAACGGCACGGAGCAGCTGCTGGGCAAGGGGGACAGGCTGTTCATGGCGCCCGGCTCCGGCCGGATGGCTCGGGTCCACGGGGCCTATGTCTCGGAGGCCGAGATCCAGCAGGTGGTCGCCCATATCAAGGAAGGGGGCAGTCCCGATTACCGCTTCGAGTTGTCGGGGGAGTCTGGGTCGTCTTCCCTGTCGGGATCGGCCGAGGAACGCGACGATCTTTACGAAGAAGCGGTGAACCTCGTGATGACCACGGGCCAGGCCTCGGCCTCTTTTATTCAGCGCAGGATGCGGGTGGGATATCCCCGCGCCGCCCGGATGATCGAAATGATGGAGGAGGACGGCCTGATCGGGCCCGCCGTGGGTGGAAAGCGCGAGGTATTCGGAAAACAGACCCTCTCCCGGAATCAATATGATCCTTCCGTACCCGAATAAGTTGATCCACACCCGTCTTCAGATCCTTCTGTTGGCCATCGCATCGATCCTCTCGTGGGAAAGGCCGAACGCCCTGGCGGACGACGCGCTGCAGCGCGCGGTCGACGGCCTTCAGCAACGCTATGAAACCCTCCAGGACCTGGAGGCGGATTTCGTCCAGATCACGCGGTTCAAGGGATTCGAGACCTCCATCACCTCCAAAGGGAAAATGTATCTGAAAAAGGGGAAGTTTCGATGGGATTATCTGCAGCCGGAGGGTGAGCAGATTTTCATGGACGGCGATCGGATCATGCTGTATGTCCCGGAGCATCGACAGGTGATCAAGACCCGGCTGGACACCGAGTTTTACTCCCAGGTGCCCGTCCGCCTCCTGGCCGGCGGGGCGCGCATCCGACAGGACTTCACGATCCGGTGGAAGGACGAGAAAAATCCGCGAACCCCGAAGGGTGACTACCTCCTGATGCTTCAACCCAAGAAGCCGGCGGCCGGCTTCACCGAAATCGAGATGGCGGTGGACGCCTCGCGGCACATCATCCGGCGCCTTCGCCTCACGGAACCGGGTGGAAACAGCTCGGACATCGAGTTCAGCAACGCCCGGATCAATGCCGGGTTGAAGGATCGTATCTTCGACTTCAAGATCCCCGAGGGGGTCGTGGTGGTGGATCAGCCATGACGGACATCATCCAGGTCGAGCATTTCAACAAGGTCTACAAGACCAAGACCGGGGTCTATACGGCCATCAAGGATGTTTCGTTCTCGGTTCGCAAGGGCGAGTTTTTCGGGTTTCTGGGGCCGAACGGGGCGGGGAAAACCACTACGATCAATATCCTTTGCACCCTGCTGCGTCCGACGAAGGGTCGCGGGACCCTGAACGGATACGATATCCTCAGACAGCCCCACGCCGTGCGGCAGTCCATCGGCCTGGTGTTTCAGGAACCCAGCCTGGATGAGCGCCTCACGGCGAGGGAGAACCTGGAGTTTCACGCCCTGTTGTATAACGTCAGAAGACCGCTTCGGGAGCAGCGGATCCAGCGGATGCTCGCCATGATGGAGCTGGATCAACGCCAGGATGAGCTGGTCCGGCATTTTTCGGGGGGGATGAAACGCCGGCTGGAGATCGCGCGCGGGCTGCTGCACCACCCCACCGTCCTGTTCCTGGACGAGCCCACGATCGGGCTGGATCCGCAAACGCGCAATTATATCTGGAGCTATATCACGGAGCTGAAACAGAAGGAGGAGACCACGCTGTTTCTGACGACTCACCACATGGACGAAGCCGAAAACTGCGATCGGATCGCCGTGATCGATCATGGGGAGATCATCGCGATGGACACGCCGGAGGGTCTGAAGAAGGCAATCGGGGGGGATGTCATCTATCTGACCACGCCCCAGCCTGAGGCGGCCCGGGAGGAGATCACGCGCCGCTATTCGGTCCCGATCAAGGAGGAGCCCCCCGGGCTGTGCTTTGAAATGGATAACGGCGAGGCGTTCGTCCCCCGCTTCATCCGGGAGGCGGGCTTCCAGGTGACTTCGATCAGGGTTCGTCGGCCCACGCTGGAGGATGTTTTCTTGAAGCTCACCGGCCGGTCCCTGCGGGAAGAGGGCGCAGACGATTTCAACCTCATGAAGCAACGGGCGAGGATGAAAAAGCCATGACCGTCATGGTCAGGATGGGCAATCCGGTGGAGCGAAACCTGATGGGGATCTACACCATCTGGCTTCGCGAGGTGAAGAAATTCTGGCGGGACAAGTCCCGGATCATCGGCGCCACGGTTCAGCCGGCGCTTTTCCTGCTGCTGCTCGGAACCGGAATCGGAAGAGGAATCCCTCACGCCTTCCCCGGCCAGCCCGGCACCGAGGAATTCCTGCCCGGCGTGAAGGATTATCTGAGCTTCATCTATCCCGGCATCATCGCCATGACCATCCTCTTCACCTCCGTCTTCTCGGCCATCTCCATCATCTGGGACCGCGAGATCGGATTTCTCAAGGAGGTGATGGTCGCCCCGATATCGCGCTGGGCCGTGGCCATCGGAAAGACTTTGGGCGGGAGCACGGTGGCCATGCTTCAAGGGTGCCTGATGCTGATCTTCGCTCCGATTATCGGAGTGCAGTTGACCGTCGGCACGATCCTGACCCTGCTGCCCCTGCTGCTCTTCATCTCATTCACCCTGACCGCCATGGGCATCGCCGCAGCCGCGCAGATGCGCTCGATGCAGGGATTCACCGTCATCATGAACTTCCTGACCCTGCCGATGTTTTTCTTAAGCGGCGCGATGTTCCCCGTTCAGGGGCTTCCGGCCTGGATGGACATCCTGGTCCGGATCAATCCCCTGACCTACGGCGTGGATGTTCTGCGGGCAGTGGTGATCGATTATCACGACTACCCCGTCCTGTTTGATCTGAACGTGATCGCTTTTTTCGGAATCTTGATGCTGGGCTTGGCGGTGTTCGCGCTGAGCGAACGCGAATAGGATACAATGATGTCATCAAAGAAGGGAGGATGGCCGTGGGCGGCATGAATTCATTTGATATCGTCTCGAATATCGATCTGCAGGAGGTGAAGAACGCGGTGGACCAGGCCACCAAGGAGATCCGGCAGCGGTTCGATTTCAAGGGCAGCAAGAGCGAGATCACCCTGGCCGAGAAGGAAAAGGAGATCACCCTTCTGTCGGATGACGAATACAAGCTCAAGAGCGTAACGGATATCCTTCAATCCAAGATGGTCAAGCGGGGCGTCTCGCTCAAGGCCCTGGAGTACGGCAAAATGGAGGAGGCCCTCGGAGGAACGGTCCGGCAGAAGATCTCGCTAAGGCAGGGCATCGCATCCGAAAAGGCCAAGGAAATCACCAAATATCTTCGCGATTCCAAGCTCAAGATCCAGACCCAGAAGGCGATCAGATCCGGGTGCTGAGCAAGAGCAGGGACGAGTTGCAGAGCGCCATTGCCCTGCTCAAGGAGAAGGATTTCGATCTGCCGCTTCAGTTCACGAACTACCGGTAGCCCCGCCCGCGGGACCTGCCCCATCCCCGAGGGCCCGCGACCTGTTCAGGGTAACCGGCATCACTTCGTCAGAAACGAAGGCTCAACCGGAAGGTCGCCGATTCCTTCCCGATCGTAAAAGAGGGAACCAGCCGGTCCTGCCCCGTGATCACCCGGAAACCGTTGACGATGGCCTGCAGCGCCGAGATGGCGAGAATCGTCTCAGGCTTCAATCCGGTCTCCTCCGAGATGGCAACCGGGTCCAGACGGGTATCCCACCGCGGAACCAGATAGAAGGAATAGATCGAATACCAGACCAATTCGGTCCCGCTGAAGAAGAGCAGGGAGCGGTTGAAGGTGTTGGGTCTGGAGCGGTACCGGTTCAGGGCTATTTCGAAGGTCATCCCCGAGGCAACGGGCCCGCCCATGACGTATGGCAGCCTGGATTTCCTGTCGATCCGGCTCACGGAGCTCAGGCCGAGAAAGAACTTGCCGTTATTCTTTACGAAGAATTCGAGCCGGCCATCGGCCGCCTGCACCGTCTCCCCCACAATAAAATGCCCCGATTCATGGATCGCGAGATTGGTCAGAAAGGCCGCCGAGAATTGGAGGAAATCCCCCGGCCCCCATGCCGAGGCCCTCATGGGGGAAGAAAGGAGCAAAAGAATCACGATCAGCAGGGCCCTCACGCACCGCGCTCCGGTTCGAACCAGCCTTGCTGAAAATCACCCTTCTGTCGCCTTGAAGTCTGAACCCACGCAGCGGATGAAGCATCGGGCGGGGAGCATCGATCGGGATCGCCGCTGAGATCGTCGGAAAGCTCAGGATCGAATAAACCGGGGATGGATTATACAGAATTTCCAAACCGTGTCAAGCCCAAGGCAGGGTCTTTTCAATGACAAAAACGGCCCGACCTGGATTTCTGTCCATGCTGAATGATCGGGCAGACCATGCAGCTTCCATATGAATCAGCGTTCAGCATCCAAGAAATACCGGGAATCGATCGATTTCTCGCCACAGGCCGGATCATTGCTATTTTACTGGCGATTCCGCCCGGGTGCAGACGAAGATGCGCGCTGGCACAAATTCTGCAGACACCTATGTCAGGTCGAATGAGTGAAAGATTCTTAATCACACCGAAACCCGGAGGATGGCATGGAACAGATTACAGAGAAGACAAAACAGGTCCGTATGAGACAGGTCTTCACGATTGTGGAACGCAACGGAAAGAGTTTCTGGGTCAAGGTCGGGGCCGCCTTTTCCAACAAAGACGGCAGTGAATCTCTCTACCTGGACGCCCTGCCGGTCAACGGCCGGTTACAGGTCCGACTCAGCGAGGGACGGAACGGATCTGAGGGTCATGACGGCGAAAAGCAATGAAGCGTCGCGGCGGATATAAGCTTCCTCCCGGAGCAAGCCGCCTCCCGGGAGGGACATGAGCCATGATTCAGGCCCCGGAATCTGAGGGAGCAAAGCCTCTGCGCAGCGTGTTTTCGCTCACGCACATGGGGAGCATGAACTGGGTGAGATATTCCGGCCCTCCCGCCTTCGAGCCGATTCCGGACATCCTGAAGCCGCCGAAAGGCTGTCTTCCTACAAGGGCTCCAGTGATGCCCCGGTTGATATACAGATTGCCGACCTGGAACTCCTCCATCGCCTTTTGGATGTTGGCGGGACTGCGCGAATAGACCCCGCCCGTCAAAGCGTAGTCGACCCCGTTGGCGATGCGGAGGGCTTCTTCAAAATCTTTGGCCCGGAGGATGGCCACGACCGGGCCGAAGATCTCCTCCTGGGCCAGGCTATCACCCGGCCGAAGGTCGGCCACGAGCGCCGGGCCGACATAGTACCCATCCGACGGGACATCCCGCTTGACGACGACATGACCCTGGGCATGCCCTCTGGCGATATAGGAGCGAATTTTTTCCTGTGCGGCGCGATCGATCACCGGCCCGATTACATTACCGGGATCCTCGGGCGGTCCGATCTTCAGGCTTTCGACGGCGCGGACAGCCCGGTCCAGGAACTCATCATGGACCGGCTCCAGGAGGATGACCCTGGAGCAGGCGGAGCATTTCTGCCCCTGATATCCCATTGCGGAGGCCACCACGCCCTGGACGGCCAGGTCCAGATCGGCGGTATCATCCACGATAATCGCGTTCTTGCCGCCCATCTCGGCAACGACCCGCTTGACCTGTTTTTGCCCGGGCGAGGTTTTCCCCGCCCCCTCCACGATCTTCAATCCCACCCGCTTGGAGCCGGTAAAGGCAATGAATGAGATATCCGGATGGCGGACCAGATAACCGCCGACCGCCTCGCCCGGGCCTGGAAGAAAATTCAGAACGCCTGCCGGGAGGCCCGACCGGGCCAGAATTTCGGCCAGCAGCGATCCCATCACGGGAGACAGATTGGAAGGTTTGAAGATGACGCAATTGCCGGTGACGATCGCGGCCGATACCATTCCGGCAGGAATCGCCAGCGGAAAGTTCCAAGGGGATATGGCCAGGCCCACCCCGCGCGGCTTATACGTGTACAAATTCCGCTCGCCGGGGTAGTGCCCCAGCCGCTGAGGAACGGACAACCGAATCATCTCACGGGCGTAATAGCGGAAGAAATCGATCGACTCCGTGACGTCGGCATCCGCCTCTCTCCAGGTCTTGCCGACCTCATATACTTCCCATGCCGCCATCTCATAACGCCGATTCGACATTTCCTCTGCGGCCTTAAGGAGTACGGCGGCCCGATCTTGCGGAAGGACCCGGCTCCAGACCGGGTAGGCCTTCAAGGCGGCTTGAACGGCCCGATCCGCCTCGCGCTGAGTGGCATAGTACACCTCACCGATCAATTCCCGGGGGTGGGCTGGATTGACGGATCGGATCTTCTGCGCGCCCCGGACCTTCTGTCCCCCAATCACCATCGGGATCGTGGTGCCCAACCGCTTGCGGACCTGCGACAGGGCCTGATCCATTGCGCCTCGGATATCGGCCCTGGAGAAATCGGCCGGCGGCTCGTTGACAAACTCTTCTTTCTCTTTCTCCCGGGGCTCCACACGAGCCGGACTGGGCGGAGCCAGCACCTGCTCGACCGGAAGGTGCTCCAGAAAATTCTTCCGGACAAATGACTCGTTCGAAGTATTCTCAAGCAGCCTTCGAACCAGGTAGGCCATTCCGGGCAGCATCTCACCGATGGGGGTGTAGACTCGAACCCGAAGGCCCATCTTGGACAGAACCGACTGAAGCGGCCCGCCCATTCCGTAAAGCACCTGAAACTCAAAGTCCCCGGTCGGCACGCCTTTGGACTCCGCGGAAGCGATGATCCGCGCGATACTCCGGACGTTATGGCTTCCGAAGGCCGGACGGACCACTTCGGCATGATCCAGAAGCAGCTCGGCCAGACGCTCGAAGTTAAGGTCGGTGGCCGCCTCGGCCAGCCCTTTTGACGGTTCACGATCGTCTCGTAATCCCAGTACGCCCCCTTGACCAACCGGATCGTAATGGGCTTGCGGGCTTCCCGCGCCCATTTCAGAAGACGCCTCAAGTCAGCCTCCGAATCGCGCAGGTAGGCCTGCACGACCACCCCAGCATCATGAAATGCGGCAAGCTTTTCCTCTTCCATCATCCTGAAAAAGATCGACAGGGTCAGATCCTTGAAGAAATAATGCTCCATGTCCAGGTGGACATGGGCGCCGGAATCCATCGCCCGCTCCATGACGGGGCGGAGTCGATCACCGACCGCCCCCAAGCTGCCCTTCCAATCCATGGGATCCATCTGAGAGTAAAGCGACGAGATTTTCACCGAAATGTTGGCACGAGGGATTTTTCCGAACCGGTCCGCTTCAGCCACCCCTTGGGCGGGCCAACGGCGCATGGTGGCGGACAAACGCTCCACTAGATCAGCGTAACGGGCTGCATACCGACGCGATTCTTCCTCGTTGACCGCGACTTCCCCCAGCAGGGCCAGGGAGAAAGCCTCGCCGTCCCGCCACAGCTTCTTGATGCCCGGGACCGCCTCGTCGAGGTCGGCCCCCATGATGAATTGCCGGGCCATGTGGGAAACATGCGCTCGGATGGTCTTGGCGGCCAGCATCCCCGTGGGAGAGGACGGGGAGAGTGCCTTCATCCCCCAGGAAAGGATGGGTGGGAAACTCCTGCCGGCCGGGTCAAAATACTCCCGAAGGATACGAACGACGTCGCGCCCGCGCTTTAGCGTTGGCAGCACATCAATGAACTGAAACAGCGCGATCTTGAAGGCCTCATCCTGCATCGCCCATTTCAGGACCTGGCCACCCCACCACTCGCGCTGTAGGATGGAATACTTCTCCACCTTCAGCCGCTCCAGGATCTCCCGGCCGATCCGCTGGGTCTCCTTTTCGATCCGCGACGCATTCGTCATGCCTGAAATCGGCGGGCCGCTCACCGGTTCCGCCGCTCCTCCTCCATCCTGAGGTCCCGCATCCCTTCGTCGGCCCCTTTTCTGATTTCATTCTTGTCCGGTCCCGGCTCCGGGCCGCCCCCGCATCCCCCCGACAGCAGGAGCAGGAAGATTCCAACGGCCCCCGGAATTAGGCTTTTTTTCGTCATGATGTCATATCCTCCTCTCAAAGAACGCTCACCCCGAATCACCGCCAAGAATGGTTCTGGCCAGCGCCGGGACAATCTCGCCTCGAACCGCCTCCAATGCCGCGCGGATGGCCCGCTCTTCCGCCTCGGCTTGCGTCAAATGCCCCTCACGGCCGCTGCGGCTGACCAGTTCCAGAACCCGGTCCGAGGCGGGTTCCACCAGGCGGCAACGCACCGTCCATCGGAAGAATGGTCGGCCCTGCAGCCGGAGCGATTCCAGCCGCAAGTCCCCCCGAACCATCAGATCCATCTCCTTCAGGACCGGTTCGTCGGCGGCCTCCCCCCGATCTGGTGGCGCCGAAACCACCAGGCCTTCGGCCGTCATTCCTTCCAGGATTGCCCCCTGCAATCGGACCGCGTACGGTCCGGAAGCCGCCACCCCCATTCGAAATCGATCAGAGAGAAACCGACTCAGGGCGTCGGCCACTTCGGCGAGTGAAAGCACCGCCTGGACGCCCCGTCCGGTGGGGTCGATGACCTGCAGATCTGCATTCAGGGCTTCCCGTGAAACCAAGGCACGCAGGGCCCCGTGCAGATCCCGGACCATGCTAAGTTTACCACGTCCCGGCGGGTCCTGACTCGGTGTGAATCCCCCACCGGCTGAATGATACAGCTCGATCGCCTTTTCATCCAGGATCCGGATGCGCTCGTGCAGAATCGCGGCCGACCGGCCCCGATCCATCACCGCCAAGACGTAAACCCTCGAATCATCGGGATCTTCCCAGGTCTCGGCGATCACCACATTTTCCAGGATCTTATCCGTCGAGACCACGGTCATCTGTTGGAGAACAAGGCTTCGTTGCACCCGCGTCGGCCCCGTTCCCTGGGCGCCCGATGAGGACTGCTGAAGGACCGTTTCCAGGTCCCGGGCGGTGGATTCCACTTTGGCCTGAAAGATCCTGGACAGTCCCGCGTAGGCGGAATCCTCGGCCATCCGGCGATTCTCCCCTGAACCCACCGCCGTCAAATACCGGTCCGCCGGGTAAGCCGCGCTCTGCGTGCTCAGCCAGTCCGGCTTCGCCTCTTCGGCGGCCCCGGGGACGGGTCTGAATCCGATCAGGAGAATCAAACAGACGGCCCCGTAGCAGGAAAAGAAGCTCACGGCTTCAGTGATCCCTTTTCGCCGATCTTTCATGAGCCGGAATCCGAGGCCGGAGACCGTCCGGCAATCCGCCTTCCAAAAAAACTGCTCCTCAAAAACTTCCGCTCGCCGGCCTTCACACGGACGGGCTCCAATGTCGTCCTGAATACCTCATTGCCCCCGGTATCTCGATACCGCACCTCGACGCGATACTCCCCCGGCGGAATCGCCAGACGAGCCATCTGGATCTGCCCGGGCAGCGTCCGCCAGCTCCTTTTATCCGACTGCTCCGACAGCAGGGAGTAGAGGTTCGTTCCCACATCCGCCAGGATGCGGGCCAGGGGCTTTCCGCTTTCTTCAGCGCGATCACGAATGGCCAGGGAAGCCAGGTATTTGGTGGTGGCCCGCGCGATGGCCTTGGCCGTAATGCGGCCGATGCGGTCTTCAAGGTTCTTGATGGCAATCGCGCCGATGTCCTCCACCAGCACGGTCCGGGCCGCGAAATCGACCTCTTCGTTCCAGGCCCGGACCGCCGCGTCAGACAGATCCGACCGGCGGTGCACGAACCGGGGCATGGCGATATTGAGAACATAGATTCCCCCCTTCCCGTCGGGGACCGGGGCCGTAATGAAATAGTCTTCCTTGATCGGGGCTATACCCTGATAGCTGATCAGAACCAGTTCCGCGGCGGGAGAAAGATCCGGGGGATCCTGCCGGTGATGCCGCCCGAATTCCTCCCGGTAGGCCTTATGCTCCTCTCTTAATCCCAGGCGGTCCGCAGAAGATCCGACTCCAGGGCCTCGGGCGGTGGCGTCCCGTATTGCGTTTCGTAAGTCCGATAGGCCTCATGGGCCTTCCGGTAGGCGATCCAGGCATCGTTCCATTCCCGCCTGGCCTCATACAATAGCCCGCTGAGATACCGCGCAAAGGCATCTTCCTGATAGACGCTCTTTTTCTCGTAGCGATCGTTGAACAGATTGAGCTGGTGATCCACTCTACGGGCCTCCACCAGGGCCTCGTCCCACTCATCCAGAAAGACATAATTCAAGGCCGAGATCACATGGATCATGACACGTTCAAAGTCTTCACCCTCATACGGCAGCGTGTTATCGTTGGTGAGCAGGGAGCCCGCTTGTCCCGTGATGCTCTTTGTGTAGAGCTCCTCCGCGATGCGCTGGGCGCCGTCCAGAAACCGGTTGCTCTCCTGGTAACGTCCCGCAAGGTGCAGGAGCATCCCGCGGTCCAGATGATACAACAACTCGTTGCGGGAACCGTAGCGCTTCTCTCCGTTGGCGACCACGGTATCGGCCGCTTCGAAATTGCGCTGGAGGAGATGGTGATCTACCTGGACATACAGGTGGGTCGAGGGGCCGCAGGCAGCCAGCAGCAGCGGCAGTCCCGGAGGAAGAAAGGAAATCTTGAGCCGATCAAAAAGCACCCTTCCCGGCGACGGCGTTAAAAGCCAAAGCGCTTGCGTTCGATGATCTTCTTGATTTTTTTCTGGCCGAACCAGGGCTTGGTATTCTTCTCCAAATCGATCATTTCAAGATCCACCTGATAAAAGATGGCTTTGGTCCCCTTGGCCTCATCCAGAATGGTGTTGATGGTGCCATTGAGCATGTAATCAGCTCCCACTTCCTTGCCGGGTCACTTGGCGGTTTCCTGCGAAGCGAACTCCTGCTGGTCCAGTCTTTCCTCCCTGACCTCCTCCCGCTCGGTCTTGGAGGCGACGAAGATGACCCGCCCGGAATTGGTCAGCTCCCTTTCGAGATCTTTTATAAAGGTCTGAACATTGATATGCTCGTGGCTGCGGTTTACCACGGTGCCCACGATCACCGTGGGCTCCTTCCCGTGCATGGAGACATATCGGTCGATCCACGGCCTGCTCAGGGCCTCGCTGACCATTTCCTGGGCCACCAGCCGGGAATCGGTATCATTCCACCTGCCGCTCAGGTCCGTTGTGGTATCCGGCGCCACCCTGGAGACTTTCATTCCGCTGCAGGCGCCGAGCAACAGCGTGAGCGATACCACCACGAACAGATAACCCCTCGGATCCACCGTCATCATCTCGCACCCCCTTCCATCCTGCGCTCCTCTTCTTGAGCCATCTCGGCGAAGCTGCGATCGGCATTTTCCCTGATGAATTGTCGCGTCTGCGAGTTTAGCTGCTGCATGCGCTCCAGGCTGTTTTTGAAGCTCTCCAGGTCCAGCCGGGCCAGCGCATAATGGGTGGCCGACTCCACATCAATCCAGTGATCCACGATGACGACACCCGAGAGCGTGGCGCTGGAGAAGGTCTTGATGGACTGCTCGATATGCTGCTCCTCCGATGTGGGGGTCTCGGCCGTGATGGCGGCCCCCCCGGCGGTCGACGCCATGTAATCCTTCATCAAGGAGGCGGTGTAGGTCTCGAATATTTTTCCCACCTCGGCACGCGCGCGGTTCTCGGCCGCGGTCCTCGCCATCGGCTCGTTCTGGACGCCGACGATCGCTCCGACGCCGTAAAAAACCTCTTTGCCCGAATCGCTGAAGGCCCCGCTACCCTCCCTGACCCAGTCCGGCATCTTCCCGCCCCGAAGAGACGGGGCGGCGCAACCCGCAAAATAAATCGGCAATAAAACGGCCAGCAAGATACTGGCCCCCGTCCGAATCCCCTTGGAAGCATGCATGGCATCCCTCCCTCATATTGATTCCCACCGGCCGCCCGAAACCACGGGCTACGAATCATCTTACCACAAAAAAAAGATTGAGTCACACCTTGCGGCGGTCACAAACCGCAATCTTTGACAAGGACGCGGGTGAAGTTATACTTGAATTGAGGATTCGCTGCGCAAGCGCGCCCCCTGCCCTTCGCACCCCGACACGGCCGCACCGAACCGCGCCGGGAAGTGACCGACCGCGAGCCGGAACTGCGGCCCGGGGCATCCCATGCTTTGGACACGGACCCGATGAAAACCCCGGAAAACCTGGATGTCAGCTTCATTGAGCATCGTGAATGGCACCTTTGGATCCTGGCCATTATCCTGATCATGGCCCTCGGCACCATCACGGTCGCCACTTACCTGCTGATCCTGGACGAAACCGGCCGTCAATCCGGTGGCATCTCAACCGCGGCCTATCGGACCTTGGGCGGCCTCTTCATTCTCATCACGATCTTCTGCTTTTACGCGATCCACACCCGCACCACCTTTAGCCGCCTTCGCTCGCTCCTGGTCGAGATGAGCGGAATGACGGCAACCACTATGGAATCCAACCTGCTCTTAAACGCCTTCACTTCTCGAATCGCCCGGGCGGGATCCGTCACCACCTGTCAGATTGCGCTGCTCAGTGAATCAGGGTTGACACTCAAGCTCCGCTCGGCGCACAGCGTCCGGAAGATGGGGTGGACCCCGCAAATCGGGAAAGCATACCCGCTCTATCGCCTCTCACCGCTGGCTCCGGTTTTCGAGGGAGGCGGACCGTTGTTAGTCCGGCACAGTCACCTGAAAGGGATTCCCGACGCCGTGGATGCGCTGGAGCTCATCAGCGGAAGGCAGAATGCGATCCGCGCCAGCCTCATCGTTCCCATGATCACGAAAAACCGGCTCCTCGGCATCGTTATCCTGGGCGAAGCCAGGAACTACAGCCGGGCGGGCTTCAATTCCTCCCGAAGGCTGTTGATTCAGGCCCTGGCCAACCAGGTGGCCACCGCGATCGACCACGCGCGTCTCCTGCGAGAAGTGATCGAGAAGAGCGATGCCGTCAAGGAGGCCCATTTCGATTCGATCAAGGCCCTGGCCGAGGCTTTGGAAACCAAGGACGTCTACACGCGCGGCCATAGCGACCGGACGGTCAGGCATTGCGTCCGCATTGCCCGGGCGATCGGGCTTTCTGAAAGAGAACAGGAATGGATTCGCTACGCCGCCATCCTCCATGACATCGGAAAGATCGGGATCCCTGAGTCCATCCTGAACAAGGCGGCCCCCTTGAACGATGCGGAATTCCAGATCATGAAGAAACACCCGCTGATGGGGGCCGAAATCGTGCGGCATATCAAATACCTGGACCCCTGCGTCCCCATGATCCTTCACGATCACGAATGGTTTAACGGCAGCGGCTACCCCAACGGCCTGTCGGGCGAGGCCATCCCGCTCGGATCCCGCATCATCGCCCTGGTGGACGCCTATGACGCGATGACGACCGACCGGGTCTATCGAAAGGCGCTTCCCGGGGACAAGGCGATCGCGGAGCTTCGCGGGGGCGCCGGGACCCAGTTCGATCCCTCGCTGACCGAAGTATTCATCAAGCTTTTGGAGCAATAACAGGAAGGGCCGCGCCATCCGAATGGCAGCGGCGAACCGGGCCGTAACCCGTCAGGGTTTTGCGGCCTTGCGGTCCCAGTTGAACTGAAAGACGCAGGACCCGATCTGGAAAACGTCCCCGTGCTTGAGGACCGCGCGCTCCAGCTTCAGGTTATTCACATACACGCCGTTGGTACTGTCCAGGTCGCAGAGCAGAAACTCGCCCGCCTTCTTGGAGATCATGGCGTGCCTGCGGGAGACTTCGCGATCCTCGATCACGATATCGGAGGCGGGATCGCGGCCGATCCCATACTCTTCCATGACCAAACGATATTCGCCCCCTTTCAAGACGCCGCTCAAGACCTTTAGAATGGGAACCGACTGGTGGGTGCTGGCCAGATAGGGATGGCTTAAATCAGGATGAAATGTGCTTTCATCGTCCACAACCGCCTCCAGAATGGCTAATCCGCAAACATATATAGAAGTATAAATCGCGCGGTGAAATTGTCAAATGACGATCTCATCCCCCGGAATCGGGCGCCTCACCCGTCAAACTCTCCAGAAACTCCCGGATCACCTGAAAGTACCGATCGCCCCCGATCTGATAAACGCCGTTGTGGCCCGCGCCCTGAACCGTATGGAAATACTTGGGCTCGGCCGCCGCTTCAAACATTCTTTGTCCCTGGATATACGGCACCACCTCGTCGCGATCCCCATGGAGTATGAGAACCGGCGTCGCCACCCGGACGATCTTAGAAAGCGAGTCATATCGGGTGGCCACGAACCGGTCGACCGGGAGCCAGGGGTAGTGGAAGGCCCGCATGTCCCGGATCGAGGTGAAGGGGGCCTCCAGAATCAGACCCGCCAGGTTCCGCCGAAGGGCCAGTTCCACCGCGACGGCGGCCCCCAGGGACTGACCGAAGGCCAGGATCCGCGCGTCTTGCCCATCGGTCCCCTGCCGGAGGTAATCGTAGGCCGCCTCGGCGTCCCGGTAGGTCCCCTCCTCCGAGACATGTCCGCCACTTCGACCGTACCCGCGGTAATCGATCATCAGGATATTAAGAGGGGCCTGCCGATGCAGCCGCGCCAGCTGATCCAGCCGGTGGCCCATATGACCCGCGTTACCATGAAGCCAAATCACGGTGAATGAGGCGCCCGGAGAGGGGACGTACCAGGCATTGATGCTCACGCCATCCTCGGTTTGAATGTAAAGGTCATCGAATGCCAGACCGATTTCCGACGGGCTGGAATCCAAGCCTTTGTCGGGGAAATAGATAAATGAGCGCTCCACCCCGCAACCTCCCATGAAAATTAGCAAAACCAGCATGCGGGCCCATTTGGGCAGGGGCCCGTCATGATCCTCACCTGAGAAACGCACGGCCTGTTCTCCTTTTGAAGCCCCGACCGGTCCTCTGTCTTCTATATAAGCCCGTGACTGGCCGTTAGCCTTAAATTTTCCGAATGATTCTAGTATAATGGATTTTCAAGACCGAATAAACGGGTGCGGTTCCCCCAACCTGGTGCGAGGGCTGCACGCACCGGGTCACCATTATGCCCACGAGCAATTGGTTCAAAGAGCTTCCAAAGCGCCAAACCAAGCTGCGGGAACGAGTCCTGGAAGCGCAGGAAAAGGTGCAGGACGGGCTGACCTACGCCTTCGACCGGCTATTGCAGGAACGGATGGACACCTATTTTATCATGGAAGAAAGGCTTGAAGAGTTTTACCGGCTCTTTTCCAATCTGGTGAACGAAATCGAATCCACCCTGGATGAGGCCAGTTTCCGGCGGCTGGAGGCACGGTTTAATTATCTGGAAGATAGTTTCGAGGAGATTGACAGCGAGCTTCGTGGGCGGCCGGCCCGCAGGCGAATCCGTCGATTTAATTTTTTCAACTTTTTCCGGCAATGGCAGTCGGAGCAGGACCGATCGGCTCAGGCAGGCGGCGAGGTGAAAACCGCCGGAGAGGCCTGTCAGATTCTGGGGATATCACACGGAACCGACCTCAAGGCCGTCAAAGGGGCCTTCCGAAAGCGGATCAAGGATCTTCACCCGGACGTCCTGGATGGAGACCGCAGCAAGGAGCCGCAGCTCCGAAAGCTGGTGGCGGCCTACCAATTCCTCAAACAGCAGTTCAAGAGATGAAGATGTCGGTTGATCAGAGTGAGCCGGTCTCGGAGGCGGGAAAGAAGCAGGGGATGGTCCAGGCGATGTTCACCTCCATCGCCCATCGCTACGACCTGAACAACAGCCTGCTCTCCTTCGGCCGGCATCATGCCTGGAAACGTGCCGCCGTCGAACTGGCCAATGTGCGGCCGGGAATGAGGGTCCTTGATCTGTGCGCCGGAACGGGAGATGTCGCACTCCTTCTGGCCCGGCATCTGCGGCGGGCCGATTCACGCCCGCCGGGAGACGGGCCGCCATCCGCCGGACTCCCCGGGGGGCGGGTGGTGGCGGTCGATCTCAACGAGCGGATGCTTGCGATCGGCAGGTCCAAAATCGTCCGGGAGGGGTTCGGTTCCATGATTACCTGCCTTCGGGGAAACGCCG
>CAYGBP010000004.1:38214-38828 GCA_964348105.1 uncultured Nitrospirota bacterium
AGTCGCTTCAGTTCAAGGATCGCGTATTCGACCGGGTCACGGTGGCCTTCGGCGTTCGCAATGTGGACCGTCTTCAGACGGCCTTCGAGGAAATGCGCAGGGTTTTAAAACCACACGGTCGTCTGGTGTGCCTCGAGTTCTCGCACCCGCCGAACCGTGCCTTTCGGGCGCTTTACGATTTTTATTCGTTCCGGATTCTCCCTTCGGTCGGAACCCTGATCGCAGGGGACCGCACGGGAGTCTATCAATATCTGCCCGACTCGATTCGCGAATTTCCGGACCAGGAGGGCCTGGCGCGGCTGATCGCCCGGGCGGGATTTGGGTCGGTCGAATATTACAACCTGAGCGGCGGCATCGTGGCCATCCACGTGGCCTCACCCTGATCCGATGCATCGAAACGGGAGGAGCATGAGCTGGATCGGAGGCATTATCCTTCTTTGCTTCTTTTTATCGGGCGCCAGCGCCCTGATCTACGAGGTGGTGTGGGTTCGGCTCCTGACCCTGGTCTTCGGCTCCACCACGCTGGCTGTTAGCACGGTCCTGAGCGCCTTCATGGCGGGACTCGCGTTGGGCGGCCTGTGGTTTGGAAGAATGGCCGATACCTGGCGTCGCCC
>CAYGBP010000004.1:38838-44466 GCA_964348105.1 uncultured Nitrospirota bacterium
TTGGAGGCCGGCATCGGGCTGTACGGCCTGGCCATCCCCTTTCTCTTCCCTCTGGTCACACCCATCTATCAGCTTTCATGGGATTACCTGCATCCCACGCTCTTTATGTTCAATCTCGTCCGGTTCGGCCTCGCAATGGCCATCCTGATGATCCCCACCACCTTGATGGGAGCAACCCTCCCCGTTCTGGCCAGCTTTTTCTCGGGGAGCCACGATCGCTCGGACCGTCGCATCGGGCTGCTTTATGCCTTGAACACGGCCGGGGCGGTGGCCGGCACCTTCGCCACCGGATTCATTCTCCTTCCGACCCTGGGGATGCAGAATACCACCGTGATCGCGGTCGCGCTGAACCTCTCGCTCGCGCTCCTGGCCGTCTGGCTGTCCAGACGGAAGACGGGGCTGATCGGGCCATCCCTGACCCGCACGGATCGCGAAACCCCCTGGGTGGATCGGGATCAGCCGGAGCCGGCTTTCATGCGGCTCTCTCTGCGGGGTACCGAGGGGGATGGGGCAATCTCCTTCGGAACCCTGTTACTCACGTTGCTGGCAATCTGCATTTCGGGCTACACGGCGCTCACCTACGAAGTCGCCTGGACCCGGATTCTATCCCTCGTTCTGGGCTCGTCCATTTATGCATTCACGACGATGCTCACCACATTTCTCTTGGGAATCGCGCTGGGCAGCGCACTGTTCACTCATTTCCTGGGCCGAATCAGGAGGCCCGTGCAAACCCTGGCGTTCGTCCAGGTTGGAATCGGGCTGTCATGCATGCTGGGCTCCATCCTGCTTCAGAGGCTGCCCTTCTTTTTCCTGCAGGGCCTCAACCAGGGCCTTCCCCTTTTCGCAGACCACCCGGATCGCCTGATCACCGCGCTCTGGTTTCTATCGGCGGCCGCCATCATGATCATCCCGACCCTTTTGTTCGGCGCCAGCTTTCCGCTCGTGGTCAGGATTTATCACGGTCACCTGCACCGGGCGGCCCGAACGGCCGGGGATCTGTACTTCCTCAACACACTCGGCGCGATTGCCGGCGCATTCCTGGCGGGATTCATCCTGATCCCGGCACTGGGCCTGCAAACCACCCTCCTGGTCACCATCCTGATCAATATTTTCTCAGGCTTCATTCTCCTGGCCGCGGCGCCTTATCGCTCCGGCCGGTCCAGGGCCTGGGCGCTCGTGCCGGTCACCGCGATCGCGCTGGCCGTCCTCTGGGTCCGCGTTCCCTGGAATCCCTCGATGATGACATTCAACCTGGGCATTGAGTATCCCCGCTACCTCTCGGTCATCCGGGGTCTTGAGGGAGGGGGCTGGAAAGAGTTTCGCGACCGGCTTGATCAGAACCTCCAGGTCCAATTCTATGAGGAAGGAAGAAGCGCCACCGTGACGGTGGTGAGGGATGCGGTCGGACATCACTTGTTAAAAAATGACGGAAGGCCCGAGGGCGGAGAGCAGTACCTGCGCACCCATGTCCTGCTGGCCCAACTCCCTCTGCTGCTCGGGCCGAAGGCGGATAATGTTCTGATCATCGGCATGGGCACGGGCGTCACCCTGGGTTCGGCCCAACAGCATCCGGTGCGCAACCTGGAGGTGATCGAGTTGGAGCCGGCGGTCCTGCGGGCATCGGCCTATTTCACGAACTTCAGCCTCCACCGTCTGAATGACCCCAGACTGACGGTTCGGATCAATGACGGACGCAACCATCTGCTGACGGCACGCAAGCAATACGACATCATCATCTCCCAACCCTCTTTCCCATGGCTGTCGGGTGTCTCGAACCTGTTTACGAGGGACTTTTTCGAACTCGGGGCATCCCGGCTCGACGAAGGCGGCGTCTTTTGCCAGTGGATTTCGGTCTATGGAATGACCACGGATACGTTCAAAAGTGTCCTGAAGGCATTTCGCGCGGTTTTCCCCCATGTCATGGTGTTCGATCCGGCCCCGGCGGATATGATCTTCGTGGGTTCCCGGGACCCGATTGTCCTCGATCTGGCGCGGATCAGCGATCGAATGAAGCCCGAGACGGTTCGGGAAGACCTGGAGCGCATCGACATCGATAATGAGCTGGACCTGATGGCCGCCTTCGCGCTCGGCCCCGCGGAGGTGCCCCCCTTCGTCCGGGACGCCGTGACCAACACGGATGACAACGCCTGGGTGGAAATTTCGGGACCCAGGGACTATTACAGCGGCAGGATCAGCGGTCAGCCCGAAATTCTGCGCGACAGGCTTTTCAACGCGCATGAGGACATCCGCAAATATCTGGGGGCTCCCCTGGGGGAGACTCCCCGTGAAACCGCCGAGCGGATGCTGACGATCGCGCGTGCTTACCTTCGGCAGGAAAACCTCTCCTATGCCTCTCACTACGCCGACCGGTCCCTCCAGATCCAGGAAACGGCCGAGGGACATTATCTGATGGCGAGGCTTCTGTCGGCCTTCGCGCAAAAGGCCAGCACCGAGGGGGAATCCCCCGCCACCACAGAACGGATTCTGAAATCCGCATTGGAAGCCACCCATGTCTCCCTATCCCTGGATCCGGCCTTCAGGGATTCCCTTGAGTTTCAGGCCGAGCTTTATCAAGGAATGGGAGACCCGGAGCGCGCCATCGCCTCCTACCGCAAGCTGGTCAAGGCTCACGCGTCGTCTCCCAGGCCGCACTACACGCTGGCATCGCTGCTGCAGTCGCGCGGACACCACCAAAGCGCCGAACGTCATTACAGAAGATTCATCGAGTTGGCCGGCGGGGATGAAGAGCTCGCCAGCCTGGTGGATCTGGCGAGAAAGCAGATCGCATCCATCCAAGCTGCGTCTCCCTAGAGCCTTGGCTTCCCCCCCTCACGTCCCGATTAGATCCCCAGGGGCCGGTTGCGGCCGGCCGCGGATTTCTGGTATCCTGTTGGTCCCATGGGAACGGTCCAGTCCATTCTGCATGTCTTTATGCCCTGCCACCCGATTTACCCGGTGGGACTGACCTATCTGGCGAGCACCATCCGGCAGCGACACCCCGGCCTGCACCAACGGATCCTGGACCTTTCACTCATCGCACCAAAGGCGCGCACCGAGACGCTTAAAAATACGCTTTTGGAGCTTCGACCGGACCTGATCCTTTTTTCCTGGCGGGATATTCAGGTATTTGCCCCGCACGAGGGCGATCCTTCCCTGAAATACGCTTTCAATTTTTACTACTCCCGCAACCCCTTTAAGAAGGCCTTCGCCTCGATCAAGGGGCTGCAATACCTGTGGATTTATTACCGCAACATCCGCCAGGCGCTTTCATATCCCTGGCTGGCTTACCAGACACTTCCCGATAGCCGGCTCATGATTGGTGGCGGGGCCTTCAGCGTATTCGCCGAGCAGCTCATCACGAAACTGCCTCCCTCAACCATTGGGGTGATCGGAGAGGGTGAGTCCGCCGTAATCAAGGCCGTTGAGGGAAAACCGCTGTCGGACGAGCGGATCATCGTCGCCGACCATGGAAAGCCCCGCATCGGCCAGCGGACGCAATACCTGCCCCTAGACGACCTCTCCGTCGACCTGTCCTTCCTGAGCTCCATTCTCCCCCAGCATGAACGGTATCACGGTGATTTTATCGGCGTTCAAACCAAGCGCGGCTGCCCTTACGACTGCCAGTTCTGCGAATATCCCTACATCGAGGGTAAAAAGGTCCGTTACCGACCTGCCGAACGGGTGGTGCACGAGATCAGCCAGTTCTATACGCAATGGGGATCCAGACGTTTCTGGTTTACCGACGCCCAGTTTTTCACCGGAAGAGAGTCCTTCCCCCAATGCATCGAGATCATGGAACGGATCATTTCACGGGGGCTGAAGCTGGAATGGAGCGGCTACATTCGAACCAGCCTGATCAATGCCCAGCTCGCCCGATTGATGGTCCAATCCGGGCTGGGAGACCTGGAGGTGTCCATCACTTCCGGTTCTCAAACCGTCGTCAATTCCCTGCATATGGGGTTCAGCTTGGAGAAGCTGTATGAGGGATGTCGGTATCTCAAGGAGGCAGGCTTTCAAGGAAAGCTGATATTGAACTACTCGCTGAATTCGCCGGGAGATTCTGTGGAAGGTCTCATGGACAGCATCCGCTCCTACAAACGAATCGCGGCCGTCATGGGTGATGATCGTGTCTTCCCGATGCTCTTTTTCCTAGGGGTCCAGCCCCATACCGGCTTCGAGCAGCGCCTCATCGAGGAGGGTTATCTCTATCAGGGATACAATCCCCTATCCATGAACCCGATCGCCATCAAGAAAAAGCTCTATAATCCGAAACCCCTCAGCAAATGGATCGCCAAGGCCTGTCTGGCGGCATGGGATCGGGTCGCCTGGGAGCACGCCCGGGAAAAGGGAACCTCCGTGTCACAGCTTTACGCCGACGAGAGCATGTTCCGGGGGGTGGCTGAAAACTCGGGGCGGGATGTCCTGATTCAGCTTGAAGAAATCCTCAGAGAAAACACCCCTTCCCGTTAATCCTCCTGGTATCCCCTCTGCTCATTGAAGGTATTGACAAAGTGGATCAGCTCGGCCCGATCCCGTTCCGATATCTGAGTGAAGGTGAGGCCCATCCCCGGATACGTGAGCCGTTGCTGAAAGTTTCGGCGAACCCAGACCACCTGGGCCCTGGCGCTTACCAGGTTTTTCGAGGCTGGAAGGGTAAACTCCAACCTGGTTTCGTTTCCCGGGACGAGGGGATTGAGTTGTTCGATAAAAAGGCCGCCCCCGCCGATCGAGCTGGCGATTCCTTCGCAGAGATGGCCCTCGGCATCAAAATAACGCACATGGATGCCGAGACCCAGCCTTGGATATTTTCTTTTGAAGGCGGAAGAATTCGCCCCAATTCGATCCAGAAAATCATCAAGAACGAACCGGGCGACCGGGTTCCCCTGCGGATTCTCGACGGAAAGGGCTTCTTCATCCTGCTGAATGATGAGCCGAAAACCCCTGTATCGCTTGGATTTCTTTAGGGTGAACTTCATTGGCTCAAGGCCCCATTCAATAACCCCTCGATCGAATAACGCCCCACCCGTTATATTTCAAGGAAATCCGAGTCTTTTCCGACGGTCCCCCGAGTCTTTACACGAAAAACCAGAAGGCCAGGCAATGACCTCCCCTCATCGATCGCGCTTTGACCGAGCGGACACCTCCGGCCGGTTTGCTCTTTTGGTCATTCGGCTAGACCACTCCCGGTCCGCCTATGGAGCACCTCCCTTGGAAATTAGCAACCGCATCGGCTGCTAGCATTCGCTGTATCCGCAGGCATAGCATTTCTGGCAGCCTTCCTCACGCACCAGAGACATCTTCTGACAGTCCGGACACATGTTCCCGGTCAAAACTGCAAAGGCGTGTTCTCCGTTTCCCCCGGACCCGGGAAAGGCCTGATCGGCCATCTTCGCGACCCTTTCCTCATCGGCGGCGTCCGCATCATCAACCCAATGTTCGGCCAGGGCCTTCGCGATGGCATCCGGCAGAGACAGGACGCGTCCCAGACCGAACCCGATCGAGCGGGACCCCCCGATGCCCCGCAATTGATTGACCAGCTCGTTGACTTTTTCGTTGGCCGTCTCGCCGTAGTCTCGCGTGATCGCCACGTGCATCCCGGCGGGAATCACGTCGCGCTCGAGCTGCTCG
>CAYGBP010000004.1:44476-44886 GCA_964348105.1 uncultured Nitrospirota bacterium
TTTTCCGTCCGGGAAAGCGGAGAAATGGATCGCAGATAGAGCGAAATACAGCGACCATACCCCTCCGCCATGGCCATCACGTCGCTTCCCGCCTTTCCGATCGTGATGAAAACCTCGGCGGGCCCCTCCTCGTCATTATTCAGGGTGATATGCGCCGTCCCAAAGGGAGTCTCGCGGCTCAAGGTAACCCCGGAGCGCTTATAGGGCAGGGGCTTGACCTTGGAAGAAAGCCCGCCCGATCCGTTTCCGGCCGATTGAGGCTCTTTTCTGCCCAGCCCGACCTCTTGGATGGCGGCCTCCCGCTCGGACACGGCAATGACGTGGTCCGCGCGGGCGAACATCGCGGCTTCGTGCCGGAGCATGCGGAGCCACTCGAGCCGGGCGCGGAGCCGCTCGAGCCCGCCGCTCAG
>CAYGBP010000004.1:44896-49161 GCA_964348105.1 uncultured Nitrospirota bacterium
CGAGGTGCCCCCCCCCATTCCCATCGGCTGCGGACGCGGGCTTTTTGGAGACGCCCAAGTTCATCACCTGTTCCTCCCGGCTTCCGTCCCGGTACACCGTGATCCCCTTGCAACCCAGCTTGAAGGCCATCGTGTAAGCCCGCTTGACATCGTCGATCGTCGCATCCTTGGGCTGATTAATCGTCTTGGACACCGCGCTGTCCGAGTACTCTTGGAAGGCGGCCTGCATCCGGATATGCCAGTCCGTGCCGATGTCGTGCGAGGTCGCAAAAATGCGCTGCCATTTTTTGGGAACTTCGTCAAGGCCCATGACCGAACCATGATTGGCCAGAATCCGCTCCAGAAGGTCCTCCTTCCAGAAACCCTCCGCCTTGGCCACCTCGATGAAATAGTCCAAAACGTAGGGAAGATGCTCGCCATCCATCACATTCTTGTACCAGATGAGTGAAAACTCCGGCTCGCATCCACCGGACGTATCGGCGATCATGGACAGCGTCCCGGTCGGCGCAACCGTCGTGATGTAGGAATTTCTGACCGGTTGTCCTCGCTTCTCATGAAGCGAGCCGCGCCAGTTGCGATAGACGCCGCGCTGCTGGGCGAGCCGCATGGATTCGTCATATCCGACGTCCCGGATGAACTTCATCACCTTGCGACCCATTTCGACGCCCTCGTCCGAGTCATACGGAATACCCAGCTTGAAAAGCATTCGCGCGAATCCCATGACGCCCAGACCGATTTTCCGGTTGGCCTTGGTGATCTCTTCGATCTCGGGCAAGGGGTAGCGGTTCATGTCAATGACGTCATCCAAAAACTTCACGCTGATCCTGATCGTGCGCTGCAGGTGCTCCCAGTCGACCTGATACTGCCCGTTGATATCGACCAGGTGCTTTTCAAGATTGATGCTTCCCAGGTTGCAGGATTCATAAGGAAGCAGGGGCTGCTCGCCGCAAGGGTTGGTCGCTTCGATGTCCCCGAGCTGGGGGGTAGGATTGGTGCGATTCGTGGCATCGATGAAGAAAAGCCCCGGCTCACCATTTTTCCAGGCCTGGTAGGCGATGCGATCCATGACGTCGCGGGCCCTGAGCGAAGATTCCCTTTTCCCCGTGCGCGGATTGATCAAATCATAGCTATCGTCTTTCTCGAACGCCTCCATGAAGGCGTCGGTAATGGCCACGCTGATATTGAAGTTCGTAATCTCGCGGTTATCCGTCTTGCAACCGATGAACTCCAGAATGTCGGGATGATCCACCCGCAGGATCCCCATGTTGGCCCCCCGCCGGGTCCCCCCCTGCTTGACCGCCTCGGTGGCGTGATTGAATACCTTCATGAAGGAAACGGGGCCGGAAGCCACGCCTCCCGTGGTCCGAACCACATCCTCCTTGGGCCGTAACCTGGAAAAAGAAAAACCCGTTCCACCGCCCGTCTTATGGATAATGGCGGCCTGCTTGACCGTCTCGAATATCTCCTCCATCGAATCACCCACCGGAAGCACGAAGCAGGCCGAAAGTTGCTGAAGCTCCCGCCCGGCATTCATGAGCGTGGGCGAGTTGGGAAGGAACTCAAGCCGCGTCATGAGGCCGTAAAACGACTCAAAGGCCCTTTTGACCTCCGCGGGCCCGCCGTACACCACCTCGGCCTGGGCAATGTTCCGGGCTATCCGGGCAAACATTTCGGCCGGCGTCTCGATGGGCCGTCCCTGATCGTCCTTGGCCAGATAGCGTTTTTCGAGGACCTTCAGGGTATTGGCGGATAACTCGAGCTCGCCCCCAGAAGGAGAAGGCTGCGCGGAGACCCGCTTTTCCAGCGTTTCTTTGATCGTTTCCATGATACCCCCTTCCGGGTGCAATCCCGGCATTGAGAATCAAATGCTTGATGAAAGGAATTGGGCTCGGTCTGCCACAAGTTTTTTATCGGGTATTGATGGAGGAAAACACCACAAATAATGAGCTCTTTGTTCAGATCATCTCATAACGCGGAGGACATTTTAGCACAACGGAATAGCCTGTCAAGAAAAAAATACAACCGGTTGAATGGAAATCGGCTCCCCCCACCCATATATTGTGTATAAGCCTGTTGATTGACTGGGGATCGGCTGCTCAGTCTTGTGGATAGAACTAGACCGGATCGAGAAATAGCCCCTGCCAGACGCGTTAGGGCGCCGCCGTCTCCGAGATCAGAAATTGGTAAGATCCGAAGCGACCCGTGGAGGGAGGGGCGAAAGGTGAACGCCTCACCTTCGCGTAAAGCATGCAGGGAACGGAACAGCCATCGGGGGGAACGAAGCTCGACAGGGTGATCTTCGAGGCCAGGGCGGTTTCGTTGTTGGGACAATTCGATTTCAAATTTCCCTGGCCGTCATCCCTGAGCTGGGCGCAGCCTTCGCCCGTTTTGGTTTCGGGTGGATTGTCGTTGACGAAAGGCTTTCCGGCCGAATCCGAGAGGGGTGCGGACTGGCCGCCGTTGTCATAGAAAATCTCAAGATAGGTATCGGCTCCATTCTTCAATCGCAGCGTTTC
This sequence comes from uncultured Nitrospirota bacterium, assembly GCA_964348105.1. Classification (GTDB taxonomy): domain Bacteria; phylum Nitrospirota; class Nitrospiria; order DATECO01; family DATECO01; genus CAYGBP01. The sequence continues at coordinate 47,413 of CAYGBP010000004.1, forward strand.
GATCGCGTACGACTTTCCCGGTTCGGCTTCAAACGACATGACATCGACGTCATCGGCCGGGAAGAGCGTGTGGCGGCGTGATTGCCCAATGATCGCGGGCGTGGCCCGGGCGAATGAATTGTCATCCGCCTTGTTAATCAGTGAGGGGTTACAGGCATCGCTCACTTCGCAGGCGTCCGGGAAAAACTCCATCTTCCGTTCATCGGTAATTGCCCCAAGCGTCGTGATGAGGTCCGGCCTGAACTGGAGGAACGACTCCCAGAAGTGCTCCATCGTGGATTGTGGGGGTGGACTGCTATTCCATCCATTCAGCACATCCCAGATGGGACCGAATCCCAGCGAGAGCCGGTCGAACGGCTCGGTGGCCGTAGGCCCGTCGAAGATATCCCACAGGACGCTGGCCACGGCCACTTCGCTGGTGGTGTAGATGGCATCCCCCTCCAGAAGGCCCGGCTCCTGGGGCGGAAACAGGAGGCTGTTGGATTCGATCGAAAAGGCGAACAGAGAAATGCCGGTCACGCCGACATCCACATTCACGGGATTGCGCCGGATCGCGCTGGAGAAGAAGGTGGCCCACCCCTCCGACCAGGACAGCCGGATATCCTGGGTATGGTCGTTGAGGTAGTGGGGTCCGCCGGGTGAAGTATCGAATGAAAAGTTATGCGTGATAAAATGGCCGTATTCATGCAACAGGATGTCGTCATCGTATTCGTCGCGGTCCTCGCCGATGGGCTCGCCAAAGAAAAGCTCCCCATCGCCCCGCACGAAGATACAGTCTCCCTCCACGCCGATCCCCACCGTGGCGCAGGACTCCTCGGTGATGAAAAAGGTGCGGCCCACCTGCTCTTGCCAAACCGCTGTCAAGATCGGCGGCACTTTCCCCCGGATATTACGGAAAAAGGTGGTGCCGTTCGTCAGGGTATCCAGGATGTTGAAGACGCCGCCCAGGGACGCGGCTCGAATCGTAAAATCCAGGGTGAGCTCGTTGCCGAGTCTCTCGTCGAAGCCTTGGGATACGGCCCACCGTGCGAAACGGACATCACCTATGACATCCACGAAGAAACGCCCCACCTTCAGTTTCTGGAAGGGGACATTACTGCTTGCCATGATCGAAACCGAATTCACCCGGGGCTCGCCCTGCTGTACATAGATGGCGCAGTAACGACCGTCCGCGTTCGTCGTCGTGGTAGCCAGGACCCCTTCGGGTCCGACCACCTCGACATCCGCGTATCGGACCGGGAGGAAGACGCTTTGGTTCGTATAACCGTTATGGTCATAGAGGCGCTTTTCGAAGACGACCTGCCCCGAGACAGTATTTCCGCCCAGCCCTTGGCACAAGATGGCGCCGTCTCCCGACGATCCGCAGCCGGCCATCACGATGGCACCGACCAGCAGCCATCCGGCGCGAAATGAGGCGGTCCGCACCGTCGGCTCAGTCAATGGGAATCTCCGCAATCGGCTCGCCATCCTTTCCCCTACGAATTTTCGGAACTTTTTTCTTTTTCGTCGGCTTGATTTTTTCCTTTCCATCTCCTCCCAGATCAATCAGGAGGCTGGCGCCCCGGCTGATCATGGCTCCGCCGGGATACTCGACGATGGCCCTCGCCCGGACCAGGTGCTGGCCGGCCTCGTCGATCCTGATCAGCATCTTAAGACGCCGCGTGGCCCCCGCCTTCAACTCCCCCTCCCAGGCGATCTCCCCGTCCACCATCTGTGCCGCCTCGGGCAGCTTGCACTGAATCTTGACGG
>CAYGBP010000005.1:0-425 GCA_964348105.1 uncultured Nitrospirota bacterium
CTTGCGAAGCAACCGGCCCGCCTCCACGGCCTCCCGCATCCCCTGATCGCTCAAGGGCACATCGATCCATCCGGTAAAGCGGTTTTCCCGGTTCCAGATGCTCTCTCCGTGGCGGATCAATACGAGACGATTCAAAGTCTTACCCCAAGTTGCAGAGTCGTGCGCCTCCGGCACCCGCCGGGAGGCCACCCCCTTTAAATTTTACCCTTTCTCTCCTGCCGTTGCGAGGCCCCAGGGCTTGGTGTTCGGCCGCGGTCGAATCTCCGAGAGCGGCTACTTCAGAGCAACGATCAGATCGAGCACCGCCTTTTTGGCGTCTCGAAACAGCATCATCGCGTTGGAGGCGGCAAAGAGCGGGTTGGGAATTCCGGCGAACCCCGGGCTTAAGCTTCGCTTGATGATCACCACGGTCCGGGCCTTGTCCA
>CAYGBP010000005.1:537-9972 GCA_964348105.1 uncultured Nitrospirota bacterium
GGCCCGGCATGCGGCCGGCGACGGGATGGATGGCGTATTCCACCTCCACGCCGCGCGACTCCAGCAGATTGGCAAGATCCCGCACCGCGTACTGGGCCTGCGACACGGCCAATCCATAGCCGGGGACCACGACGACCCGCCTGGCGGAATCCAGCAGCATCGCCACTTCGTCGGGAGAGGCCGCCTTCACCTTTCCGGCATACACCCGATCCGCATCCAACGCGCCGCCCGGGGCCGTTGCAATCGCACCCGAAAAGACATTCAGCATGGAGCGATTCATCGCCCGGCACATGATTTCGGTCAGGATCATTCCGGAGGCGCCCACGAGCGAACCGGTGATAATGAGAACATGATTTCCCAGGACGAAACCGGTGGCCGCGGCGGCCAGCCCCGAGCAGGCGTTCAGGAAGGTAATGGCCACCGGCATGTCGGCGCCCCCGATCGGGATCACCAGCAGAATGCCCAGAATGGAAGCCACCACCACCATCGCCCAATAAATCCAGAATGCGGAGGGGTCGATCACCAGCCCTGCCCCCAGGGCGATAGCGCCGAGGAGCAACACGCCGTTGAATAAATGCTGCCCGGCGTACTGAACCGCGCTCTCGGATATCAGGCTTTGCAGCTTGGCGAAGGCCACGATGCTGCCCCAGAATGTCACGGCGCCGATAATCCCGGATGCCGCCGTGGCGGTGGTGACCTGAGCCATCAGGATGCCCTCCGCCGTGATGCTCTCCGCCAGAGCCGATCCGGCGACGAGCGCCGATGCGCCGCCACCCAGGCCGTTGAAAACAGCCACCAGCTGGGGCATGGCCGTCATCTGAATTTTGGCGGCCAGCGCCGCCCCGATCACGGATCCCAGAACCAGGCCGATCAGGATCAGCTCGAAGCTCAGGATGCGATGATCCATCAGGGTGACCAGAATGGCGACCAGCATGCCGGTAGCCCCCATCAAATTGCCCCGAACGGCCGTCCGGGGATGGGTTAGGCCCTTCAGCCCCAGAATGAAGAGGCTCGCGGCAAAAAGATACCCGAGGTTAATCGCCAGTGGATGCATCCATCAATCCTTCTTCTTAAACATGCCCAGCATACGGTGCGTCACCATGAATCCCCCGACGATATTGATCGTCGCGAACACCACCGCGATGAATCCCAAAACGGAGGAAACCAGCGTCTGCTGAATTCCGGCAGATAGGAGGGCGCCGATGAGCGTGATTCCCGAAATGGCGTTGGAGCCCGACATCAGGGGGGTGTGAAGGATCGGAGGAATCTTGGTAATCACCTCGAATCCCACGAACAAGGCCAGGATAAAGATCGTGAATCCCACCATGAGTGATTCCATCGGATAGCCCCTCTCTCAGAAATGGCGGTCCAGGCGGCCCTATCCCGACAGCGCGCGGATGGTCGGCTGCACCACCTGGCCCTCTTTGGTCAGGAGAGTTTCACGAACCACTTCATCATTCGAGTCGATGGCCAGCTGACCGTCCTTGGTCAGGTAGAAGATAAAATTTGCGATGTTTCGGGAATACAGCTGACTGGCATGATAGGGTATGGAGGAGGGGAGGTTGGTCGGGCCCAGGATCGTCACTCCCCGCTCCACAACGGTCTGATCCGCACGGGTCAACTCACAGTTGCCTCCCCGCTCGGCCGCCAGATCCACAATGACCGAACCGGCCGCCATCGACTCCACCATCTGCCGCGCGATCAGGACCGGGGCCTTCTTGCCGGGCACCGCAGCGGTGCTCACCACGACATTACTCTCGCCGACAAACCGCGCCATGAGCTCTCTCTGTCGCCGATAGAACCCCTCGTCCATCCTTTTGGCATAACCGCCCGAATCCGAGACATCCGCAGTCTCCAGTGGCAGATCGACCGATTTCGCCCCCAAGCTCTGGATCTCCTCACGGGCCGCCTCCCGGACGTCATAGGCGTGAACCACCGCCCCGAGCCGCCGCGAGGTGGCGATGGCCTGAAGGCCCGCGACCCCCGCCCCAATCACGAATACTCGGGAAGGATGGACCACACCGGCAGCCGTCATCAGCATCGGGAACATGCGCGGCAGATGCTCGGCCGCCAGGATAACGGCCTTGTATCCCGCGATCGTGGCCATGGAGGAAAGGGCGTCCATGTTCTGGGCCCTCGAAATCCGCGGCATCAGCTCCAGGGAGAACCCCATCGCCCCTCCTGCGGCCAGTTCGGATACGGCAGCCGGATGATCGGCCGGTCCCAGGAAACCCATCACCGTCTGACCCGGCCGCATCAATGCAAGATCCTTTCGATATCCGTCAGGATTGGCGCCGAGCCCCCGGACCTGGGCGATCAATTCCGCCTTCTGGAACACCTCGTTCCTCGAGCCGGCCAAGCGAGCGCCGGCGGCGTCATAGGCGGAATCCGGAAAGCCGGCGGCCTCCCCCGCCCCGCGCTCCACCCAAACCTCATGTTTTTTGCCGATGACCTGGGAAACGATGTCCGGAACGAGAGCAACGCGCCGTTCACCGGGATAGGTTTCCTTGGGAACTCCGATGATCAAAAGGAGGCTCTCCTGGTCCTGTTCGAAATCGAATCCCTGCCCAGCCCCGGTCTCTCGGTTGGCGGGGGTGACTCTTAATCGGTTTATTTTTCATATACTTAATTGAATGGATTGTCAAGCCCTAAAGAAAGGGATCGAAAGGGCGATGGACGCAAAAACGCCCCCCGGCGGATCGATGGATTTCCTGAGAAGCCTACGGCTCAGCGTGCATGGGCCAGATCCATCACGCGACCGGCGGTCTCCATCCAGGCCTGTACATAAAGATAGGCCTCGCGGGCCGCCGCTTCGTTGCATTCGGATATCGAGCCCCAGAATCTGTCATGGATGGCCCCGAGTACGGCCCCGAGGCTGGGAGAACCCATGACGGCCACCGTCCCGTCGACCATCGCTGAGGCCGGAAATGGCCTTCCCAGGTGCCTCACGGCGATATCCGTCGCCGGTAAGAGGTGGATGGCGCGTGGGGAACAATGCAAGAGCGCTCCTTCTGCCTCCAGCTCCCTCAGGGAACAGGCGGTATTGACCAGGATGATTCCCGAGGGATGCAGGTCGATGGGGGGATTGTGCCGATGGAGCAGCATCTGGTCCATGAAGATCAGGGAGAGGGGACGACCGGTCGGTGGACCGGGAGGAATTTCTCGTTCGTCAATTTGAGCCCAGGCGGTAACTGTCGTTCCGGTTTCTTCGTGCCCCTCCACCGAAAAGGTCCGGCCGAACTTCCCTTCCATACACGCTGCCGCGGAGAGCAACTGGGCTGCCAATTGCGCGCCCTGCTCCCGCTTTCCATGTATTCGGACCTCGAGCATCTCGCACCCCTGTTTTCGGGGGGTTGGTCTGTCATTGCCTAGTATGAGCAATCGACATGCCAGATCCCCGAAAGCCAGCTTATATTCGTAAGCAATTGATTTTAAATAAATTTAATGAAGCGGTGGTCGCGGCGGAGAGGCAACACAGAATCCCCTTGTCTATGGATCTTTACAACTTGTCCAATCCCAGACCGTCCTATTCACCCTGGACCCGCCGTATTCCGCTCTGCCCTTTTTCCCTCTGCGCAAGCCGTGTCTCCAAAACCTGTCCCCAAGTCGGGCGTGCCCTTTTCGGAAAAAAACCACCCGATCACACCCGCTCTCGACTAGGTCTTTGAGTCCGTCTTGGCAAAGAAGGGCCGGATCAGCTGCTTTATCTCGGGGGAGCCGCACGCCGGGCAAGCCAGCTTTCCCGCCTCATGCTCTTTGATCATCAAAACCAGCGTGAAGTTCTTATGGCACGTTAAACACTCATAGTCATAAAGCGGCATGATTCGCCTCCTTGAGAATCCGCCAGCACCTATTGGTGTGGCTTCAGATAGTCCTTTTCAATCAACAGGGCCAACCCGTTCAGATCTTCCGGATCAAATTCAGGAGTCCCGTGGTCACAAGGCTCATTCGCCACGACGGCTATGACGTTTCTCAGCTCGGAGATGTCCCGCGCACTGTTTCTTGCCAAAACGATCTTCGGATACGAACTTTGCTTGTAGCCTTCAGCCAGGATTAAATCCAAATGGCACAGAAAACGCTCGCAAATCTCTTCAAGGGTCAATTCCTCCTCTACCGCACCGAAAACCCCAAAATTTGCCGAAGAGGAAACAACGCTCACCAAGGAACCTGCTTTGCGGTGCCGCCAACTGTCTTTTCCCGGCTGGTCTCCATCCAGAGGATGATGACTATGTTTGACCGTTCCGATGCGATATCCTCGGTTCGACAGCTCGCGGATTAGGCCCTCCATCAGCGTGGTCTTTCCGGCTCCTGATGCGCCGACGATACACACCACAACGGGATCATGGTTCATGGGCAAGCCCCCCGTCAACCACTTGGCAGTATGGCAAAAGGGATCTGGCTTTTTCAAGGTCTTCCGGGGTATTTACATTGGTCGTGGAGAGGCTTCGGGGGTCAAAACGTTGAATCGCTTCTTCCGGGACGCGCTTGACCCTGATTCGACCCAAAAGGCTCGCCAAGGCTAGATCTCCACTCATTAGCTGCTGGGAAATTGCCGTGAGGCAGGTCTTTGAGTAGACGCCGGGGAGTGGATGCTCGCCACCCGGAAGCTGCAGTACCGCGGCGTCGAAATTCCCGAGTTGATCAGCCAGGTATCGGAGCAACCTGGGATTGAGAAATGGCATATCGCAGGCGACGACCAGCGCAAAGGGCCCCCGGGTGAGGGGCAGAGCGGTGCTCATCCCGCCCAGCGGCCCGCATCCAGGCAGGCGATCCCTCATGACTTCGATATGATCACGCCGGAATGAAAGAATCCGGTCCAAAAACGCATCTTCGGGCAATGACCCGGAGACGATATAGACCTTCTGGCATAGATCGACCACCGAGTCCAGGACCCATGAGATCAGCGGGCGGCCCCCGAACTCCAGAAAGGGCTTGGGCTGGCCCATCCGGCGGCTCCTTCCCCCTGCGAGAATGATACCCTCCATCCGGAAAACCTTTCCGCGATTATGCTTCTGTGAACCCCGGATCTGCCCGCCCCATCATCGACTCACCCAGGAGCTGCAGGCAGACCGTCTCTCCCGCGTTGACCTTTTCGCATGCTCTGGGGAGAACCATCAGACCACCGGCATGGACCATGGACATCAGGACTCCGCTCCCCTGGGGTCCTACGGGCCAGGCGCGATAACCGCCATCGGCGTACTCAACCCTCACCCTGACGAAGTGCGTGCGGCCGGAATGGTTCTTGAAATTCTCCATCAAGACGGCCTGCACCACGGGCAGATACGGGTCGCTTCGCCCGATCATCTTCAACAAGGCGGGCCTCACGAACTCGTGGAACGCGATCATGGTCGATACCGGATTTCCGGGCAGCCCCAGGACCGGGGTGTTCCCATGCATGCCGAAGAGCAACGGATGGCCGGGCCGCATGGCCACGGTTCGAAACCGGATCTTTACGCCCAGCCGTTCCATCACCCCGGGGGCGTAGTCATACTTTCCGACCGATACGGCGCCCGAGAGGAGAACCAGGTCCGAATCCAGGGCCTCACGCAGTTTGTCCGTAAACTGAGCCTTGTCATCCCGAACGATCCCCAGGACCCGGGGCAGGGCACCCGCCTCCACCGCCTGCGCCCATAGCGCGTAACCGTTGGAGTTATAGATCTGCCCTTCACGGACCCCTTCGTCCAGATCGGCCAATTCGTCTCCCGTCGCGATGATCGCGACCAGCGGCTGCCGGTAGACCGGAATGACGCTCCTTCCGAGAAGGGCCAGCATGGCGATCTCCGGTGCGCCCAGGCGGCGCCCCCTGGCCAATACCTCCTCTCCGATCCTTACATTCTCTCCCATCCTCCGGATATTTCTGCCGGCCGAAACCTCCTTGTAAATCAAGACCCCTTTCCCATTTTCCTGGGTCTGCTCCACCTCCACCACCGCATCGGCGCCGGATGGAATCGGAGCGCCTGTCATGATGCTGGCCGCCGTACCCGGCCTGACCACCTGGCTGGCCATCCGGCCCGCCTGGATCTCCTCCACAATGCGCAGCCGAACCGGCGTTGACCGGGAGGCCCCGAGGAGATCCTGCGCGCAGACGGCATAACCATCCATGGCCGAATTGTCCCAGGGTGGATGATTCAGATTGGCCACGATATCCTCGGCCAGGACCCGGTGAATCGCGGAGGTGATCAATACCCGTTCTTTGCCCAAGACACCGATTGACTCAAGAACCGTTTGCTGCGCCTGTGTCACCGTAAGCATGCCGACCTCCTTTTTTGGTTCTACCCCCCGATCTGCACCATCACCCGTTTTTCCGGTCCGGTGAACTCGCCCTGCTCAGGCTTCAGGCGCGCGCCCTGGATGAACAGCTGCTCCAATTCAGGATCCGACGCGCCGCGGCGAAGCGGGGTCCTAAGATCCACCTCAAGGTCCGAGGGCAGGCAGACCCGAAGCATCCCGTCAGCCGTCAGCCGCAACCGATTGCAGGTGGAGCAGAAGCGGTTTGAGATCGGGCTGATAAGACCCACCTTTCCCACCCCTCCCTTCAGTGCGAAATAGCGGGCGGGCTCGCTCGAATCCGCATTCTCCATCAGATGGCCATCCTGCAGCCATCCTTCGATGCGCCGCAGGATCTGGTCGGACGAGACGAATCCCCCGGCCCAATCCCCGCGGCTGCAGAGGGGCATGTATTCGATGAACCTGATGATCAAGCCTTCCCGGGCCGCGAATTCCACCAGGTCAGAGATTTCGAGATCATTGATGCCTTGGATCACTACCGTGTTGATTTTGATCGGCCAGAAGCCCGCACGCTTTGCGGCCTCAATCCCCGAAAGAACGGATGAAAGATCCCCACCGCCGGTCATCATCCCAAACCTTTCCGGATTGATCGTATCCAGGCTGATATTCAGGCGCATCAGCCCGGCCGCCTTGAGATCCTCGGCGTAGCGGCTCAGGAGAAGGCCGTTCGTACTGAGGGCCAGGTCTTTAACCCCGCCCATTGCGGCAATCTTTGGAATCAGGCCCAGGATGCCCGGGCGGAGAAGCGGTTCCCCGCCCGTAAGCCTGACCTTCTGAACGCCGAGGCCCACTGACACCCGAATGAGTCGCTCAAATTCATCGATGGAGAGCAGATCCTTGTGGGCAATCCAGTCAATCGGCGTCCCACGCGGCATGCAGTAGATACAGCGCAGATTGCACCGGTCAATGACAGAGACCCGGAGATAATCAAGCTTTCTCTGCCAACGGTCAACCAGCATCATGATCAACCCTCTCGCAGAACAGCATCATCGAGCCCGGCGTGCAACCCCGTTGGCCCTTCTTTCCACCCGTCAGCCCAACCTCTGTCTGCCCCGACTAAGATTTGCTCTGAGTCCCTCACCCAGGCTCGGAACCAAATCCGTCCAAGCCCCTGGGGGGCGTCAAGGGTTCGACGCTCACCCTTTCTTGCCCTGACCTTCCCTGGGCTCTTCCAGGGACTTTTTAAAACCTGTCATCGCTTTGCCCAGGCTTGAGCCAATCTCTGGAAGCTTTCCCGCTCCAAAAATGATCAGCGCAATCACCAGGATGATGATCAGCTCGGGCATTCCCAATCCAAACATCTTTCAACCTCAATCAGCAAGGCTTATGCGCACCCTGCAGGATTATTCTCAGTCCCTCATCCCCGCGGTCAGCGCCTCCGCCCTCCGCGCGCGCGTGAAAAGGCCCCTTCTCATGGCCGCAGCGAGGAGGATCTGAAGGACTCCCGCGCTGCAGGGAGAAGAGATTGACATCCGCGGACATCAAGGCTCCATCATCCCTGCGATCGCCCTCCGCCGGTCTGGGGACCGTCAATTTTCGTTGGTCCACAATAGCATCCTCAGGCCCAGCCGGACCCCCGGCATCGAGCATTCATACGCCTCCCGACCACTGGATGGGCCCCCTGATCCTACTTCAGTCTTGCCAGCACCGACTGGACCTTGTCGTCAATTCCAACGTCCTTGTCCCGGCGATCGTCAATGCTGATCGTGGTCAGGACGCGCTTGATTCCCATCCCGAAGGGTATCTCATGAAGCTTCGGAGCTAGTTTGAATATCTCTCCGGCACTCCCCCGGATCAGCGTCCCCATCGCCGTGACTTGATACTCCAGCTTTGCCTCCTTGCAGTCCTTCACCACCTTGGCAATATAATCTCCGATGCTGGGACTTCCCGTCCCGATCGGAACCACATTGATCTCACAGAGAGCCATGGCTTGTCCTCCTCTAAAATCAGCCGTCGGCAATCATCCATCAGCCTTCAGCGCGCTTCTTTCGGGAGGCCGACGGCAAGTTGATAAACGCTCTAGGCCGTCAAAATCATGGATGCTGATGTTCTTCGGCCTTTCCTCCATGCGAAAACGTGTGCGAGTAGGCAATCACCTTCCAGATCTGCTCCTCGCTCAGTTTGCCTTTCCAGGGCGTCATTGGCGTTTGAGGTACGCCCTCCGAAATACGCCAGAACAGGTAGGTGTCGCTCATTTGGTTCACGTATGACGGATCCCTGAGGTCACGGGTCCCGGTCAGCAGCGGCCTACCGTCGCGCCCATGGCAGGCCGCGCAAATGACTTCAGGATTCACGAATCCCTGATAGATCTTCTTGCCCTCAGCAATGATTTCGGGGTCCGTCCACCACCCCTCCGGCATGTGCTTATCCTGAAACTCCTTCGGAACCTCAGTCAAGAGAGGGTCCTTGGGCGCCTGGCCGAATGCCGATGTCATGGCAACACCCGACAACAAGACTGTTACGATCCACGTCCGGATATTCACTCCTCTCCTCCTTTTTGTTCAAGATCCTCGTGATGGACTTCCACCCGATGCTGGCCCTGCCTACTCGGGTGACGGCACCATCCCCTCCACAACGATCAGTGGCTGGGTAAGAATCCGCTGGATCTTCTCCATGACCAGCCGGGCCAGTGCACTGCCGTCAGATACGTCTACCTCAGCCACAACATCCGCCGCTCCATAAGCGGCGAAAGCCACTACCACTCCTTCAAAAGTCATGAACTGCTCGACCAGGCTTTTTGACCGACCCGCACCGGTCTTGATCAAAACATAGGCCATCACGGCCCGACTCCTCCTACGGCTCTCAAGCTGCGGATGTATCGAATCACCGCCCATCCCTCCTCTTCCGTGAGCCCCTTTCCGACAGAGGCCGCCATGCTGGTTCCGGATATGCCATGACGGAGGACCCACATCATCTCGCCGTCTGTTCTTGCCTCATGGAATGCGGGATCCGTCAGATCCTGCGGCGGAGGGTCCAGCCCCGCCGCCTCAGGACCATATCCGGAGCCGTCCTCCCCGTGACACGAGGCACAGTTTCTGTCATAGGCCTGCTTGCCATCGCTCAGGATCTGCGCCGATGTGGATAGCCGCCAAATGTAGAACACCACGTCCCAGCGCTCGTCGGAGCTGAGCTCGTTCTGATAGCCAG
>CAYGBP010000005.1:9982-10494 GCA_964348105.1 uncultured Nitrospirota bacterium
GCCTCCGGACGCCTCGTACCCCCGAGCACGAGGCCGGTGGTGCCCGCGAGGAATCCGCTCACGTCGTCCTCCCTGGAATCCCGTTCGGCGGGGAGCCGTCCTCCCCGTGGCACAGGTAGCAGGCGCCTTTTCCTTCGTAGACGGCCCTCCCCCTGCCCACGTTGCCGGGTGTCGCCGCAAGCGGATTGATCTCGGCGCGCGCGGCGACCAGCTCATCCTCAGGAACCTTGGGATCAAGCGGTCCCCCCAGGCCATTGGATACGGGCCAGGCGATGAACAATATGGTCAACAGGGCGATGCTCTCTCTCATGTACCTTTCCCCTAAGGAAGCGGACGGATCGCAATTCCATGCAGGTCCGCGCTGGAATCAGCCCCGATCTCTAAGACCTCCAGAAGTTTCCCCTTCCTCCCCTCCTTCAACACCTTCAATACGGCAATCCCCGTGCCGCGACCTGCCACACCCGCCCCGCCGGTGGGCCCTGCCCTGGGCCAGCACGGCGTCAACATCATGG
>CAYGBP010000005.1:10504-15220 GCA_964348105.1 uncultured Nitrospirota bacterium
CTTCCAGGTCGTAGACGGTCATACCCGCCTGAACGGCCGTGGCAAGGACCTCCGCACGCGTGTCCACACCCGCCCCGCCGGTGACCGGCTTGGATCCCCGCAGGGTGATAAAGACCCGCTCTCCTTTCGGATCGATCGCCGGTATATCGGGGGATTCCCCCACGAATTTGATCGTGCCCACAATTTCGTCCGTCGACGTCTCGAAGATGATCGCATTGTTCGACTTGCGGTTAAACACCCAGAGGTACTTACCCCCGCCGGTCAGGACCAAGCCGTGGGAGTCCTTGCCATAGGTTGTCGTATCCAGCGCCTTTATCAGGCTATCGGCCTTGGCATCAAAAACATAGAAATGGCCGCTGTTCAGCGTGCCGGAGTTGACGTACATCTTGGACCCATCCACGCTGGGAAATGTGCCGCAACCGTTATTCGCCACCACGTAATTTGGAAAGGCCCGTGCCACCTCAAGGGGCATCAACGGATCCTTGGGAACATTGATAACGGCCAATCCCCCTCCCATGATCGAGACATAGAATTTGGATCCATCGGGTGTGGCCATGCCGCATACCGGCCGCCGGTTGTGAAAACCCTCGTCATCCGCCATTCGGGGGGCCATCTTGAGATCCAGGACCCTGCCGACCCGATAACGGTCATTCTTATAATCGGTCAAAACCTCTGTAATCTTCTCATCATTCTGGTTCGCCACGATAATGCGGGAATCATCGGGGAAGGGCACTCCGACATGGCTCTGGCTTCCCAGCTTCTCATGAAAGACGGCCTTCCGGTCCGAGATCCGGATAATCGAAAGATGCCCGCTTCCTACGAAAGCCACCACGGCATGCGTGAAGTCCGCGTTGAAAAAGATAAAATGAGGGGCCTTCCCCTCCAGGGGCACCAGGTCAATCTCCTCTCTTGGACCCTTCAGGTCGCTCCCCTTGAGGATATAGATCTTGCTCAGCCCCTGATCCAGGGCCCAGATCTCATAATCCGCGGCCTGGACGTCCCGATCCACTGTAAGCGCCAAAACGCAGATACCCACAAATGCAATGGCCAAAAACCGTTTCATCGAAACCTCCTCATCAACCTCCGGATGGATAGACCGGTTTGGGTGTTTCGCGATCGGGATTCCTCAGCGTCATCAGATAGACTACCAGTGCATCCCGTTCGGCTTCGCTCATCAGCTCCGGATAATTATCCGGCATGACTACCTTCTTATACTCCTTTTCGTACCCTTCGGCAAACCATGCCATCGGATCCCATAGCTTTTCCTTCAACTGCTCAGCCGTAACCAGGCCACCGATGTTGTCCAGGACAGGCCCTTTGCGTTTCTTCCAGCCTTCCGCACCGATCTTGTGGCAATTATTGCATTCAAACTCCTGATAGACCGCAAGGCCTCGCTGAATCAGCGGATCTTCCAGAGCCGGCCTGCGAGGAGGTGCGATCAGGTCTTCCGGCCCCCGCTCCTTCAGGCTTACACCAATGGGTTCAGCCATCTCAGCCGGATGTCTCATGGGCAAATGCACGGGAATCGTGGACCACCATGCGCCCACAAGTCCCAGCCATGCGACCGCCAGGCTCCCCAACAGCCACCCGGAATAGATCCCTGTGGGCTTCATCCGGCTTCCTCCAAAAGCGCCATAAAGGTCAGGGTCAATATTCCGCTTAGTAGCAGAGCCATCAGTGTCATAGCCACCGGACGGCGCTTCACGTCCCGCTCGGGATTCCGATCAATAAAGGGAACCCCCATCAGCAGCCCGATAAACAAAACTGGCAGAACGATTCCCCCAATGAATTCTCCCATTTCGCCCGCGAACAAGGGGAGCCGGAGGAGCTGGAAATAGAAAAGGAAATACCATTCGGGCTGCGGATTGAAACTTGGTGGCTCGGCCGAGGCCTTCGGAAGAAGGTCGGGCGGAAAAAAAGTAGCCACTCCACCCAGCCCGACCAGCAAAATTGCCGCAAAGATGAGGTCTTTAGCTACCTGCGCCGGATAGAAGTGTTCGGAACCCGCCTTCCAACCCTCCCGGGTGTCCCTGAAGGGGCCTGCCGGACCGGCTTTTCTCAAAAGGTAGACATGCAATGCAATGAGCGCCGTGATGATCAGCGGAAGCAGCATCGCATGGATGACAAAAAACCGGCTCAAGGACAGTAAACCCAGAGTCGCTCCTCCCTTCAGGAAACGGGCTACCTCATCGCCCACGAGCGGGAACTTGTCGAGCAGTTCAAGGGCAACTGTCGTGGCCCAGTAGGCCTTCTCATCCCACGGGAGGAGATAGCCGGTGAACCCGAAGAACAGGACGGTCAACAAAAGGAATACACCCGAGACCCAGACCAGCTCCCTGGGCGACTTATAGGCGCCCCATACAAAAACCTGAAGGACATGCAGGGCCAGAAGGGCCACCATGGCCGATCCTCCCCAGTAGTGGAGGCTCAAGATCAGCCAGCCATAATCCACCTCCTCCCGGATAAATTTGGTGCTTTCCCACGCGTGATCCACTGTGGGCGCATAGAAAAACATTAGGGAAATTCCTGTCACCAGCTGAATGAGGTACAAGCATAGAATCGATGAGCCGAAAACATACGCAAACCTCGCTCCGCCCGGAATGGACTCCTCCAGGAACTTGATTCTCAGCGAGGTGATTCCCATCCTCCGATCCAGCCATTTGTAGACCCAGCCTTCCATCGCACAAGCCTATACCAAGCGAACCGTCATCCTCTTGCCTGCCTTGAACTCGGCATCAATGATCTCAAGGTGCCCTTCCCGGATTCTCACCGGAAGCCGATCCAGCTGGCGGGGAGAAGGACCACTGATCACTTTCCCATCCCGCCGAAATATGCTGACATGGCACGGGCAGAAGAAAATCCCTTTTCCCTCGCGCCAGCGGTAGGCGCACCCCAGATGCGGACATTTTCCGGAAAAAACCACAAATTCCACATCCGGGGTATTCTCCCAGAGCACATTTCCAGCCTCATCACGGAATGGCAGCTTTCCATCCCGGTAGACTTCCCTGAGCAAACCCGGCGAGCCGCGGACCACCCAATGGGACTTCTCAACCTTCTGCAAACGATAGGCATCCCGCTTCAGCCGGGTCAGGCTGACGCGCCGAGGCCTGTCATATTCCCTAAAATCCTCTAGCCTGCCCAGGCTGACCCACGTGTTGTCCAGGCCCGGATACATCCCGTGCCTGATAAACCGGATCAGCGGATAAACCAGCGGTACGGACAGGCAAATCCCCAGCACACGATTCAGCCTGACCAAAAAGGTCCTCCGGTGGAGATCCACCTCGGCATAATCCCTATATTCAGGGTTCATGGACCGGCACCATCCCTCCTCCTGTCAATCCGCTCTCGATGAATTCTGCCTGATCGGCACCTGCCCGCCTGCAAAGGCAGGATTCTTCAATCCCTTCACGACCAATTCCCTGAGGTGGAATCCCTCGGGTTTTGCCTGGGTGTCCTCTTTCTCGCCTCAGTCACCTCAGTCTACTCCGGCCGGCCGTTTGACATCAAAGATCGGCTTTGGAGTCTTTACGCTCGCATCCCTGAGCGTCAGCATGTAGGCCACGACGGCATCCATCTCTTTTTCTGTCATCAGCTCGGGATAGTTGTCCGGCATGACCGCCTTCTTGTATTCCTTCATAAATCCCTCGGTTGCAAAGATATAAGTATCCAAAAGCTTTTTTTTCAGCATCTCGCCCGAAACGAGATTGCCGATGTTGTCCAACTCCGGCCCGCGGCGCTTCACGCCGCCTTTGCCGCCTATCTTATGGCAGTTGTAGCACTCAAAATCCTGATAGACCTGCTTACCGAAGGCAACCTGCTTGGGATCCAGCCCCACCGGGATCGCTTCGGCAGGCGGGAGTTTTTTGGCAATTTGAACAACCCCCTCTCGTTCGAGTTGGGCCAAAAGCTCCTTTTTGGCCGCGTCTACCGCCTGCGCAATCTCTTTCTGCCGCTTTTCCTGTTCCTGCTCGATTGCGCTCGCCTGGATCCGCCCAATCTTCTGCTTTTCGACCTCGGGATCATACTGAGGCAATAAGAATCCGGCCAGGGTCAGGACAATCGAGGCGAGGATGAAGAAATTCACAATGGCAAGGATCGGTCGGTCGGGCAACCGCATAGGCCTCGCATCCAGTAAGAGAAAGAAGAGAAAAGCCAAGGCCACATAACCCAAAAAGAACACCTTGAAAATCCATGGAAATCCCGCCAGACTACTTGACACCCAGACGATCAAACCGGAGAGCATAGCCCAGAATAATTTCCAGCCCGAACCAGATACAGAACCCGATCAGCGCGAAAAAAAGTAATGAAATCAAAGTACCGAGCAGGCTGGACCACGCCAGGGTCGGCGTATAGGCATCCGGCGTCATATCCTTCATAATGATATAGATATGAAAATACTTCCGGCCCAGGGACCGGACCGCCCCCATCAGGCCCATCGTCCAGATCGCGGCGAAGGCCAGAAAGATCAATGTGTATTGAGATGCGGGATCAATTTCCCCCCATCGTATCGTTCCCCGTTTAATCGAAATCCGGTACAGCGAATAGCTGACGAGGATCACGACAATACTCAACAAGGCCGCCGTGTTCTTGATCGGCATCAAGGCCATGAAACCGAGATGCGAGGGCAGCTCCATTAATTCGATGTAACGGTCGGGATCCATGCCCTCCGGAAGGACCCCGGGCTCCAGGAGCATCGTGGCGAAGAAATGGCGCGGG
>CAYGBP010000005.1:15230-19414 GCA_964348105.1 uncultured Nitrospirota bacterium
CATCCAGATCGCGTTGCAGATCAGGATCAGCACGAATCCGGCCTTGATCAGCGGCGCGAAGCGTTCAGCGCCGGATATTCGTTTCATCGATAGCCAGATGTAGTAGTTTCCCGCCAGGAACATCAGCCCGATCAAGATTCCCTGCATTTCAAAAAACATCGAGAGCCGGTCCGACATCATATAGATTCCCAGTGAGGCGTCGTATTGATAGATTTCGTAACCATAGAGATACCCCGGAAAGGCCAACAGCATGAAGGTCGCCAATCCAATCAGGTTTCCCACAAAACCCATCCAGTCATAAAAGGCGCGGTCATCCTGCGTCTTGGAGTTCATATACATGACGGCCGCGACCAGGCCCGTGATAAATCCCCCGAAAGTCACATTGGCGATGAACCGGTGGATATTCAGCGGCCACCAGGTAAAATTATTCATCAGCTCCCAGACCGTGGCCTCATCAACGGCCCTCACCGGCGTATTCATGAAACTGGTCACCGCATTCATGAGGAACATCACCAGCGTGCCCACGATATTGAGTAATAGGCCGATGCTGATGTGCAGGCCCTTGCGATGGGCCAGGACGTCCCAGCTGTACCAATACGTGTACATCAACAAGGTCTCCAGAATAAAAAGGAGAGGATAGAAGATCAGCCACAAGGGAAAGAAATAGGTCACCAGGAAGGTCGATACCTTGGGGTACATGCCGATAAGCAGGAGGGCGAACAATCCGCCGGTCAGCGCCGTCAGACTGTATGCCACGGCGGTGACTTTGGTCACCTCCTTGGCCAGCCGGTCATACCGACCGTCCTTTCTTCTCCACCCGATATACTCGCAGATCACGACGAAAATGGGAGCCCCAAGAATGAAGGCGGCAAAGTTGAGCATGAGTTGGGCCGCGATCCAGATCGCCGTCCGGTTGCTCATATAAGGGAGGCTCACATCCTTGTACTGGATGATCTCCTCCGCCGCGTAGGCCGGCGCGAATGCCACAATCAGGAAGACCAACAGCAGGGCAAATGGAGCGGCATGGCGGCCAGAGAGCAGAGTGGCACTCCATTTCATGGTTATTATTCCTCCAGCTCCTTCATCTCTTCCTTCGATGCCTTGTCCTCCGGCTCGATCCGCAAGACCTCCATATATTCGCCGACAGCCAGATCCCGCGCGCCCTTTCGCCGATAGAGATTGGCCAGTTGATAATGGGCGGTGGCCGAATCAGGGTTGGTTTCGATAATACGCTTAAAGGCAGAGATGGCCTCATCCAGGTGAAGTATTCTTTCATAAGCAAGCCCTATATAGAAGTATGCAACAGGGTATCCAGGATCCGCCTTCACCACGCTCTTCAATGCGTCGATGGCCTCGTCCATGCGGCCCATGTGAAAGAAGGCTACCCCCTTGCGAAACAAGGCGGGAATGTAGGATGAATCGATCTCCAGGGCCTTCTGATAACAGTCCACCGCCTCCTGGAACAAGCACTTCCGCGAATAACAGACCCCCAGGTGAAAATGGGCGTCCGCAAAGTCCGGCTTCAGGAGCATCACACGCTTGAACTGCGTGATGGCGTCTCCCAAACGCCCCTGATGATACCAGGCCAGCCCGAGCCTGAAGGCGATATCCGCGTTGTCCGGTTCAAGCTTCAAGGCCTTTTGATATTTCTCCAACGCCTCCTTCACTCTGCCCTGCATCTCCAGCCGCAGTCCCTCGAACACCGCACCCTCAGGACTGATCATATCGCCGCAGGTCTTGCAGTACACGTGATCATCCGCATTGCGTGTTCCGCATTTATCACAACTCAGCATCACTGCCCTCGCGGTTACTTAAAACGTTTTGCTCATAGGCCAAAAAGCCTTCCGTGGCGTCGGCCACGCACCGATAAAATCGGCTCTTGGAACACTGATGAATGACCCGCCTGAATTCGGGAATCCAGTCCAGATGCCCCCGGACAAAGTTTCTCTGCTCTTCACGCCCCGCCTCGCAAAGCAGACCCATATATTCAAGGAGCAGGGCCAGATGGTCCGGCGCATCCTTGAACGCCTCGGGGATCCTGATATTTCCATGCTGGTATCTCCTCAGCATATCCACGGCCGGGTCTCCCATGATCATCCCGCGGGCGCTCGGTTCGACCAGCGGCGTTGCGCCTTCGCTTGCCCACGCCTTGTAGATCGACTCCACCGGCAGCGCGAAGGGGGGAAAAGGGCCCATGAAGAGCGGATAATATTCTTCTTTGAGACTGTCGAAGACCTTCGCAGGCTCACCCCTCATCCGGAGGCCTTCTAGATCGGTTGAAATCCCCAAAAGACCGAAGCTATCCGATATCTCCGAATGAAGGGCCCCGCTCGCCACATCACTCGCAAACTGCAATGAGGGCTCCTTGTAGCACTCTGAAAGAATCTGGTAGATCCCGGCCCTGATCCCATTCACGGAACCCGTTATATCGATACTCATCGATCTTTCTCCCCAAAAAAATCGGCTCCTTCAAGCCCTCGGAAGCGAATAGAGTGTCCCTTCCCTCTGCTGGTTCGTCTTGATCAGGCCCGCGCGCCGCAAGATCCCCACGTGGTAAGAAACCGTCGACTGACCGATCCCCAGGCGTCTAACCAGCTCATGACCGAACATCGGCCGGCTCTCCAGAGCCGCCAGAATCTTCAGCCGTGTACGGCATGCCAGAGCGCGGTAATATGCCTCCTTCTTTACAAAGTCGCTATTCGAAAAGGAGCATCCCCCTTCCCTCTTCTTATCAATCGCTTCGTCTTCCATTTCATGGACAAATTCAATTCCTGCCGGATTACTGATTCTGTTTGAGAAACTGCTCTGCGTTGCCCCCACGCGTCAATTTTGACTTCCGTCTGTGCGTCTCGTAAAAATCGTACTTGAGGGAGGGCGCATGCTTCTTATCGGCATCTCCGATATAACCGGGCCAGTCAACGTCCTTTTCGAAATCCGGGTAGCCGTAAAAGATCTGGCCCTCGACATCGGGGTCATTTTCGTGACACCGCATGCAGTCCTTTGGCTTGAATGCCAGCCCCCCGGGCAGGTCCGAGACGGACACCCTTCGATCATACAGCAACGCATTCACGTCACGCCGTAAATCCCTGTCGGTCCGCGGCACGCCGATTGGCGCCGCCGCCGGCTCTACGCCGGGGATGATCAGGACCTGCCCCACCTTCAGCGCATTAGGATCGGGAATTCGATCCCGATTCGCCTCCAGGATCAGCTTCCACTTCCCGGGCGAGCCATAGAATTTTTCCGAAATCTTTCCCAGGGTGTCGCCGGGTTGAACCTTGTATTGCTCCTCCGCGCCGGCGGTTCCGGCAACAAACAGCAGAATCATCAAGGCCATCAACGGCACCGCCAGAAGGACCCTATGGATTCCTAAGCCTCTTTCCATGACTGCCTCCTTGGCACGGGCTTTAAAAAGACGTTGCTCGGGCCGGCCCCGAACAGATCCGTGTCCAATGTCTCCCGGCCCTCCTTTTTGACCTTCTTTAGCAGTTCATCCCTCAGTCCGAATTCGATCGCGTTCGTGGGGCAGGCCATGACGCAGGCCGGCCGGTTACCGCCAGGCGCATCCGGGGGCCGGTCCAGCTTATGCGCGCAGAAGGTGCATTTATCCACGACTTGATATCCCTGCTTGTTCTGGGTCGGGGTCAGTCTTAAAGCGCCGTAGGGACAGGCGTACACGCACATCTCATCCCCCAGGCATTTATCCGGCTTCACCAGAACCACACCGTCCTTTCGTTTTTCAAGCGCCTTGCCTTCGACCGGACAGGACGCCACGCACGGGGGGTTTTCGCACTGCTGGCAGTTCATGAAAACCGGGTACATGGCAGGGTCCTTGCTCTGATCGGGGCCCAGCATGATCACGTCGTTTCGCTGCCATTGCGAACCCACATGATTTTCCAGCTTGCAGGCCACGACACAGGCGCGGCAAAAAGTGCACTTGCTCCCGTCCACTAAGAATGCGTATTTCTGTGCCATGGTAATCTCCTTTTCTGCTTGCCCCAAACATCCCTGGCGGTCAAGCTTTTGTCACTCGACATAGCTGGCACTTATACTCGTTCTGGCCTGAGAGCGTGTCATAGTAGTGTGCCGTCAGAACATTAACCGTTTCGTAAGCCTTTACCCCTATATCTTCATGCACCTTTTGCTTTGGCCCGAAGGTGTGAGGGACAAAGACCGTGTTCTCCTGG
>CAYGBP010000005.1:19424-20234 GCA_964348105.1 uncultured Nitrospirota bacterium
GCCGGGCCAGTGATGCTGCCCCGCGGGGTCTCCACCCTGACCGTGTCTCCCGATTTAACCTTCAGCCTCTTGGCCAGCTTGGGATGCATCTGCACATAGCGGTCCGTGTGAATCTGGGCCAGGCTCCAGGACCAATGGGCGATCGTGTGAAACACCCCCGCCCCAGGCCTTCCGGTCGTCAATTGAACTGGATATTTCTTTCGAAGGGCCGCATTCTTGGGATTCACGCCGATTTTCACTTTATGAGCGAGATTTCCCCCGCTCGAGTTGGCGACCGTCGGCATCTTCACAAAATCATTCTTATATTCCAGCGTGGGAAGGCCATCCACGCTCTCCGGACTCGTGTAGAATTCCGGCAGGGCCGTATGGCCAGATTCTCTGAGCTTGTCATCCAGCGCCGTGGTATAGATCTCCACCTTGTTGATGTCGTTCGGGAAACGCCGGCCCTTGGGAAATTTCTCGTTCGCCCAGAGCAAAGTCCACGAAGGGTGATCCAAATACATCACGCTGGTTCCCGGGTGCTGGCCATCAGGGGCGAGCTGATCTTTTTTCAGGGCTTTCGCCGCCGGATGATCCATGGGCGGGCAGGGGGCGCGCAGGAGCTGCTGGCTGATCATCTTGATCATGCGATCTCCTGTGATCCCGCCGGCCCACGAACCCCCGTTTTTCGCGCAGACCTCATTCCAGAAATAACGCTTGTCCTTCCACCAGCGCGGGTCCATATTTTCGGTCCAGAACTCGGGCGGATATTTCTTGTCAAACTTGGCCATCGTGTGGGCCAGCTCGATCCAGATCTGAAGCTCCGATTTA
>CAYGBP010000005.1:20244-26685 GCA_964348105.1 uncultured Nitrospirota bacterium
GCGCCGGCACCAGCACGGTCGGGCTCCCGTCAAAGGGAGAGTCGATCACCTTGTTCCGCCACATGATCCCCCGGTCCAGCCTCCGGTGGACATGCTCGAACTCATAGAAGGTCTGGGTCGGGAGAATATAATCGGCGTATTCCGTGTCTTCCTGCGGGAAGAGATTAAAGCTCACGTAGGTGACATCCGGGTCCGTCAGGGCCTTTCGGACACCCTTCGTGTTGGAATTCTGCGTCGTCATGTTACCCTGATAGAAGATCATGCGAAGCTTGTAAGGCTTGCCCTCCATAATCGCCCTGGCGAAAAAGTCGGGCTGTGGCGGGATTCCCGCCTCGGTGATCTTCGGACCGCCCTTGATGGGCGGAAAAGAAACACCGATTCCCGAATTGTGCATCGCGATATGCCCGCCGCCCGGAACGCCGAGGTTTCCGGTGATAGCCACCAGGAAGATGAGGACCCGCTCGGCATCCACGGCATTCACGTGGTGATTGATTCCCGCATTCGTGACAATTGCCGCTGGCTTGGTGGTGGCGTATTTGCGCGCCAGTTTCTTGATGGTGGCGGCATCGATACCGGTGATAGGAGCCGCCCACTCTGGGGAATAGCCCTTCTTGTTCACGAAAGCCTTCAGCTCGTCAAAACCGGCCACCCACTTGTCGACAAAGTCCCGATCATAAAGATTCTCATTGATGATATGGTGAAGCATGGCGTAGGCCAGGGCCATATCGGTCCCCGGCTTGATCCCAATCCATAGATCGGCAGCCAGGGCCGTTTCGGTCATCCGCGGATCGACCACGATCCAGGTCGATCCGACGATTTCTTTCCGCTTTCGGAACCAGGCATGGGTCACGGGATGAGAAGCCGCATCATTGACGCCAAACCAGATGATCATCTTGCTGTCGCCCAGATCATGCGTCTTCGTGATCGGATCCCAGCCGAAGGCATTCGTCTGCGATCCTTTTCCCAGCACAATGCCCTGGGCGATCCCGCCCGCGTCATTGCAGATGTACCCCTCATGCGTGGTGTTGGGGGTGCCATACATATGCATGAAGCGGAACTGAGGAGCACCATTGTCCCGGGAAACCCGGTCGGTCGTCTTGGCCGCCACCGCCTTGGCCCCTTCCGGGGTGTTGTCCCTGATGTCAATTAGTTTCTTTGCTATTTCTTCATAAGCCTGATCCCAGGAGATGGGCTCGAACCTGAAGCTGGGTTTGGGGCCGACCCGCTTCATGGGACGGGTTATCCGGTACTGGTTGTAAAGAAGCTGAACGATACCGACACTCCCCTTGGAGCAAAGCCCGCCCTCCAACCCCTTGCCCGGCTCATCCAGATCCGCCTGCATCGGATTATCCGGATCCCCGTAGACATTCATGATCCGACCGTCCTTCACGTGGACCAGATGCCAGCAAGCCGATGGGCAGAATGAGCAGCCGCTCTTGATTACTTTGTCCGCCAGCACTCCGTCTTCAGGCCGGATCACCGGTGCTTCCGTAAACGGGAATTGCTCGAAGGTGGTCTTTTCCTTCCAGGGATGCATCGCCAGGGCCGGCCTGGGCACCAAGGGAACACCCACCGAGGCCACGGCGCCCGCCGCAGCCGTCAGTTTGAGAAAAGTCCGTCGATGAATCTTCGGAGTCTGCATGACCACAACCCCCTCTTTGATAATCAATTCTTCTTCAAAAACAGCTATCCCCTCACGGATTCGGATACCGGATCATCGGGCCCTGAATGACGCCGGCAATCTTGGCGATCATCTCCGAACCTTCACACCCCTTTTCACAGGTGACGTTGTACTTATTCTCGAAGGCGGAGCAGGCATGCACATCCCCGCTTCGCTTCCCGGCGAGTCCCGCAAATCCCGGGATGAACTCCGCTTCGACCGGGCGATTCTTGAAGTGGCAGAAAAAACGCTTCTTCCGGATGGTGTAGGCTGAATCCGATACGACGATCGAACAGAAGGCCAGAAGCGATATCAGAACCAGTACGATTACTGCGCTTGCGAGTAACACACGGCTCACCCCCTTACGGGGAAAACGGCCGGAAAGGATGGGTTGTCAGTACTGGCTGGTCCTTTCCGGCAGGCCCTTGCCCTTGAACAGCCTGGCAATCCTGTTGGCATATCCCGGCTGCCCAACGGCAGGCTCCTCATAATATTTGACAACGGTATCCGGCTCCAGGGCACGGGCCTTCTTTGCGAATACTTTTGCCGCAAGCAAGCCGGCAAGCCCGGCCACGGAGGCCTTGATAAAATCCTTTCGATTGAATCCCTTGCTTCCCATATCCCATCCTTTCTTCAATGACGCCAATCCTTTAAAATTGCAGTTGAAACCTGGAAAAGACCTCGTAAAGATCATCAGCCCCGGCACCGAAAAAATCACCCATCAGGGCGCCCGCTGCCCCGGCCTGAAGGTTCAGGTTTTGAGCCATCGCATAGGTCAGCATGCCGGCCAGTTCGGTTCCCATATCGTTATCACCCGTGGCATTGTCCTCGGCTGCTTGAAAATACCCCACCACCATTTCGCCGCTTAACCGTTCCACAAGGGGGGAACTGAGTTTTGCCTGAATCGTGAGGAGGCCTCGACCATTATTCCCGATGGTCAGCCCCAGATCATTGACGTCCGACGGGCCGTTGGCCGTAAAGAGGTGGGTGTAGGCCCAATAACCCAGAGTGCCCACGATCTCTTGAACGGTCAGAAACCGGTCGTTCACGGGATCACCGGCCTTATCCCCCGTGGTATAGATGAAAAGAAGGCCCGCACGGGCCTGCCCTAGCGGGAGCCCTCCCTCCGCCTTGAGGGCATAACCCGTATTGCTGGGGTCCGTTCCATTCTGCCCGTGATTGACCAGGAAAAACCCGTTCAGAGACGCGGGCCCTAAATCACCAGATGCAGTGATCCCGTACCAACCCTCTTCAATGCCATCCGGGGATACCGAGGATTTTCCCACATCCAAAAAATACAGGTGAATGCCGGCCTTGAGGCCATTGAAGGCAATATTCACATCGCCCGTGTAAACATTGCCATCATTGACCAGCTCCGAGAGTCCTCCGTTCACGGTATCCACGAGCCTCAGATAGGCCACCCGATAATCCAACTGGCCACGCTGGGCCGCATAGGCGATACCGCCTACATTGAAGTCCCAGTCGGCGGAAAACAGCGTGTCCCCGAATTGATCCGATACCGGCAAAATGCCGATCGTCATGAAGCGGCCTTCCTGGGGAATCACATACAAATAACCGTATCGCACGCCTCGGGCTTGTAACCGGTTAAATGGATTGAGGCTCGGGGTACCCAAGCGAGGATCGCTTTCGCCCGGACTCGAGCCACCGAATCCGCCGCGATATTCTAGCTGGACGAATCCACCGACATTTTCGGACGGTTGCATGTCGATGTTCAGCCGCAACCGCTGGCGGAAGAAATCGTAACCGTGCGCGTCGGCAAAAGTTGTACCGCCGGGTCCTGGGATATTGCTATGGTTGTACATAACCCGGTACTGGATGCCGAGGCTGACATTGAGCTGGCTAATCGGGGATACTTGACTGTCACCTTGGGGGATGGGACCTGCTGTGGCAGTCGTTGTGGGGATTCCGATCAGGATAAGGGACCAAAAGACACTC
Source organism: uncultured Nitrospirota bacterium (assembly GCA_964348105.1). Classification (GTDB taxonomy): domain Bacteria; phylum Nitrospirota; class Nitrospiria; order DATECO01; family DATECO01; genus CAYGBP01. The sequence continues at coordinate 23,861 of CAYGBP010000005.1, forward strand.
GCTATCATTGCCGGGATCTTCATCTGTCACCTTCCTTTCTCGCATACAACCCGCCCGGGGCGCTGCAGACTTGCGAGATTCGTTGCCGGCCTCTATTGTCTTTTTCCTCAGACAGCCTCCTTTTCTCTCGTGACTGTATCTTGCGACGATTATTCTTACCGCCCCAAGCCCTGGTGCCTGCAAATCATACTGTAGAAAAATAACTTCCCACTCTTTAAGATTCTGCATTTATCGTACCAACGATCGGCCGATCGGCCAATAGAACCGAAGATATTCAAACCCAGCATTTTAAAAAGGCTTAATCGAACTTTTTCGATATCGGCCTGACCCCTGAATTTATCTCGCTATGGGGTCGAGATGCCATTGCGTCGAAGGATTTAGACAGGCACGGCTGGTCACAGAGTACATCCGATTGATATTTCTAGGAAGGCCTCTTGTTTATACCGTTACACACAAAGGGGGTGATTGCAAAATCCCGCTGATACCATCCTTCGCACCCGACTACGCAGCCGGATCGTTTTTTAATGATGGGGGAGCGCTGCGGCAGATGGGGCGACTGATGCAGAGCCGATTTGACGACCGTTGAGATGAAATGGACGCCTTCCGCCCAAACCACAGCCGCAAGGGGGTGGACGGATTTCATGACCATTGACCGTTCGATGATCCCAAACGGGCCTTTCATCCTCTAATAAGCCGGATCGAAGAGGTTCTGAAAGATCTGGCCATTTTCGGCAAAGGGTCGTCTCGTTCTTCGTACTTACTTTTCCAGCGGCCTGAAGATTTCCGGAGCCGAGGGACCGCTGACCTCAAGCAGGCCCAAGGCGCCTTTGTCGAATGCCCGGAAGATGCTGTGATCCACCAGGATGAAAGTCCCCGGGACCTGCAGATCGAACTCCACGATGGCCGATCCCCCTGCCGGGATAAGTGTGCTTTGAATATTCCTGTTCGGGGGGCTCCCGACGGCCCCTTCCGGGTAGACCCGATCGAAAACCTCGCCAATGACATGGAAGGAAGAGACAAGATTGGGGCCTGCATTCCCCACATAAAGCCGGACCCGTTCTCCCACTTTGGCCCGCAGCGCGTTCTCACCCGTCAGGGCGCCGACGCGCCCGTTGAATACGACGTAATCCGCCTGTTCTAGCCGCGCCTTCTCGATTGAATAGGGCTGAAAGCCTTTTGCGCCGTGTTCGCCCGCTGTGTAGAACTCGCTCTGCATCACATAATATTCCCGATCTGCGACCGGCAGTCCCTCCTTCGGCTCCACCAAGATCAGGCCATACATCCCGTTTGCGACATGCGTCGGGACGTGAGGGGTGGCGCAGTGATAAACATAGAGGCCGGGGTTCAGAGCTTTCCAGACGAATGCCGTCCTCATCCCAGGTGGGGTCTGGGTCGCCTGCGCGCCTCCCCCCGGCCCGTTAACCGCATGGAGGTCAATTGAATGGGGAAAAAGACTTGCCTTGCTGTTCTTGAGCGTCAGCTCGATCGTATCTCCTTCACGAATCCTGATGAAAGGACCGGGCACGGTATCACCGAAGGTCCAGAACTCGTATTCCACCCCATCGGCAATCGGTGCCCGAAATTCCTTTGTTTCAATCTCAACCCGAAGACGGACCGCTCCTTTTCGCTCTATGGGCGACGGAACCTTGGGAGGGTCAGTCAACTCCACGTCCAATACTTTTGGATCCGATTCGGCTCCCAATGCCGGGGCCCGATCCATGCCAGCAGAGATCAGAAGGCCAAGGATCAGGATGGCCGCCCACGCTCCACGCCCGCCGCTCCACGTTCCCATCGCCCCTCCCGGTTAGGTCCCAGCCCGTTTATGCATGCCCGTCGCATGGCCTGGCTTCAAACCCTTGCCGTCCGGCTCACTGGCTCCATCACGAAATGGCCGACCCGGGGATGCGCCAGCCTGGCATAATCCGAGTAGCGCATTTCGATCGCTTCATGGTGGTTGCCCGCCGCAAAATAGATAATCGGCTCATGGGCCAGAGAGTCTTCGATGAAAACCCGCAAACCGTAAAGATCACCGAAAGGCGGCATGGCCCCCACTTCGCAATCCGGAAACAGTTTTCCCATCTCCCATTCCTTGGCCAGCAATAGCTGTCGCGCCCCGATCATCCGCCCGAACTGCTCCAGCTGCAGTTGGCGGTGAGCCGGCACAACGGCCAAGACGTAATCCCCATCGGCCCAGATCAGTAGGACTTTGGCGACCCTGCGGCCCGGCGCATGGATCGAAGCCGCCATCTCAGCAGCGGTATACACCTCCTCGTGGTCAATCAAGCGATACTGGATTTGCTCCCGGTCAAGAATCTCCTTGAGGCGCTCAAGAATGGCGACCGGCCTTTTTCTCTGGCCTGCTCCCTTCATCTTTGAAAAGAGATTCCTAAAGCTCCCCATCACACTCCTCCCCCCCGCCGTTCGCGGGGATCTGATCATCGCACGCCACCGCCTCCGGAACAGGCACGTAAGCTCGGAAGCAACTCACCCCATTGCCATGCGCAAGACGCGCCGTCTCCGCCCGAAGTGGGGCGGATCACGACCCTTGTCGCCAACCAGTTGCGGCGGGATTACGGCCAGTAGGTGTCCGTCGCCTTGATGTACCCGAACAGAACATCCCTCCGGGCCAACATCCCGGCCAGACTCCCCTCTTTGACCACCGGCACCCTGATGAGGTGACTCTCCTCCAGGAGCTCGATGATGGCCGCGACCGGCGTATCCTCCTGGACGACCTTGACGTCGCGTGACATGATCTCCGCGGCCTTCACCTTCTCCAGGTTCCCTCCGTCCATCATGGCCTTCAGGAGATCAAATTCGCTTACAAT
>CAYGBP010000005.1:26695-28544 GCA_964348105.1 uncultured Nitrospirota bacterium
CCTTCTCGTCCAGCACGGGCAGGCTCCCGATGTTGAACTTGGTCATCTGAGAGGCGATGAAACGGCCCGTGTCGGATCCTTTGCAGGTTACAACTTCCTGCTCCATCAACAGGCCCGCCGTCAACTTGTGAAACTCCCTCTTTTCGGTTAAAAAATCGCTTCGCCGCATAACGCCACCTCCCACCCATTACTATCGTGCCACCCATTTGGATCCGCAATCTTCCTTACGCCTCCACCTTCTTCCCAAGCCTGCCGATGACCCCGGAAACTCTTTGAATTCCCGCCGCAGATGAAGGGCTGGGCACAAGGGCCACCCCGCACGGCGCGCATCAGCGGCGTCGCCACAGGGCCTAAGTGGTCTCTGCAACCAGCATCTTCAACTTTTGCCTGGCTGGCCCGGAGCGCAGCTTTCGCAACGCCTCGCGCTCGATTTGTCGGACCCTTTCACGGGTTACCGACAACCGTTTTCCGATCTCCTCGAGGGAATGGTTTCTCGATTCCCCGATACCGAATCGCAAGCGGATCACCGTCTCCTCGCGGGGAGCCAGCGTGTGCAGCACCTTGCCCAGTTCCCGCTTGGTCTGCTTCTCCTCAACGTGGTCGGCAGGGCCGGGAAGGCGGATATCCGGAATGAATCCGCCCAACTCGGTGCCTTCATCTCCAACCGGCGCCTGCAGCGAAACAATATCCCTGCCCGCCCCAAACAACTCATCCACTTTCTGCGGCGTGGTGGAAGCGGCAGAAGCGACCTCCTCCATCGTCGCCCTTGCACCCTTGATCTGCGATAACGTATTGGCCAGGCGGATCAGCCGATAATATCGCTCGCCGATATGGATCGGCAGGCGGACCACCCTCGCCTTATCGCTGATCGCCCTCACGATTCCCTGCCTGATCCAGGACGTCGCATAAGTGCTCAACCGGAAACCTCTGGATGGGTCGAAGCGCTCAACGGCACGCATCAAACCCTGATTCCCCTCCTGGATCAGGTCAAGGTAGGGTAACCCCAGACCTCGATACCGGTTGGCGATGCTCAGAACCAGACGCAGATTGGCCAGGATGAGACGCTCGCGGGCCTGATGAAATTCGGCCTCGCCAGCCGCAATCTCCCGGAGTAGCTCTCGAAGCTGCGCACGCGGAACTCCCTTGACCGGGTGGGTCCTGATCCAACGAACCAACTCAACCTCGCGCTCCCTGAGAAGCGTCGCCTTGTGAAACGATCCCCTCCGGCGGATCTGGACCTGCCCCCAGATTTCCTTGGGCAGTTTCCTGAGCACTGAATGGATCCTGCGTTGCCCCTGACGGACCTGCCTTAAAAGGCGCAGCTCCTCTTCGGGGCTCAGCAGGCTATAGCGGCCCACCTCTCTCAAATAAGATCTGAGCAGGTCCTTTTCGGCCGAAACAGCCTCCGACTCTTCGCCCTCCTTCCCGTCAAAGTCCGGTGCCGGTGCCGTTTCCGCCTCAACCTCCTCCACCGGAAATTTTCCCTCTTCTCGCTCCATGACATGACCCTCTGAATTATCTCCTGCCCGTTTCAACCCGGCCTTCCTTTTCGGCCTTCCGCTTTTTTTCGAATGACTCGGCCTGGACCCTGATTTTGCAGGCTTCGCAAATGATGTCTTCCGATGGCTGGGCACAGAGGTGACAGAAGGTCAAAGTCCGGTTGAATGTCCCGGCCGGTCCCACTGGTCCCGCCATTGCCTTTTCGGCCTCAGTGAGCTTCTCCGCCTTTAACGCCTTTACCGTTAAAACAGGGCAGTGCGCTTTTTGGATGACGCGCTCAGCCGTGCTCCCCAAGAGCACATGGGCCAATCCCGTCCGCCCATGCGTGCCCATGACGATCAAATCCGCG
>CAYGBP010000005.1:28554-28967 GCA_964348105.1 uncultured Nitrospirota bacterium
CAGCCCGTAGATTTCCGTAATATCCTCCACGGAGATCCCGGTGACAAAATGCCCTTCCGCCTCCACCCCGCTCGATTTCATCCGATCCACGCGCTCTTCCATCATTTCAATCAATCTTCGCCGCAGATCATTGGAAGCGTCCGGTTGGGTCAAAGTAAAATCAACCCCGTAGACGACTGCTTCCAGGACATGGACGAAGATCATCCGGGACCCGACGGCCTGTGCAAGGTCCGTCGCGTATTGTCCGGCCGCCTCTGAACAATCGGAAAAATCGGTGGGGACCATGATGCGCTGAAACTTGCCCTTAAGCATGACTTACCCCCTTTCCATCCCGACCACGGAGGATTGGAGATATTCCTTGACCTCCATATCGGTAACCTGATCGAACCTGCCGTAGCAGCCGCCGACCGAAT
>CAYGBP010000005.1:28977-30875 GCA_964348105.1 uncultured Nitrospirota bacterium
CCAAAGACTGGAATTCATCCAGGGCATCCAGAGCAATCACCGGGACGGCCAGCACCAGCTTCTTGACTTCCGCCTTGCGAATGGCTCCAAGCGCCGTGCGTGCGGTCGCGCCGGTCGCGATTCCATCATCCACAAGTATCACGATCCGCCGCCGAAAGTCTCGGATCGGTCTGCCCGACCGGTACACGGCCTGACACTCCGCGATCTCCTTTTGAATCTGCTCAATACGTCGCTCAAGATACATGGGGTGAATCACGTAATCCTCAACTTTTTTCTGATCCAGGAAGACATCACCGTTCTCGGCCACCGCGCCCGCCGCCAGCTCGGGATCCCCCGGCACTCCCACCTTCCGGGTTATAAATACCTCCAGGGGGACGTTGAGCGCCATCGCGACCTCGTGCGCCACGACAACCCCCCCGCGGGGCAGCCCCACGACGATCACGTCATCCCGATCCTCGTAGTTTGCCAGGGCCTTGCCCAGCTTTTTCCCCGCCTCTTCCCGGTCCTTGAATATCATTCCGTCACCTATGCGACACGGCGATTTTTGATCGCCTTGAGCGCCTCGATTAATCCCGAGGCCTGCCTGATCTTCAAGTCATCCAAACGGGCCACATGATACATATTCCGCGCCAGTCTCAAGGTGCGATCCGCATCCCAATGAATTTCCTCGGCAAGAGAAAGCAGCAATGCCATTTGGGCGCCCGTCGCCCCTCCCCTGTGTCGGTCATCTTCCTTCCCTGCGGAGTCCACGGATCGCGTCCGCTCGAGAAGGAGGTCGAGAACCTCTCTGGCCTCCAACCGGGTCAGCGTTCTCATCGATTCCTTTCCGGTCAATTGTCGAATCATAGACCGCAGGTCGGGTTCATCGAGCTCAAGGCGATGGGATAGGGCCCAGATGGCCTTGAGCTGTCGACGCGAGATCAGCTTGCGCTCCTCGGCCCCGGCGGTTCCCCAATGGCCCATTTTAGTCCTCCGAACGCTCCCAGGAGACCCGCACAAACTTATCGTCGCCTGACCAATGATAGCTTGCGTGCCCCTTGTAGGCCCTTTGAAGCTCGCGGCCAATTCTTTGAGCGAACCGCTCCCCGGTCGTGTGAATCTCCACCCTGTCTCCATAGTCCTTGATGGAAATCACTCTTTCCAGGGGATTGACATTCTTCGCGCGTCCTTCCTCGTTATGAATCCTGTGAAGGATCTCTTCCTTGTGCTGCTTTAGAAAATCTCCTTGAAGAATGATAATCCCGCCCGGAAAATGGTCCTCGATCTTTCGACAGGCCGGACAGACAATCATCCCGGTTACGCTCTTCTTAATCTCGGGCGACGGCACATCGCTTTCCAGATACCATCGCTTGTGAAAATAAAAAGAGTGGCATCTCCTGCAGACCAGCACCTCGCGGCTTCCGCTCCAGGGAAGGTACGGATCCGTCCCGCTCGGGATGATCCGGCGCTTGGGCCGTCCTTTGATCATCTTCGGTTTCATGGCCCTCCTGACCTTCGTCACCCTCATGGCATTTCCCTCTACCTACCATATCTAATAAGCAAGGGCTATGCCACCGGAATCGGACGATGCCTCGGGCCGGGAATAAAATCAGTCAAACAATCAATGGGTTACTTGACGGCTCCAACACTCCATCGGGCAATCGGCACTCTTTTCATATTTAATGTCAAATGAAATTTACAGTGTTGCAGGCGATGACCCACAATCATCGCATAATTGATGGCTTATGCCCTGTATAGCGGACTGGACATTTATTTTCAGACTCAACAATTTCAACCGGCATATGCTATAATGCCTCTCCGTTAACCTGAGGTGGCACCTTCGAGACAGCATGGCTGAGCCGAAAGAACAAATCCCCCGTGCCACGACGACGCGGAGGACATTCTTTTCACGGATGATC
>CAYGBP010000005.1:30885-32869 GCA_964348105.1 uncultured Nitrospirota bacterium
GATCGGGCTGATCGCGGTCGCGATCGGGGCGGTGCTTTCAGTTCCCCTTGCGGGCTACACAATCCTTCCCGCGCTCCGCAGGAGGACTCAAGACTGGGTGGACATCCTCAACCCTGACCGGCTTGAGCCGGGGCTGCCGATCCAGGCGGAGGTCGCCATGTCGACCGCGGACGGATGGCTCAAGGCAACCACCGTCAAAACCGTCTGGGTGGTTCGCAAGGCAGGGGAACAACCCGTGGTCTACTCCCCGCTCTGCCCCCATCTGGGATGCGGGTACCGCTGGGAAAAACCCAGAAATGCCTTCTTTTGCCCCTGCCATGCCAGTGTGTTCAATATTGATGGCAAAGTGCTGGCCGGGCCGGCCCCCCGTCCGCTGGATACGCTCCCCGCCAAGCTGGAAGGCGGAAGGCTGTTGATTATCTACAAAGAATTCAAGGCGGGAACCCCAAAAAAGATCGAACTGTGAGGCAATGGCCGACCGCTTTTACAATCGGGCCTACAGATGGCTGGATGAACGGATCAGACTCAAACCCATCCAAATTACGCTATTGGATGAGCCCATCCCCGGGGGCGCGAGCTGGATCTATGTCTTTGGCAGCGTAACGCTTTTCTTCTTCGTCATCCAGCTCATCAGCGGCATGTTTCTGGCCATCTACTACAACCCCTCTCCCGATCACGCCTACGACAGCATCCTCTATATCGAGGAGGAAGTTCCGTTCGGAACCTTCATTCGCGGTCTGCATCACTGGGGAGCCAGCCTGATGATGGTGGCCATCGGTCTCCACATGCTTCAGGTATTCCTGTACGGGGCTTACAAAAGGCCGCGCGAGGTGATGTGGATCCTGGGCGTCATCCTGTTTATTCTGACGCTTGCCTTCGGATTCAGCGGGTATCTGCTCCCCTGGGATCAGAAGGCCTACTGGGCCACCCAGGTCGGCGTCAACATGGTCGGGACGGTTCCGCTGGTCGGTGATGCATTGGTGCGGATCATACGAGGGGGGGAGCAGCTGGGCGCCCTGACGTTGAACCGCTTTTACGCCCTGCATACGCTCTTTCTGCCCTGGATCGTGGTCCTTTTCATTGCGCTTCATCTCTTTGTCCTGCGTCGGGTCGGACCGGCCGGCCCGTGGGATCCAGAAAAGGCCCAAAAGATCAGGGAGCCGTTCTATCCCCGGCAGGTGTTCATGGACGCCGTCGCGATCCTGGGCGCATTCGGCATCCTGCTCGTTTTGGCCCTCTGGGTGCAGGTCCCCCTGGCCGACCCCGCCAACCCATCGGATGTGACCTTCACCCCAGTCCCGGAGTGGTATTTTCTATTCTACTATGAGCTGCTCAAGTATTTTCACGGACCCTGGCAAATCGTCGGAACCATCCTGCTGCCCTTTCTGTTCTATGCCCTCCTCTTCCTGCTCCCCTTCCTGGACCGAACCCCGCAGCGTGACCTGCTTTCCAGGCGTGGGGTCATCATCAGCGGCGGGGTGTTCCTTATGGTGGTCTTCGCGTTTTTGGGGGTCTCGCTCAAGCAAATCGCCGCTATTCCCAAAACCGATCCGGCCGTGGCACGCGGCAAGGGTCATTATGCGACCCTGGGGTGCGCGGGCTGTCACCAGATTCACGGCGAGGGAACTGTCGTGGGACCGGATCTATCCTATGTGGGGGATCACCGGGATCCGGCCTGGATGATGCGTTTTATCGAAAATCCCCAGGAGGTGGTCCCGGGGACGTTTATGCCCAGCTTCAAGCTGAATGACGAAGAATTAAGCGACCTGGTCGCCTATCTGTCGAGCTTGAAAAAATTCGCGACGCCGTAGGATACATTCCCCTCGCCCGCCGCGAACCTACCTTGACCGCTTAAAATGCTTGATCCGATAGAAGACCTCATGTTCCCGTTCCTCCAGGATCCCCACGATCGTCCGGATTTCCGATTGCATGGACGGGATCACACGTTCATTGAGGGCATTGATTCGGCGGGAAACCTTTCTGA
>CAYGBP010000005.1:32903-36258 GCA_964348105.1 uncultured Nitrospirota bacterium
TCTTTAACTTCATTTCCGTGGAAGCGATTTGAAGAATCCGGTCCACAACCTCCTCGAATATTCTCGCGGTCGCATCCAGGTGGGGGCTGGTGGAGGTAATCGCGTACCCCCGTGCATCCAGCGCTCTGACGATCGAGCGGTAGCGGACCTCCGGGAAACGGACCCCCCATACGTTCTTCTCCATTAACTCGACCGGGACATCACGCCTGGCCGCCAGCGAAACCGACAACAGCGCCTCCCGCCCCGACAGCCCAATGGCCAGCATCAGGGCATTCTGGGCTTCCTGGATCGCGCCCCGCAGGCCCTCCCGATCTGCCACAGCGGTATCCACCATGGCGAAGAACTCCCTCTGAAGGGCCTCACGTTTGCTCTCCAGGAGATCCAGTCCCTTCTGCGCGATGCCCATCCGCCGCCTCAGGGCCAGCAGGTTCATGCGGGTGGGTGCAGTCCGCTGTATCAAACCGGCGGCGCCCCCTTGCGATATTCGTGGTATCTTCGGATCATATCCCGGTTTACCCGCGTCAACCGATCGGACGGAAACATCCCGAGCAGCTTCCAACCCAGATCTAAAGTCTCGGACAGGCTCCGTTCATCCCCCCCTTGCCGGACGAACTCCTTCTCGAACCGCTCGCTGAATTCAAGCATTTCCTGATCGCGCTCCGTAAGACCCTCCGAACCCACGATTGCCTCCAGCCGCCTGGCCTCCCGGCCTTGGGCATAAAAGGCATAAAGCTGGTCGGCCAGCTGCCGGTGATCCGGGCGTGTCCGGCCCGGGCCGATTCCCATGTTCATCAAGCGCGACAAGGATGGAAGGGGATCGATCGGGGGATAGACGGCCTTGCGATGAAGCTCCCGGGACAATACGATCTGTCCCTCCGTGATGTACCCCGTCAGGTCCGGTATCGGATGTGTCATATCGTCGTCCGGCATCGTGAGGATCGGCAGCTGGGTCACCGACCCTCTGCGCCCCTTGATTCTGCCGGCCCGTTCGTAAATTGTAGCCAAATCAGTATACATATATCCAGGATACCCCCTCCTTCCCGGAACCTCCTCCCTGGCGGTTGCGATCTCCCTCAGCGCTTCACAATAATTGGTCATATCCATCAATATCACCAGGACATGGTAATCGTGTGAAAAAGCGAGGTACTCCGCAACGGTCAGCGCAAACCGGGGAGTGAGCAGTCGCTCGATCGCAGGATCGCTGGCGAGATTCATGAAACTCACGACGTGCTCCGTCATCCCGCCGCGCTCAAACCCTTCGATGAAATAGGATGCGTCTCTGAACGGAATCCCAATGGCCGCAAAAACGACGGCAAAGCTTCCCGATCCGGGGTCTTCCTCCGGCACCTTTGCCTGCCGAAGAATCTGCGCCGCGATCTCCCTCGCCGGCAGGCCGGCCCCCGAAAAGATCGGCAGCTTCTGCCCCCGGACCAGGGTATTGAGCCCGTCGATGCATGAGATCCCGGTTTGGATGTGATCCGCGGGCCTGTCCCGCGATACCGGATTGATGGGGCTGCCCATGATCGGGGCGCGCTGCTCGGGAATCACGGAAGGCAAGCCGTCAATCGGAATCCCCGCCCCGTTGAACCGCCTTCCCAGCAGATCCAGGGAGAGGTCAGCCGCCGCGATGGTCCCCGTGAATCGTACCTGAGCCGTGGTCACGCTCAAACCGGTGGTCTCCTCTAGAACCTGTACCACGGCGTGCCGTTCCGACAGTTCGATCACCTGCCCGCGCAAGCGGCGCCCATCGGGAACCAGAATCGAGACCATCTCCCCCAAGGCGCCCCCCCGAATCTCCTCAACGAACAAGAGCGGTCCCGAGATGTAGCTCACCGACCGGTAATCCCGCGTCAGATGATCGATCCTTGATGTCATGGTCATTTCCCTTCCGGACCGGGTCGCGACATTTCCTGCTCCATCCGGGCGATCATGTCCCTGGCTTTCGACTCGAACCCTTCAGATTCGCTTTCTTTCATCGAAGCCAGCTCATGAACCATCGGGTGTTTGAGGATTTTCTCGATCCCGACGCCCTTTCGAACGCGAGACTCTACCAGATCCTGGAACTTCAGCAACGCCTTGAGCATCCAGTACTGCTTTTCGACCGGGCAGCTGGCATCCATTTCGGAATAGGCGCTCTGCCGGAGATACGCCTCGCGAACCAGCCGGCTCGCCTCCAGAATCGCCCGCTGCTCGTCCTGCAGCGCGTCCACGCCCACAAGCTGGACCACATCCATCAGCTCCTCCTCCCGCTGAAGCAGTTCCATCATCCTGGCACGAAGCTCAGGCCAGTCGTCCGCCACCTGCTCGCGATACCATGGGTTGATCAATTCCGTATACAAGGAATAGCTCTGTTGCCAATTGATGGCCGGGAAATGCCGCTGATGCGCCAGGTCGGCGTCCAGCGCCCAGAGCGCGCCCGCGATCCGCATGGAGGTCTGAGTCACCGGTTCCGAAAAATCTCCGCCCGGGGGCGATACGGCCCCCACGATCGTGACCGAACCGATCCGCTCATCACCGCCCAGACACCTCACCCGGCCTCCCCTTTCATAATACTGGCTGAGGCGAGTCGCCAGATAGGTGGGATAACCTTCTTCACCCGGCATTTCCTCAAGTCGCGACGAAATCTCGCGCAGGGCTTCTGCCCACCGCGAGGTGCTGTCCGCCATGATGGCGACGTCATATCCCATGTCTCGATAATATTCCCCCAGGGTGATCCCCGTGAAGATGGAGGCCTCCCGCGCCGCGACCGGCATATTCGATGTATTGATCACAAGGATGGTCCGCTCCATCAGGGGACGGCCCGTATGCGGATCGGTCAGGCGCGGAAATTCAGAAAGGACATCCGTCATCTCGTTTCCCCGCTCGCCGCAGCCGATATAGATGATAATTTCGGCGCGTGCGTGTCGTGCCAGGCTCTGCTCCGCCACCGTCTTTCCGGTCCCGAACCCCCCGGGAACCACCGCGCTGCCACCCAGTGGAACCGGGAAGACCATGTCGAAGACCCGCTGCCCCGTGAAAAAGGGAATCGTGGGCGAAAGCCTTTCCCTGAAAGGGCGGGGCGTTCGAACGGGCCACCGGCTCAGCAGGGTCAGGTGGGCACCCGTGTCCAGACGAGCGATCGGCTCCTCGACGCCGACCGCGGCCGGCGCGATTTTACGAATGATCCCGCCCACCCCCGGCGGAACCAGGACCCGATGCTCGATCCTCTCTGTCTCCTGGACGATTCCAAGCAGATCACCCTGCTCGACGCGCTGACCGATCTCGGCGCGTGGGATGAAGTCTCCGGCGTCGTGCGGGCCGCCACGGCGAGCGCGGCGGTCAGCGCGGCGCTCGAGCTGGCCGCCCGCGTGCACGG
>CAYGBP010000005.1:36269-37965 GCA_964348105.1 uncultured Nitrospirota bacterium
CGCGCTGCAGGACCTGCAGCGGTCGCTGGATTCCGTCAAACACCGAGGAAAGCAGACCGGGCCCCAGCTCCACCATCATGGGCTCCCCCAAGGCCTCCACATCCTCCCCCAGGGAAAGCCCCGCGGTGTCCTCATAGACCTGTATCGTGACCCGATCCCCGTTGATGCGGATGACCTCGCCCAGCAGGCCGAGCCTTCCCACCCGGACGCGGTGATACATGCAGGCCGATGGAATGCCGGTTGACACGACGGTGGGGCCGGAAATTTTCACGATCTTCCCCGCCATAACTCCCCCTTTCGAGGTCAGGCTGCATTAAGTCATGAATAAGATATTCTTCCCTCCCGGGATTCACCTGGGGTCCGGATCCCCAATAGGCTTAGGCCCGGGCAGTCCGCCCGGCCCATCGTATCACAGCCCTCTTTGGACAATCAATTCGCGAATGCCTCAGGGAGAAAGCCATCCGTCCAGAATCAGTCCTGCCAGCAAGAGCAACCCGACGGAGAGATGGAGGGTGATCGTGAGCCCCATGGCGGGGAGCATTTGTGTGGTCCGCTCATATGAGCGGCATAGGATTCTGGATGCTCGAATCGCCACCGGAAGCGTGACCAGGCTGAGCAGCGTCCAGGCCGGGAGCAGGCCCGACACCGCCGATAGCGTAATGCTCAGGTAAGCCATGAAGACGATTAGAATATAGACCTTCACGCCGCGTGGTTTTCCCAAACGGACGACCCAATGGCGCTTTCCGGCAGCCGCGTCCGACGCCGCGTCAGGAAACTGGTTGATATAGAGAATGGCGGCCACCAGCAAGCCCACCGGCAGTGAAAGAGCCAGCGCGTCCAACCCGATCCTGCGCGTATAAACATAATACGCGCCGAGAACGCTGACCGGGCCCAGAAGAATGCCGACCAGGACTTCCCCCATGCCCCGGTATCCCAGCTTTAAAGGCGGGGCGGTATAGAAGTAACTGAGGACAATCCCGAACACCCCGAACAGGAGAAGCCCCCATCCGGCGATCCAGGTCAGGACAAGTCCCAAAACGGCCCCCAACGCATAAAAAAGGATCGAGGCCCTCAGAACCTGCGAGGGCGGAATCAGCCGTTCCTGTATCACCCGGCTGCCGCCCGAAAAGGGAGTGGGATCGCGATTGCCTTCATCCGCCCCGCTTCGATGATCATAATAATCATTCGCTAGGTTGGTGCCGATATTGACAGCTGCGATGGCGACGATCATGATCCCCAGCGTCTCCCAGAAGCGGGAAGCCTCATGATAGCCCAGCGCGGCTCCCAACAGGACGGGCAGAACGGAAGCCTGAAGAAACTGAATCCGCATGGCCCGGAGCCAGACCCCGAATCCGATCATCCGATCGCGACCCTCCTTCCTGCGTCCTGTTTCTTTCCGCGGTTATTTCGGATGCTTGATCTTTTCCCACATCTTGGAATAACCAAACCCCTTGAAGGTCGGGCTTTCCTCGTTATGACAGCCCTGGCAGGCCCGCGGCGCAGGCTCGGCGACCATCCCCGCCGCGCGTGCGCCCTCCTTGTCCTTTCGGGGATGGATCTTGATGTAAAGGCTACCCGGTCCGTGGCACGCCTCGCATTGCACGCCCCGCATCGATTCCGGCGCCTTTTTCGTATCGCGGTAACCCGTCACATGGCAACCCAGGCATTTCGGATTGGCCTGCTCGCCGGATTTCAA
>CAYGBP010000005.1:37975-46019 GCA_964348105.1 uncultured Nitrospirota bacterium
TTCAAGGTGTCAAACGCCCCGGCGTGCTTGCTGTTCACCCAGACCTTGTGCTGCTTCATATGGCACATTTTGCATTTCTCACCACCCACATAAGATGGCTCCTCGGCCCAGCCGGTCCCCATGCCAAGCCCGATGCAGGATAACACTAGCGTCAAACCAAGCCGTCTGATTCTTTCCATGCCCCCTCCCTTCTCCTGCGATCCCGTACCGTCCCGTTCGGCCGATCAGAATCCGGTACCGAGCCTCGATGAATCCGGCCTTCCGAAGGCGATCCCCCTCCCTGGCCCGGAAGATAGCACACCCTTCCCCATGGATCAATTCCCTCGACGCACCCACATCTAATTGAGCGAAATCGATACCTGCAGCGCAAGGGCGATCCCCATCAGGACCCCGCCCATGATCACCGTATAGGCGAAGATCGGCTGATACCGGGTAAACCACCGGGACAGGATATCCACCCAGATCGCCACAAACGCAAGCGCGATGATCGTGGCCCCCGCGAGCCGATTGATCTCGCAAAATGAAAAAATCAGTCCCGTCAGAAAGATAATGAACTTGATCCCGAAGATGTGGAGATGGGAAACCCGGGGAAGGGCCTTGATGGATTGTCCCGGATCAATCTCGACAAGAAGGGATACCTCATCGAATGTCGTAAGCAGGGCGATGGTTAGCAAAAACCAGGAAAAAGGAGCCGAACAGCGACGGGAAGGCCTTCAAACGTCCAGTTCCCTGTAGCCTGCGTCGGCCTCCCATTCATTCACCCGCTCTGTGCTTGTCAGCGAGCAGAAGAACGCAGCCGCCCCCCGCCGCATCTCATGACACATCCCCGTGTTTCGCAGCCCTCCGGAGGCATTGAATCAACAGATGCGGGGCAGCTGTTCCCCCGACAACATGTCCACGACGCGGGTGCCGCCAACTTGGGTCCTCATCACGACGGCGCCGGGATGATCGCCCACGACTTCCCCGATGATCGCCGCATCCCTGCCCTGGGGATGGGCTCGCATCGCGGAGAGCATCTTTTGCGCCGCTGCGGGCCGAACAAAGGCCAGAAGCTTTCCCTCATTGGCCACGTGGAGCGGATCCAGGCCGAGTATCTCGCAGGCCCCCTTCACCTCTTCGGCAACGGGAAGCCGGGGCTCAAACAACAAGATTCCCGCTTTCGCCTGCCCCGCAACCTCGTTCAGGGCGCTCGCCACGCCGCCTCGCGTCGGATCGCGGAGGACATGAACATCCCGGTCCGTTTCCAGCATCACGCGAACCAGATCATTCAGCGGTGCGGTGTCGCTCTTGATCTCCGTTTCGAATTCCAGGCCTTCCCGAACCGACAGGATCGCCATCCCGTGGTCGGCAATCCTCCCGCTGATCAGAATCTGATCACCGGGACGCGCCCGGGCAGGTTGAATCTCAACCCCCGGATCGATCAACCCGATGCCGGATGTGTTGATAAAGATCTGATCCCCCTTGCCTCGGTCCACCACCTTCGTATCGCCCGTAACCAGGGTGACGCCCGCCTGCTCGGCGGCCCGCTGCATGGACATCACGACCCGCCACAGATCCTCCATGGCGAATCCCTCCTCCAGGATCAAGGCGGCGGAGAGATAAGCCGGTCGCGCACCGCACATGGCGAGATCGTTGACCGTTCCGTTTACCGCGAGCTTTCCGATGTCTCCCCCGGGGAAGAATATTGGGTTGACGACGAAAGAATCGGTGCTGAATGCCAGCCGCAAGCCATTCATGGGAATGATGGCGCCATCGTGCAACGGATCCAGCAGCTCATTTTTGAAGCGCGGCAGGAACATCTTTTGGATGATCTGCTGTGTGAGCCTGCCCCCGCCTCCGTGAGCCAGGAGCACGTTCTTGTAATCGGAAATCGGAATGGGACAGGCCAGATCGGGATTTCCGCCGCTCCTGATATCGATTTTCCCTCCCATCACCCATCACCTCCCCGCATTGAATTTTCCGCGTTTCCCCCCACGCCTTCCAGCCCCCGGAACCTTCCGAAATGAAAGTAGGCCGCACAGGCCCCTTCCGAAGAGACCATCGGCGCACCGAGAGGAGTCTCCGGCGTGCACTGCCGGCCGAACGCCGGGCAATCATGCGGGCGCTTCACGCCCTGCAAGACCTGACCCGCGATGCAGAGTGGCGATTCCCGCGCCTGCAGCCCGACGACATCGAAGGCGCGCTCGGCATCGTATTCGGCGTAGGCCGGTTTGAGCCTGTAACCGCTCCTTGGGATCTCGCCGATCCCGCGCCAATTCCGGTCGGTCGGCTCAAACACCTCGGCCAGGAGGCGGCGCGCGAGAAGGTTTCCTTCCCGGCGCACCGAACGGGCGTACTGGTTTTCAACCTGCGTCCTTCCCTCCTCCAACTGCTTGACGACCCGGTAGACGCCTTGAAGAATGTCCACCGGCTCAAATCCCGTCACAACGATCGGCACCTTGAATCTTTCCGCGATCGGCTCGTATTCCTCATAGCCCATGACGGTGCAGACGTGGCCGGCGGCCAGGAATCCCTCGATCTCCACCGAAGGTGAGGAAAGGAGGGCCTCGATCGCGGGCGGAACGAGCACATGCGAGCAAAGGATCCAGAAATTTTTCAATCCCAGCCGTTGTGCCTGCCAGACCGCCATCGCGTTGGCCGGGGCCGTGGTCTCGAATCCAACGGCAAAGAACACCACCTTTCGCCCTGGATTTTTCTGGGCGATTGTGACCGCGTCCAGTGGGGAGTATACCATGCGGACCTCCCCGCCCTCTGATTTGACCGTCAGGAGGTCCTTGTCGGATCCCGGCACGCGGAGCATATCTCCGAAGGAGGCAAAGATCACATCCGGTTGGGACGCAATCGCGATGGCCTTGTCGATCATCTCGAGCGGCGTCACGCAGACCGGACAGCCGGGCCCATGCACCAGCCTGATTTCAGACGGCATCAGCGATTCGATTCCATATTTCACGATCGTATGGGTTTGGCCGCCGCAGATCTCCATGATGGTCCAGGGGCGGCTTGTGATGGAACGAATCGCATCGGCCTGCCGCCTGGCAATGGCCTCATCCCGGTACTCATCGATGAATCGCATCTTTTCTCACCATGACCCTATTCGGGCTCGGGAATCCTGAGCTCCTCCATGGAGCCACCGATCTTCTCGAACATTTCGATCGTTTTCAGCGCCTCGACTTCATCCATTTTGCTGATCGCAAACCCGACGTGAACGATCACATAATCTCCGACCTGAACACCGGGAACCCAGTCCAGACATACCCTCTTGTGAATTCCGCCGAAACTGGCCTTGCCCATCTTCGGCTGGGCGGTTGAGTCGATCTCCAACACTTTACCGGGAATGGCCAGGCACATCGGAGGCCTCCTCCTCATCCCGCCTTTCAACAATGGACAGACCGACCCCGCCGGCATGCAGGATGTAATCACCCACCTTCGCCTGCGGAATAAATTCCAGGGCGACCCGCGTCGAAGCACCGCGCACCCGTACCCTGGCCATTCTGGATTTGCCCGGTAACATGCCGAGGACTTGCCCCACCGAGATCTGCATTCTTTTACCCCCTTTCCAACCCGGAAACCGCAAGAACGTCCTTCCTCAAGACCGCCCCGGATACCGCCGCAATCTGGCCGAACGCAATACCTCCGTCGTTGGGAGGCACACGCTGGTGCCAGTAGGGCCGAAGACCCCGCGTCCGCAGCCGGCGCACGGCCCGTTACGTCAGGTATTTATTCTGAAAACAGCCACCGGAAAGGACCACACGCTCCTCTCCCGTCCGCTCCGCGACCTCCACGATCACCTCGGCAAGCATGTTATGAAACCTTGCCGAAATCAGGCCCGCTTGCGTTCCTTTCTCTAGATCCTGGATGACCTCCCGCACCATCGGCTCCCAGTCGACCCGAAGCTCCGGTCCATCCGCAGCGCCCTGGGACGAAACCGGCAGGACTCCAAATGAATAGGATTCATCGCACCCCCGCCGCGGGATTGAGAACTCCAACTCCATCGCGGCCTGGCCTTCAAAACTGCAGCGCTGCCTGAGCCCCACCAGGGAAGCGAGCGCATCGAACAGCCTGCCGGCACTGGAAGTCTGCGGAGATTGAACCCCCCTCATCAGCATTTGGCGCAGCAGACGCAATTCGGGTCCATTGAAAGATTGGATCGTCTTGAGGCTTGGCTTCCCAAACGCGCTTTCACCGTAGATTTCGTGCAAGAGGCCCAATGCGGACCTTCTGGGCTCGCGAACCGCCTTTTCGACCCCCGGGAGGCGGAAGGTTCGCAAAGAGGCCACACGCCTGAACGAAGGACCGGCGATTCTTAGAAATTCCCCGCCCCAGATCGTGCCGTCGCCGCCATAGCCCGTGCCGTCCCAGGCTACCCCCAAGAGCGGCCCTTCCAACCGGTTTTCCGCGGCGCAGGAGGTTACATGGGCATAATGATGCTGCACATGCACCACCGGCGGGCCGATGGACTTGGCATATCCGGTCGAGGCATAATCGGGATGCATGTCGCAGGCAATTCGCTCCGGCTTCATCTCATACAGCGCGGCGAGATCCCGGATCACCCTCTCAAAGGAATCGAGCGCTTCGCGCGTCTCTAAATCGCCGACATGCTGGCTGACGAAGACATTTCTTCCGACCGAGATCGCCACATTGTTCTTGAGCTGGCCTCCAACCGCAAGCAGGGCCGGGGCAGGATCGGACAGTTGGATCGGGAGAGGGGCATAGCCGCGCGCCCGGCGAACCACCATCTCCCGCCCCATCATGACCCGAACGACCGAATCATCCGCATGACGGTGAATCGGGCGGTTGTGTACGAGGAAGGCGTCCGCAATACCGCCCAGCCTGGAAAGGGCTTCTTTCGGATCGGTACAGATCGGCTCATCGGAGAGGTTGGCACTCGTGGCAACCACCGGGAATCCCAGCTCGGCCATCAGGATGAGATGAAGCGGCGTGTAAGGCAGCATCACGCCGAGGTTGGGATTGCGGGGCGCCACGGAGGGGGCGATCTCTCGCCCCACCCAGGGGCCGGTTCGCTCGAGAAGGATGATCGGAGACTCCGGCGATCTTAGCAGCCGCTCCTCAAGATCAGAGACGCGACAATGCCGATGAACGGAATGAAAGGTCGGGTACATCAGGGCGAACGGTTTTTCCTCGCGGCGCTTGCGCTCCCTTAACCGGCGCACACCGGCTTCATTGCGCGCATCGACAATGAGATGAAATCCTCCCAGTCCCTTGACGGCCACGATCCCGCCTCCGCGCACAGTCTGCGCCGCCATCAGCAGGGCCTCGTGACGGGACGAAAAGGCCTCCCCGGTCTCACCCCAGAATTCCAGATGCGGGCCGCAATCCGGACAAGCGTTCGGCTGGGCGTGAAACCTCCGGTTCATCGGGTCCTCGTACTCGGTCCGGCAGGCATCGCACATCCTGAACCGACTCATCGTCGTGGCGGCTCGGTCGTAGGGCAGCGCCTGAATGATCGTGTATCGGGGGCCGCAGTGGGTGCAGTTGGTAAACGGATATTGATAGCGCCGGTCGTCGCAGTCGAATATCTCCCGGCGGCATTCACGGCAAGTGGCGATGTCCGGCAGAACGAGCGCCGTCTTGCCGCCTTCATCCACACTGTGGCGGATCTCAAATTCTCCGTATCCAACCGGATCGAGGAAGGTGGGCTCAAGGCCTTGAATGATTGAAGCAGGAGGTTTTTCCCTTTCGATACGGACCAGGAAGGCCTGAAGAGCAGGTCGCTCGCCTTCCACCTCCAGGAAGACCCCCTGGGAAGAATTCAAGACCCATCCCTTCAGTGCCATCTCCGCGGCCAATCGAAATATAAAGGGTCGAAATCCGACCCCCTGGACCGCTCCCCGAATGACCAGATGAAGCCGTTCCCGCATTCGAAACCTCGAATCGCTATTCAGCCAACTCGATCTCCACGACATCCAGCTCATCTCCGGAGATAAGCTCAAGAGAGGAATTTTCACAGAAGGGGCAGCCCATCACGAAATTTCCTCTTTTGAACTCCCGGTTGCAACCCAGGCACAGGGAGATCCCCGGAACATTCTCGATCTCAAGCGCGGCGCCCTGCAGGGGCGTTTCCTGACTCACTACTTCAAAGCAGATTCTCAAAGAGTCCGGCGTGATGCCTGCCAGCTCGCCAACGCGTAGTCTGACGGTTCTTACCTCGCATGCCCGGCTATCGGAAAGCTGGCGCCTGACGGTTTCTACAATCCCTTTGGCGATGGATAGCTCATGCATGGTGTCCGGATTCCTTTCCTGTCTCTTTGGTCCCTGTCGAGGTGACTTCGATTCTCCTTTTGACGTCCACCCCCATGACCCGCAACTCCTCGGCAATCGCCGAAAGGATGCCGGGAAGGCAATCCCGGAGCGCCTCGCTCAGATCCATGCCGATGGACGCGACATCGAATGGCTGAATACCCAGGATGCGGGTGCGCGGAAGCCTTCCCAACAAATCTGCCATCGAAATGAGCTCGGCAACCCCGAATTCATGCGCGGACATGAGCGGGCCGCGCCCCATCGGAAGTTCTGTGACATCGAGCCGGTAGATCGTGCCGGGGGCCCCCAAGCCTCGCACCGCATCCACAATCAGCAGATCGTCCGCATCCTGAATAAAAGGGAGAAGCCTGATCCCGGCGACGCCACCCTCGACGACTCGGACAGACTTGGGAAGGATATAGGCCTGCGTCAGGGCCTGAACAGCCCGCACACCGATGCCATCATCCCGCATCATTGTATTGCCGACGCCCAATACAACCATCATGTGGGGAGCCCTCACTTGTGGGACGCCTCATGCCCGGCCTGCGGCTTTAGCTTATACCCGCTAACGATCGACCGAAAGGTGTGGTCCCGTCGCACCCAGCCGGTCATGGCGGCCATATAGATATGGATGACCGTCGTGATGATAAAAGCCCACATGGCCAGGAAATGCCAGATCCGTGTATAGGGCTCTCCCCCCAACAGCGCATTGACCCAGCGGAAGGCATCCGGTGCGGGGATAAAGCCGAACACATTACCGCGGTACAGGGCAAAGCCGGTCAGAGCCAAAAAGACGATCAGAAATACCCAAAAGAGATACATGAAGGCCTGAAGCGGATTATAACGGCGGTATTCCTGATGTGATTCTTTCAAGAAAAGATAGTATCCCAGAATATCCGGGATGCGGCGGATATTTCGCCCGATCCCGAAATCACGCCAATCGGCATCGAAGGTGGAGTTGAAGGCAAGATAGATCCGGACCAACAGACCCAGGATCAGGACATACCCGGCCGTAAAGTGAAAGAACCGCATCCAGGCCATCACCGGCCAGCCACCATCGACCGCTCCCGGCAGAAAGGGCCAGTGAATATAAAATCCCGTCAGGACGAGGACGAGGAGGGCCAGGACCCGGACCCAGTGGTCCATCCGATAGGTCAGGCTCCACTCATACTGGTATTGTCCCGCCATGACGCCCTCAGGACACGCGGAATTTGTACACGGCATTGCTTTCCGGATCAATCACATGAACCGTGCAGGCCAGGCAGGGGTCGAAGGAATGCGCCACCCGGAGAATCTCAAGGGGCCGCTTCGGATCCGCGACCGGCGTTCCGATCAATGCCTGCTCGATCGTCCCCTCGCCCCCCTTTCCATCCCTTGGGGAAATGTTCCAACAGGTCGGCGTGATCACTTGATAGTTGGCCAACCGGCCGCCTTCGATCCGGCTCCAATGCGCCAATGCCCCGCGCGGGGCCTCCCACAGCCCCACGCCGTGCGCCGCTTCGGGTAGGTTGTGCTCGGTGAAGGTGGCCTTGTTTCCCGTTCGGATGTTTTCCAGAATCTGATCCGACCATTCCACCATGGCCTCCGCGATGAGCTTGGTCTCCAATGCCCTGGCCGCGATCCGGCCCACGACCGAGAAGAGCACCTCCGGTTTTCCCGGAACTCCAAGGGCGGACAGCGTCCCATCGATCAGTTGACGGGCCGCGGGTTGACCTTTGAGATAAGCCACCACCATCCGGGCCAGGGCGCCCACCTCCATCGGCTTATCCCCATAACGTGGCGCCTT
>CAYGBP010000006.1:0-2549 GCA_964348105.1 uncultured Nitrospirota bacterium
CCAGATCCTCGACCAATTCGACCTTTCCCCTCAGGCTCAAGGACGGTTCCTGCGGCGGCGTGACGGCTACGTCCTCCGGGCGTACACCCAGCACGGCGGTCCGACCGGCCGGGGCGAGTATTTCCTCTCTCATCGGGGGGAGCTGCAAGCGGTTCCGGTCCGAGGAAAATACCCAGGCGGACTGATCGCGCCGGAGGGTTCCATCAAACAGGTTCATCCCCGGACTTCCGATAAAGCCGGCCACAAAGGTGTCGGCAGGGGCGTGATAGATTCGATCGGCCGTGTCGGCCTGGCGGATGCGCCCTTTGTCCATTACAACGATCTTATCCCCGAGTGTCATGGCCTCCACCTGGTCATGCGTCACGTACACCATCGTGGATTGCAGCCGCCGGTGCAGCTGCTTGAGCTCGGCCCGCATGGCGACGCGCAGCCGGGCATCCAGGTTGGAAAGCGGTTCGTCGAACAGGAAAAGCCGGGGGTGCCGCACCAATGCCCGCCCCATGGCGACGCGCTGCCGCTGTCCGCCTGAGAGCTGCCGGGGCTTTCGGCCGAGCAGGTCGCCGATGCCCAACAGCTGCGCGGCCTCCCGGATGCGCTCGTCGATGATCTCCGGTTTCTCTTTTCGCATCGTCAGGCCGAAGGCCAGGTTTTCCTGGACATTGAGGTGAGGGTAGAGGGCATAGCTCTGAAAGACCATGGCGACATCCCGGTCGCGGGGCGAAAGCTCATCGACCGGTTTTCCCTCGAACAAGACCGCTCCTTCGGTCTGGGCTTCCAGTCCGGCGATTATCCTCAGCAGGGTGGATTTGCCGCAACCCGACGGTCCCAGCAGGATGGCAAATTCCCCCCGTTCCACGCCGAGTGAGACATCCCGGAGTGCCGTGATTTCACCGAAGCGCTTGTTGATCCCTTGTAGCTCCAGATACGCCATGGTTATCCCTTTACGGCCCCCGCCGAAAGTCCGCTCACGATGCGTTTCTGGAAGAGCAGCACCAGGAAGACAAGGGGAAGCGTGGCGATGACCGAGGCCGCCGCGATTTCGCCCCACGGGACGGTATATTCGCCGTGAAAGAGCGCGATGCCGACCGGGAGCGTCTGCTTGCTGGGTTCCGTCAGGATCAGCAGCGCGAAGAAGAATTCATTCCAGGCGTAAATGAAGGTCAGGATTGCCGCGGTAAAAATTCCGGGGGCCGCCAGCGGAATCATCACCTTGCGCAGGGCCTGCCCGGCGGTGCATCCGTCGACGCGGGCCGCTTCGTCGAGTTCGAAGGGGAGCTCCTTGAAAAAGCTGGCCATGGTCCAGATGGCCAGGGGAAGCGTGAGCGTGACATAGGGGAGGATGAGGCCCCAGCGCGTATTCAGTCCTCCCAAACCTTCCAGAATCCGCCAGACGGGACCTGCAATCGCGATCTGCGGAAACATGGAGACGCTCAGCAGGCCCCCCAGAATCCAGGTTTTTTTCGGCAGACGCAGTCGGGCCAAAGCATAAGCGGCTGGGATCCCGACGGCCAGGGTCACCAGCGTGGTTCCCCCTGCCACCACGATGCTGTTTAAGATGTAGTCCACCAAGCGATACTCGATCAATGCCGCGGCGTAAAAATGAAGACCGCCGCTGGGCAGCCAGGTGGGCGGAATCGCCTGGACCTCCATCTGGGACTTCACCGAGGTCAGGATGAACCAGAAATAGGGAAACAGGCTCCCCAGCAGGGTGACCAGGACGCCCGCGCCGATCCAGAAGGTTTGCGGCCTAATTTTCATCTGGCCGCCTCCCTGGCAAGGAGGCTGGTGCCGATCACACGAATATAAATAATGGACAGCGCGAAGATCGCCAGGAAAACGGCTACTGAAATGGTGGAACCGTATCCCAGCATCCCCTCGGTGAACATCGTCTTATATCCGTAATACTGCAGGACCTGGGTGGCGTCCGCGGGACCGCCCTGGGTCATCACAAAAACCAGATCGAAAACCCGAAATGCGTCCATCGTCCGGAAGAGCAGAGCGATCAGCAGTGCCGGTCGCAGCAGAGGGAGCGTGATGCGCCAGAATCGCTGCCAAGCATTGGCCCCGTCGATCCTGGCGGCGTCATACAGTTCATCGGGGATGATCTGCAGCCCGGCCAGGATCAACAGCCCGGCGAAGGAGGATGTCTTCCAGACATCGGCCAGAACGATCGCCAGGAAGGCGGAGGCCGGATGGGCGAGCCAGGGGATATAGCGCGTGACCTCTTCACCAAAAAGCATCAGGTTGACCAGGCCGTATTGATCATTGAAAATGTGCCGCCACATCTGAGAGGCCACCACCGTCGGAATGGCCCAGGGAATGAGGACGGCTGCCCGGACCCATCCACGGCCCTTGAATTGCTGATGAATGACGATGGCAATCCCCAGACCGAGAAGGATTTCCAAGGCCGTGGACAGGAAGACGAAGAGCAGAGTGATCCAGATGGCGTGACGGGCCACAGGGTCGGCCACGATCAGGGGATAGTTGCGGTTCTGGTGTGTGCGGCTGTTACTGCTGCCGTACAGCAGAATGGTGCGGTCGAGCAGAGT